>JAWWBD010000009.1:0-30852 GCA_033721115.1 Woeseiaceae bacterium | reverse complement strand
TATGGGCCCGGCGCATCCACTCGGGAATCCGCCGCGGCTCGTGAACGACCCACTGCCACTTGGTGTACTGCTTGACGGCCTCGGTCCAGTCGTCGAGGTCCTCGTGCCCGTCGCGGCCTTCCCAGCCGGAGTCGGCGTGGTCGCTGATCATGACCAGCGGTGTGCGGTCCTTCATCGCGTTGTACATGTTCGAGCTCGCGTGCGGCAGGCCCACGCGGCTGAACATGCCGAAGCCCGTTTTGCCGGAGACCTTGGCGTAGCCGTCGGCGATCGACAGCACCTGGCCTTCCTGCGTCGCCTGGATCAGCGTCAGGCCCGGGCGGCGGACCAGCGAATCACAGAGCGGCCCCAGGCCCGAGCCGTTGGCGACGAACATGTACTCGGCACCGGCCTCGAGGATCTGCTCGTGCATCAGGTCGGCGCCCGTGCCGGTCACGCGCCGGGTGTAGTCCGCCGGCATCTCGGCGCCGGGCAGGAGCGGCTCGACCGCGGCCAGCGCCGAGCGCGCCGCGACGGCGCTGTAGCTGGCCGCGGCCATGCCGCTCAAAAACCCGCGCCGCGAGATATTCGCCCCGATCAGTTCGTTGACGAGTTTGCGCATGCTCAGTCCTCCCGCCTGTCGGTGGCGAATGCCCTGACCAGGTAGTCCCGCACCGTCGCGAGGTCCTTGCGCTCGACGATCGCGCCGCGCGCCATCATGTCGTAGAGCGCGTTCTCCCATTCGGCCGCCGTCAACTCGACCTTCATCAGCCGGTCGAGGGCATGACACTGCGTGCACGACACGGCAATGATGCCGAGGCCCTCACCTTCGGGCAGCGCCGGCGCATCGCCCTGGGCCGGGACGCGTGCGGCGACCAGGACGAGTGATAACAGCAGCAAGGATTGCTTGACGAAGTGGCATATGGTTTTCATCCTGTCTCCCGGTGCGGGCAGCGCGACACAGAGCGCGCCGGTTACAATACCAGCAACGCATCGGCGATTAACTTTCGCCTGAAATGGTCGCGGCGCATCGTCTGCGTCCCGGGGGGTGCCAGTGAAACCGAATCTGTTCGTCCTAATTCTGCTGCTCGCCGCGTTTGCAGCCGAGGCGCAGTCGCCGCGGGGCAATTCCGAATCGCCCGACGTCGCGTTCAAGCTCGCGACCTTCCGCGAGAGCGGCGTCGAGCGCGTCGGCATGCTGCTCGGCGAGCGGTTGCTGGACCTCGGGCCGGCGAACGCCGCGCTCGAAAATGCGACCGGGGCGCCGGCGCTCCGGCTGCCGACCGACATGAAGGCGCTGCTCGAGGTGTCGGAGACCGTCAAGCCGCGGCTGTTTCACATCGCCAACCATTTCGGCCCGCGGGTGCCGGACCTGCCCTTTGCGTACGCGCCGGACGCGGTCGCGATCCAGGCGCCGGTCAAGTATCCGTGGAACCTGCTCGCGGCCGGGCAGAACTATCGCGCGCACGCGGCGGAAATGGGCGGTGCGACGGACATCGATCCGGACGCGGATGACCCGTTCCTGTTTGCGAAGTCGCCGCGTTCGGCGATCATCGCGCCGCGCGAGCCTTACGTCATTCCGCCCGGGCGCGACCGGATCGACTGGGAAGGCGAGTTCGCCATCGTCATCGGTAAACGGGCGAAGGACCTGACGCTGGAGACGGCGCTCGATCACGTATTCGGTTTCACGATCCTCTACGACGTCAGCGACCGCGCGGCGCAGTCACCGGAAGACGGCCGCTACGCGCGTGACTGGTTCGCCGGCAAGAGCATGGACCGTGCCGCGCCGATGGGGCCCTGGATCGTGCCGAAGGAGTTCCTGCCGAACCACGCCGACCTCGATCTCGTGACGCGCGTCAACGGCGAGATCATGCAGCAGTCAAACACCTCGTACATGATCCACGACGTGGCGCGCATCCTGCGTTACGTCACGTCGAAGATGACGCTGTGGCCGGGCGACGTGATCGCGACCGGGACGCCGGCGGGCGTCGGCAACGGCCGCAACCCGCCCGTGTACCTCAAGCCGGGCGACACGGTGGAGATCACGATCGAGGGCATCGGCACGCTCGTCACGCCGATTAGGTAGTCGCGTATCGTCAGAAGCTGCCGGTGAAAACGAGCTCGAACTGCCGGCCGCGGTTGACGTCGGTCAGCTCGATGCGCTCGATCGGCGACAGGCCGCGCTGGCCCGAGTAGATCGTCCGCTGCCGGGTCTTGTTCTTTGCGAGCAGGTCGATGGCACGGAGCTGGATTTTGAGGCCGAGCCAGCGGGTCGTCTCGACGAAGGGATTCAGGATCAGGCCCTCGTCGTAGACATCGAGTTCATCGACCTTGTAGAGCCGCCGTTCGGCCCGGCTCGTCAGGCTGAAACCCCAGGCGGCCCGGGCGACCTCGAAGTCCTGGCGCAGGTCGGCCTGGACCAGGTAGCGGACGTCGATGTCCTGCCAGGGCACGCGCGTCGAGATGCGCGCGCCGCCGACCGACAGCTCGCGCTCCCCGCCAGTCACGGGATCCGTGACCTCGGAGTCCTGCCAGCGCGCCTTCAGGTCGAGGCGGGCCGCTTTCAGGCCCAGGCGGTCGAGCGGCAGCGTGGTCTCGATCTCGATTCCCCAGCGCCGGCCGTCGCCGATGTTGCCCGGCGCCTCGAAATCCGGCGTCAGCGGGAGCAGGTCCTCTACGTCGTCGATCCAGTCGTGATAAGCGCGCAGTTTGACGACGCCGATGTCGCCGAAGCGGCGCTCGTGCGTCACGTCCGCGACCCAGGTTGTCTCCGGGCGCAGGTTCGGGTTGCCGAGGGCCAGGTCGTCATCCTGGAACACGGTGGCGCTGACGAAGTCGCTGAAATCGAGCTGCGACACCTCGCGCGCCACCCGCACGCGCGTCTGCCTGCCCCGCTCGGGCGAATAGCTGACGACCGCGTGCGGCTTCACGAAGAAGAAGTCGCGCGTGAGGTCCGCATCGCCGGTCTGGGTGATCTCGGAGGCCTCGGCACCGAGCCCCACGTTGACCTCGAAGGCGCCGCGGCGCCAGGTGTCGGCGACGAGGAAGTCGACCCGCGATTCCTCGACCCGCGTATTCGCCCCCGGGACGTCTTCGGGCACCGGACCCGTGCCGTCGTCGACGGCCTGGATCAATGCGCCTTCGAGCGCATTGAACGCGTATTCGGCGTTGAACTGCAGGTGGTGATTCTCGATCCCGGTCCAGTCAAACTCGACGCGCGCGATCGATTCCGACGCGTCGGTCTCGGCAGCCGATGTCCGGAACAATACGTCGTCGCCGTTCCCGTCGCGTACGCGCTGGGTCGAGTCCTGCTCTTCGTCGTCCCCGGCGAAAAGCAGGATCGCCTTGCCGGTCAGCGCAGGGCGTAACGCGCGTTCTGCGCTGATACCGAGCTCGAAGGCCTGCTGCCTGCGGTCCTCGACGATTTTCTCGCTGAACGGGGACTCGCCGGGGTCCTGCGGCACGCGATTCGCAGCCAGCCATTCGTGCACGTCGTCGTAGCCCAGCTTGCTGTTGACCTGCAGCTGCGTCTTGCCGAGCACGGCTGCGGCACTGAAATTGGCGCTCGCCGTCAGGTGCTTGTTGAGCTCGTCGTTGGACCGGTCCTCGAGCAGGCTGCCATCGGGCGCGTAGGAGTTGCGGCTGCCCCTCGTGTTGTGTGCGTGCCGGTTGCCGCTCAGCCCCAGGTTCACATCCACGTCGGACCAGCGATCGGCCAGCGAAATGCCGCCGCCCGGCATGATGACGTCGTCACCCGTGTTGTCGTAGACGTAGGCCTCCCAGCGCCCGGTCGCGGGAGAGTCCTCGCGCAGTATGACGTTTGCGACTACCTGCTGGCCCTGCAGGTCGATGCTCGTCGTCTGGCCGCGGATCAGTTCGATACGGACGACGTTTCCCGCGGGGATTCGGCCGAGGATGGCAGCGGGGCTGTCCTGCTTGACGCTCGGCCGCTGGCCGTTGATCAGGACGTTGCCTGCGGCGTTCGTAAAACCGCGGACGTTCTGCCCGTCGTCGAGCTGGAAGCCCGGCACCTGGCTGACCATGTCGAGCGCCGAGTTGGGTTCGTAACGGGCGAAAAAAGCGGCACCGTAGGTGACGACCCGCGCGGGCTGCGTTTCTTCGGCCGGCGGCTCGTGCGCGTCCGCGCCGACCGGGTGATCGGCGAATGCCGGCGCCGCAGAGAGAGCGGCCAGAAGGACCAGGAATATGAGGACGTATCGCAAAGGGGCGTACCGAAGCGGACCCGATAGGCCAGCCTAGTAAGTTGGCGGGCGCAAAACAATTACCGGCGCAAGGGTCAGAACGAGCCGCTGAGCGTGAGGCCGATTTCGCGGCCGTCGGTGCGGTCCTGGAGCTGGCGGCGCAGAAGCGGCGACAGGTCGCGTTCGGCTTCGAACAGGTTGCGCTGCCGTGCTTCGACCCGGTCGAGGACGTTGTTGTACTCGAGGCGGATCTTGAGTCCGAGCCAGCGGGTCGTCTCGACGAAGAGGTCGATGACGGGCTCCTTGTCACGGGTATCGAGTTCGTTGACCTTGAAGATGATCAGGTCGGCCTCCCAGGTGGCGTTGAAGCCCCAGGCGAAGCGCGCGCGTTCCAGATCCTGCCGGAAGTCGAGCGTCGCGGCGTATTCACTGTCGGTATCGAAAATCGTGCCCTGCGAGCCGCGGAAGATGGTCGCGCTGAGTACGCGCTCCTCGCCGGTGACGGGGTCGGTCACGCGGCTGTCCTGCCAGCGTGCATTGACGTCGAGACGTGCGCTGTCGAGACCGAGCCGGTCGAGCGCGAGCGTGGATTCGAACACCATGCCCCAGCGGCGACCGTCGCCGATATTGCCGGGCGCCTCCTCGGTCAGCGTGATCGGCACGAAGTCCTGGACGTCGCTGATCCAGTGGTGGAACAACGTGAGCTTGACCACGGACTCCCGGCCGAAGCGTTGCTCGAAGCCGAGTTCCGCGATCCAGGTCCTTTCCGGCTCCAGGTCCGGGTTTCCCAGGGCGAGATCATCGTCGTCGAACAGGCTCGCGCTGATGAAGTCCTCGAAGACGAGCTGCGCGACCTCGCGCGCGACGCGGAATCGTGTCCGGCGCGATTCATCGGGTGTGTGACTCAGTTCGGCATGCGGCTTCCAGTAGGTCAGGTTGCGTTCGACGTCCGCGTCGCCCGTCTGCGTGAGCCGCGAGGTTTCCGCGCCGATCCCGTAGTCGAGCTCGTAGTCGCCGAACGCCCAGATGTCCTTCAGGAGCAGGTCACCGCGGTGCTCCTCGATCGTCGTGTTGGCGCCGGGCACGAACACGGGCACCGGCCCGTCGCCGGCGTTCTCGGTCTGGAGTTCCGCGTTGGCGACCTGGTTGTACGTGCCCTCGACGTTCAGGCGGACGGTGTGATTCGGCCGGCCGGCCCATTCGAACTCGGCCCGGAGGATACCCTCCTTCTCGACCTGG
The DNA here is from genome assembly GCA_033721115.1 of Woeseiaceae bacterium. GTDB lineage: Bacteria > Pseudomonadota > Gammaproteobacteria > Steroidobacterales > Woeseiaceae > UBA1847. The sequence continues at coordinate 25,432 of JAWWBD010000009.1, read as the reverse complement.
TGGGTGTCTTTCCGTTTCTCGAGTGTCTCGGTGCCGTCCGCGTCCAGGCTCCGCTCCCGCGTGTCGGCGTTTTCGTCTTCCTGGCTGTAGAACACGAGAAAGTTGCCTTTGAGCGCCGGTTTGAGCCGGCGCTCCGCGGTGAGCCCGACCTCGTACTGGAACTCGTCGCTTTTGCCGTCGATGACTTCCGAACCGGGCTCGCCGTCGAGCGGGTCGCGCAGCGAGACAAATTGTTCGCTGCCTTCCTGCATGCCGATCTGGTGGCTGTAGGTAACCACGGTCGCGCCGAACTGGCGCGATGCCGTGAGATCGAAATTGGCCTCGAATTCCTTGTCGTGACCCGCCTCGTTGCGCGTCTCTACCAGGTTCCCTGCGTCGTCGACGATGCGTTCGTCGTTGCGATCGCTGAAAGCCACCCGGAACATGTCGAGCGCCGCGTTGTAGTCGACGTCGCGCCAGCGATCGGATACGGAGATATTGCTGAACCAGGGCGAGGGCGACATATCCGAGTTCCAGTAGGCGGTCGCGAACCAGCGTACTGCCGCGGGGACGTCGCTCTTGAGAATCACGTTGGCGACTTCGGGCTCGCCCAGCAGTTCGATGTCGCGGACCGGCCCGCGGATCAGCTCGATGCGTTCGACCTGGCTCGCGGGGATGCGGTCGAGGATCGAGGCGACCGTGACGCGCTTGGCGCTCGGTCGGCGGCCGTTGATGAGGACGTTGCCGACGTCGGTGCCGTAGCCGCGGAGTTCGCCGCTCGAGGCAAGGCGGAAACCGGGCAGCTGGTCCAGCATGTCGAGCGCGGAGTTCGGGCGGTAGCGCTCGAAAAAGGCCGCCGGGTAGGCAACGATGTCGCCATCCCCAGCGGTTGGTCCGGCCGCGGGTTCAGCGGAGCCGGGCCCGGCGTCCTGGGCGGCGAGCTCCGCGTGCCAGCCCGCAAGGAGCGTGCTCAGGACCAGCGTCGTGCACGCGCGTCTCGCCGCTGTCTTCTGCATCTGCGCGATCCCTCGTGACCCCGGACGATGGAGACGCCGGACCACGGGTGGACCGGGCGCGTCCATTATCCGCCGAAACGGTCGTTTCAGCAGAAAGAATGGGAATCGGCGTAGAATCGGATTTCGCTGTCGTCATCGGGGGGTGCCATGCGAAACAACGTAGTCCGAAGCATAGTCGTGGTCCTGCTCGGAACCTGCTTCATTGCAACGGGTCGCGCGGATCCGCCCCCGCCGCAGTTCGTCCAGTTTTCGCCGAGCCCGGTGATGGGCGCGCTCTACATGCCCGATCCGGAGAAGTATCCGAAGCCGACGGTCGCGACCCTTGCGATGCATCGCGACTCGAATTTCATGTCCCACATTTCGACTAAGGAGATGCCGAAGCGCGGCATCGTGGCCATGGGCATGAACCCGCGCTGTCACAACAACGAATCGCTTTGCATCCCCTGGGAGAACAACGCGCTCGACGTGAAGCAGGGTATCGAGTTCTTGCGCAGCCTGCCCGGCATCGAGACCGTGATCCTGATCGGCCACTCGGGCGGCGGGCCGACGATGGCCTTCTACCAGGCGATCGCGGAAAACGGTACGGCGCTGTGCCAGGTGCCCGAGCGCCTCGTCAAATGCCCGGACACGATCAGGGACCTGCCACCCGCAGACGGCGTCATCTTCTGGGACGCCCACCTCGGCAACGGCATCAACGCGCTCCGGAGCCTGAACCCGGCCGTCGTCAATGACGAGGAGATCCTGAATGGCAATGCGGAACCGAAGATCGATCCGCGGCTCGATCCGTTCAACCCGATGAACGACTACAACGCGGATGGCGAGTCGGCGTTTTCCGACGAGTTCAAGGAGACGTATTTCGAGGCCCAGTCGCGACGCATGAACAAGCTGATCGACATCGCGCTCGAGCGCATGCGCAGGCTCGAGGCAGGTGAGGGGCGCCACGCCGACGACGAGCCATTCGTCGTGCCGCGTGCCGATATCGCCCGGCTGATGCGCCTGGACCGCTCGATCGACGGTGCAACCGCAAAGCCGCACAAGCTGATCAAAAACGACGGGACCATCGAGGACTGCTGCCCGGTACCGAGCGTGCGGCCCGTCGACATCGACCCGGAAGGCAACGAACTCTTCTGGGAAGGGACGCGCTTCCTGACGCTGCGCTCTTTTTTGAGCGTGCGCGCGATACGCTCGCAGAACTCGATGACCGACATCGACTACTGTTCGAGCAATAACTCGACGCTCTGCATGGTGCAGCACATCTCGGTGCCGGTCCTCGTCACCGCGATGACGGGACACTATTTCGTCAGGAACAGCGAGCTGATCTACGACTTCGCCGCCAGCGAGGACAAGGATTTCATCGCGGTCGAGGGCGCGACCCACGGCGGACTGCCGTGCACGGCCTGCATGCCAGACGGCGAACCCTACGACGGCCGCTACGACAACGCGGTGAAAAACGACTTCGACTACATCGCGAAATGGATCGGCGAGCGCTTCTGATTCCGGCCTGCGCAGGGATGCTCCTCGGCCTCGTTGCGGCCGCCCGGGCCGAGGGCCCGACCTACGGCCTGGGTTCCACGCCGGCGCCGGCCGAGATCGACGCCCTGGATACGCTCGTCGACCAGGACGGCGCATTGCTGCCGGCCGGCAGCGGCGCGCCGGCCGAAGGGGCGATATTGTTTGCCCAGCGCTGCGCGATGTGCCACGGCGCCGACGGGGAGGGCACGGATACCGCCGCCGGCGTCGGGCCGATGCTGATCGCCCCGGGCAAGCAGGGCACGAAGGGCATCCGGCACCTGCACTTCGCGACGACCCTGTTCAGTTTCATCCATCGGGCCATGCCCATGCACCAGGAACGAACGCTCACGGTCGACCAGGCCTATGCGCTGACGGCGTTCCTGCTCTGGCGGAACGGCATCATCGACGAAGACGAGCAGATGAATGCCGAGAGCCTCCGCGACGTCGTCATGCCGAACCGCGATGCCTGGCAGCCGCCACCCGAAACCAGCGGCTAGACCGCGGGAGAATCCCATGACCGACAACAAGCTCGAGGATCGCCGGCGCTTCCTGAAGGGCGGCGCGGCACTCGGCCTCGCCGCGGCCGCCGCACGCTCCGCGCAGGCAGATCCCGGCGACCACGAACTGTCGCGGAGCGCCTACGGCGAACGGTCCACTTTCGTGACGTCGACGCGGATCAGCGACGGCGGCAACAACTGCAGTTTCGGGAGCGACTGCAATACGCTGAGCCCGATCCAGGACCAGGTCGGGATCATCACGCCCTCGGCACTGCACTTCAACAGCTCGCACGGCGCGACGCCCCCCGACATCGATCCCGACCGGCACGAACTCCTGATCCACGGCCTGGTGCAGCGGCCGCTCAAGTTCACGATGGCGGAACTGAAGCGCCTGCCGTTCGTCTCCCACATCCATTTCATCGAGTGCTCGGCGAACTACCCGCTGCCCGTCGACGTGACCGTCCAGCACACGCACGGCAAGACCTCGTGCAGTGAATGGACCGGCGTACCGCTGTCGATCCTGCTGAACGAGGCCGGCGTCAGGGGCAACGCGAAGTGGATCGTCGCGGAGGGCGCGGACCGCGATTTCCACAGCAAGAGCATCCCGCTCGAGCGGGCGCTCGGCTCCTGCTACCTGGCCTACGGCCAGAATGGCGAGCCGCTCCGGCCCCACCAGGGGTTCCCGCTGCGGCTCATGGTGCCCGGCGCCGGTGGTTTCAGCCACGTCAAATGGCTGCAACGCATCAAGGTCGTCGACAAGCCCTACCTGACGCCGTCGGAGCGATTCAACCCGCTGCACGGGCCGAAGTCGGTCGTCACGTTCCCGTCGGGCGGCCAGCGCCTCGAGGGCCCGGGTTTCTACACGATATCCGGTCTTGCGTGGTCCGGCGGTGGCAGGATCAGCACCGTCGAGGTGTCGACGGACGGCGGCAGGCGCTGGCAACGCGCCGAGCTCAAGGGGCCCGTGTTGCCGATCGCGCACACGCGTTTCGCGCTCGGCTGGCGCTTCGACGGCAAGCCGGCGACGATCATGTCGCGCTGTACCGACGAGACCGGCGAGGTGCAGCCGACGGCGACCGAGTTCGCGGCGGCGCGCGGCGTCGGCGTCGACCGGGTGCTGGCGCGGGAGGTGCGGCGGCAGGGACAGTGGAATCTCGTCTTTCCATGGCGGGTGAACGGCGACGGCTCGGTCGAGCATCACCTCTGGGCCTAGCGCAGTTCCCGGCATGACGGTCGCCCGCGGCACAGGACCATCCCGACCGTGCGCCGGCCTGCGGCCTGTGTTCCGGTTTCTCGTCCTGCCCCTGCTCGCCGGCAGCCCGCTGCTGCTCGGCCCGGGGCCGGTTTCCGCCACGGAACCAGCCGCGGCCGAGGCGGTCGCCGGGTACCGGCTGCTCCTCGACCGGCACTGCGTCACCTGCCACAACCGGGCGCTGCGCACGGCCGGCGTCATGCTCGATCTGGCCGACGTCGGCGACGTCGCTGCCGACCCCGCCCTCTGGGAGCGCGTCGTCACGAAGCTCTCGCTCCGGGCCATGCCGCCCGTCGGCGCGCCGCGGCCCGGGGAGGCAGACTACCGGGCGCTGCTCGCCTACCTGCGCGCGGAACTGGATCGCCGTGCGCAAACCGCGCCCGACCCGGGCCGGGCGCCGATTCGGCGCCTGAACCGGACCGAATACGCGAACGCAATCCGCGACCTGCTCGATCTCGACATCGACGCCGCGGCGCTGCTGCCGGCCGACAACGTCGGGCAGGGGTTCGATACCGTGGCGGAGGCGCTGTCCCTGTCGCCACTCCTGATGGAGCGGTACCTGTTCGCCGCCGGGCGCGTCAGCCGGCTGGCGGTGGGGCCCGGTGCCGTGCGCCCGGGGACCACGACCTACCAGGTTTCCGCCGACCTCGTCCAGGCCGAGCGCGCGAGCGAGGAGCTGCCGTTCGGATCGCGGGGCGGTACCGCGGTCAGGCACTATTTTCCGCTGGATGGGGAATACACGCTCGGCGTGAAACTGCAGCGCAACCAGGAAGGCTACATTCGCGGCCTTAAGCGCGCGCACCGGCTCGATGTCCGGATCGACAACGAGCGCATTGCCTTGCTGACCGTCGGCGGCGAAACGCACGGCCGCTCGGGACCGCTCTTCACCTCGAACCAGAACCCGATGTACGCGGGCGACCCCGCCCAGGCTGGCTACGAGTTCGGTGCGGACGAGGCGCTCGAGGTGCGCGTGACGGTCCGCGCGGGTCCACGCGTCGTCGGCGTAACCTTCGTGGACAGCGGCGCGCTGCCGACTGGCGTACTCGAGCCGGCACTGACCCTGAGCGACATCGGGTCGTACAAGGGCGGGGAGCCGGCAATCGCGAGCGTCACCGTGACCGGCCCGTTCGACCCGGGCGGCCCCGGCGCCACGCCCAGCCGGGAGCGCATCTTCAGCTGCCGGCCAGGGCCCGCGGCCTCCGCGGCCGCTGCCGAAGCCTGCGCCGCGGACATCCTCGGGCGTCTCGCGCGCCTGGCCTACCGCCGGCCGATCGGCAGCCCGGACCTGGAGCCGCTGCTGGCCCTGTACCGGGTCGGCGTCGGCGACGGCGCGGACTTCGACGGCGGCATACAGCTGGCGCTGGAGGGCCTGCTCGCGACGCCGGACTTCCTGCTGCGGATCGAACGCGACCCCGCCGGTGCCGAAGCCGGTGCCGCATATCCCGTGAGCGATCTCGAACTCGCATCGCGGCTCTCGTTCTTCCTCTGGAACAGCATCCCGGACGCCGAACTGCTCGACGTCGCTGAGCGCGGCGTCCTGCGGGACGCCGCCGTGCTGGACGCGCAGGTCAGGCGCATGCTGGCCGATGCGCGATTCGATCGCTTCATCGGGAATTTCGGCGACCAGTGGCTCGCCGTGCGCAACGTCGACATCGCGACGCCGAACCCGCGCTACTTCCCCGAGTTCGACGAGGAACTGCGCATCGCGCTGAAAGAGGAGATGCGGCTCTGGTTCGCGAGCCAGGTGCGCGAGGATCGCGCCGTCGAGGAACTGCTGACGTCAGACACCACGTTCGTCAACGGGCGGCTGGCCAGGCACTACGGGATGGACGGCGTCCGCGGTGAGCGCTACCGGCCGGTCGCGGTGAACCGGCCGGAGCGCAGCGGGGTGCTGGGCAAGGGCGGCCTGTTGCTCGCGACCTCGTACAACAACCGGACGTCACCGGTGCTGCGCGGGAAATGGGTGCTGGAGAACCTGCTGGACATGCCGCCGCCGCCCCCGCCGCCGGATGTGCCGGCGCTCGAGGTCACGGATGCCGGTGGCGAAGCCCTGACCCTCCGCCAGGCGATGGAGCAGCATCGCGCGAACATCGTCTGTGCCGGCTGCCACAAGCTGATGGACCCGATCGGCTTCGCGCTGGAGCACTTCGATGCGATCGGCGCGTACCGGGTCCGCTATGCCGATGCCGATGCACCGGTCGATGCCTCGGGCATCCTGTTCGACGGGACCGGTTTCTCCGATACCCGCGAATTCAGGTCGCGCCTCGAGGTGCATTCGGACTGGGTTGCGCACACGGTCGTCAAGAAGTTGCTGACCTACGCGCTGGGACGCGGACTCGAACATTATGACCAGCCGGTCGTGCGGGACATCGTCAGGAATGGGGCGCCTGCGCAGCAGACCTGGTCATCGCTTATAATGGGCGTCGTCCGGAGCGTGCCCTTTCAGTACAGGAGGGCCCAGCAATGAAGGTGCTCAGCAGAAAAACTCTCAGCCGCCGCACGTTCCTGCGCGGAAGTGGTGCGAGCCTTGCACTCCCGTTTCTGGACGCAATGATCCCTGCGCTGGCCGCCGACGCCGCCCGGCCACCGCTGCGCCTCGGCTACATCTACCTGCCGATCGGGCGGATCATGGAGGACTGGACGCCGACGCGAACCGGGCGCGAATTCGAGATCACGCCCTCGCTCGAGCCGCTGGCCGGGTTCCGCGACGACATGCTGCTCGTGAGCGGTCTCGACATCAAGGCAGCCGACCTGCTGCCGGGGGAAAAAGGCGGCACGCATGCGCGGCCGTCCGCCGCGTATCTCACCGGCGTGCATCCGTACAACAACTCGGTCGGGATCTCCGTGGACCAGGTCGTTGCGAAAGCGATCCGCGGTGACACGCCGCTCGCCTCGCTGGAACTCGGCCTCGACCCGGCGGAATGGGCGGGTGGTAACGAGGTCGACTACGACGGGTTCTATCGCAGCACCATCAGCTGGCGCACGGCGACGACGCCGCTGCCGACCGAGAACGATCCGCGCAAGGTGTTCGAACGGCTGTTCGGCGACACCGACTCGCTGGACAGCGAGACCACCCGCCGCCGGATCCTGCGCCAGACCAGTATCCTCGACGTCGTCAACGCCCGGGCCCGCGCGCTGATGGCATCGGTCGATGCGAGCGATCGCTACCGGCTCGAGGAATACTTCGACGGCGTGCGCGAGATCGAACGCCGGATCCAGATCGCGGAAGCCCGCGACGCGCGCGGCGAGACCGCGGCGCTCGACGGGTTCACGCGGCCGGCCGGCATCCCGGACAGCTACGCCGAGCACGCGAAGCTGATCCTCGACATGATGTTCCTCGCCTACCGGACGAACATGACGCGGGTCGTCGCATTCATGTTCGGGCACGAGGGCACCAACCGGAACTATCTCGAGCTCGGCGCGCAGGACGGTCATCATTCGCTGTCGCATCACAAGGGGGACACGCAGGCGATCGACCTGCTGCGCAAGATCGACCGGCACCAGAGCGAGCTGCTCGCCGCGTTCCTCGAGCGCATGCGCGCGACGCGCGAGATCGACGGTTCGTCGCTGCTCGAAAATTCCATCATCATCGCCGGCAGCGCGCTGAGCGACGGCAACAACCACCTGCACAACGACGTGCCGATCGCGATCTTCGGCCAGGCACAGGGGCGCGTCGGGACCGGCCGCCACCTGCGTTTCGACGCCGAGCCGCTCTCGAACCTGCACCTGGCCGTGCTCGACATGTTCGGCGCACCGGCGGACGAGTACCTGTCCAACGACACCAGCGACGCCACCGGCATCCTCCCGGGCCTGGGCTAACGGCGTGCCGCGGCGGCTCCTCGCGCGCACGCTCTTCCGTGCGGCTTCGCTCGCCGCGGCGGATCCGGTGGACGACGCGGTCCGTGCCGGCGACACGGCCGCCCTCCGGCTGCTGCTCGACGGCCGCGGTGACGTCGACGCGGCCACCGCCGACGGCGCCAGCGCGCTGGCATGGGCCGCGTACCGGGACGACGGCGAAGCCGTCGCGGTGCTCCTCGGGGCCGGGGCCGACGTCGACGCGGCCAACGACTACGGCATCACCGCCCTCGATCTCGCCTGCGGCAACGGCAATGCGGCGATCGTGGCAGACCTGCTGGCCGCCGGCGCCGATCCGAACCTGGCCCGGCTGACCGGCGAAACGCCGTTGATGTACTGCGCGCGGCACGGCGCCGCCAGCGCCGTGCACCGGCTGCTCGAAGCCGGCGCCGACCCGAATGCGCGCGAGCAGGCCGGGGGACAGACGGCACTGATGTGGGCGGCGGCCGGCGGCCATGCGGCCGTCGTGGCCGCGCTCCTCGAGCACGGCGCCCGGGTCGACGCCCGGTCGCGCGTCGTCGCGGAACCCGAGCCCTACGTCGTCGAGACCCCGGGCCTGACCGTGTTCGGGATGAATTTTCCGCCGAGCGTCCGGTTTCGCGAGCAGAGGGGCGGCTTCACGGCGCTTGATTTCGCGGCCAGGGGCGGCTCCATCGGGTGTGCCGACCTGCTGCTCGCGGCTGGCGCCGACGTGAACGGTTCGCTGCCCGAACTCGGCAGCCCGCTGCACCTCGCGATCGCCGGCGGCCACGAAGCGCTCGCCCGCCGCCTGCTGGATGCAGGTGCCGACCCGAACGCGACCGATGCCTGGGGCGTGACGCCGCTGCACCTCGCGCTGCACGAGGGCCTGCTGATACTGAACAACTTCAGGCCGTCGCGGACCGACCGCTTCGGCTGGACAAGGCACAACATGCCCCGACTCGTGGCGGCGCTGCTGGAACACGGCGCGGATCCGGACGCGGCGATACGGCATTCCTATCCCCACATGGACGACGCTTTCCTCGCGCGCTCGATGGAAGACCCGCCGCAGGTCGACCCGGTCGGCGCGACGCCGCTGCTGCTGGCTGCGGCCTCGGGCGACCTCGAGTCGATGCGTCTCCTCGCCACCGTGGCCGACAAGGGCGCGAAGACGGTCGGGGGCGCGACGGTGCTGATGCTGGCCGCCGGGGCCGGCGCGGAGCGCCGCGCCCGCAAGGAGAAGACGGCACTCGAGGCGGTGCGGTTCGCGCCCGCGATCGGGGCGGGGGACGTCGACGCCCGGCTGCCCGCGCGGGCCGCCGCCGGGCGGCCCCGGGGCCGGGCCGACGGCCGGACGGCGCTGCACTTCGCGGTCCAGCACGGCTGGTCTGAGGTCGCGCGCCTGCTGATCGAGCACGGCGCGGACGTCGAGGCCGAAGACCGCTACGGCATGACGCCGCTCAAGATCGCGCTCGGCGATCCGGAGGGCCGCTACTATCGGCAGGTCGGCGACGGCAACTACGACGGCCGCTTCCGCAAGCTCGACCCGACGGTCGACGGCGACCCGGCGCTGGCGGCACTTCTGGTCTCGCTTGGCGCGAAACCCTACACCGGCACGATTCGGGATCGGTCCGGGGAATAGTTGCGGTCGTGCGCGGCCGGGCCGTGCCCCACGCTGGCCGCCCATCATTTCAGAGGAAATTGACACGGTTGTATGCATTGCAGCGCCGGGAGGGCGCGAGTATTCTCGAATCTGCATCGAATCACCGGTCGAGCTGCCAGTTTCAGATTCCAGGGGAAAATAAACCAATAAGCGCAACCCGGACAGTGCCTGTCCGGACCCGCAATAAAAGCGTTGCCCTCCCGAAGCGTTGGCGCTCGGCCCGGGGTTTTCTGAGGGAGGGGATGCAGTGACAAGAACAGCCGCGCTGATCGCGCTCGCGCTGGCGAGCCTATTGTCTTCGCAGGGTACCGTTGCCCAGGACCGTCCGCCCGGGATCCTCGTCGAATATCCCGACCTGATCGTGCACAACGCGAAGATCATTACCCTGGACGATGCCGGGTACAACAGCAATCCCGGGACCATCGCCGAGGCGATGGCGGTCCGGGACGGCAAGGTCCTCGCGCTCGGCTCCAATCGCCAGATGCTCGCGCTGCGTGGTCCCGCGACCGAGGTCATGGACCTCGGCGGCAAGACCGTCCTGCCCGGTTTCGTCAACAATCACCATCATCCGCAGGGCTCGATGGAAGACATTGCGCGCGAGATGTTCGACCTGCCCGGCGCACTCGAAGGTTTCTACATCAATCTCGTCGTCGCGCCGACCCCGGACGAAACCATGGCCAAGATTGCCCGCGCAGTGCAGATGCTGCGCGGCCGCGTCGAGGTCCGCTCCACCGACTGGTTCGGCATCGAATTGCTGCCCGACGGCGACAGGTATCCCGACATCGGTTCCGTCTCGTTCATGATGAGCGCGCCCGCCGAGGCCGACGCGAGCATTACGACGCAGGACTTGAGCGAGATCGTGCCCGAGAACCCGACCGTCTTGATGAGCGGGGGCGGTATTCATATTCGCGACAAGGACCCCGGCGTCTGGTACCGCGTGACGATGGCGGAGAACGGCGACCCGATCATCGAAGAGCTTTTCACGTTTGAATTCTGACCGGTTGCCCATCGGTTTAATGATCCCGTGGCAAATCGCAGCTAATTCGAAGGATGACCGCATGACGACCCGGAAACTACTGACAGCCGCGATCGCGTTCTGCACCGCGCTCGCCATCGGCGCCGACGCATTCGCCGGCCACCGTGCACGCCTGCTCAACGAGGCCGCCGTCCGGCACATCATGGAAGTCTGGCCGACACTGAGGTCCGGGCTCGAGGCCAGTGTTCCCGGCGTCGAGAACGTCGGCAACAGGGTCGTCATGACGACCTCCCCGCCATGGACCCACTTCCAGACGGTTGCGATGGGCAGCGCGCCGAGCCCGTACGAACTCGGCCAGGCATTCAAGGAACACGTGAAGCGGAATCTCTGGCCGCAGGGCGTTACCCAGTTCGAGTCGCGCCTCGACAAGGCCAGCGAGGTGTCGGCGATGTACCTGCTGCTGCGCGAGGAGGGCAAGTTGCCCGTCCGTTTCGGCTGGCACTACGAACAGCATCGGCAACCGATCTTCGGCGACGAGCACGTTCGCGCGTTCTACACGGATCGCGGGTTTACATGGACCACGATGGAAGGCGGCAACCCCTGGCTCTGGCTCGGCGGCGTCGGCTCTGAGGGCGACGGCGATACCGTCAACGGCCCGTGCATGCAAGGGTTTGCCGAACTCAGCGACCCGCGCATGGAGAACTGCTCCGACGTGAATTCGGCGACGACCCATGCACTCCTCGTCGGGGCGCTGGAAGCGGGCTGGCGCTTCGTCGGCATGCACGCCATCGGCCCCGGGCAGGTTGCGCTGGCGGCCGAGTACGTCGAGAAAGCGATGAGTAACAACCGGGATCTCACGCTGGAGCGCGTGCGCTCGATGCGGCATACGTTCGCGCACGGCACGCTGCTCGGCAACGACCCGCGGATGCACGAGATTGCGAAGAAATACAACTTCACTCTCGTTGTCGATCCGCACCGGGCCTTCAACGACGAGCCGGGGTTCGTCGATCGGTATCTCGGCGGCGACTATTCCTGGATCGCGCCGATCAAGACGGCCCTCGACGCCGGCGTGAACGTCGCCGTCGAATTCGGCGGTTTCGAAGGCTTGCAGGCGATCGTGACCCGGGTCCACGAACCGACCGGCGAAGTCTACGGCGCCCACGAGGCCGTCGACCGGGTCGTCGCGCTCAAGCTCGTAACGATCTGGTCGGCTTTCTCGATGTTCTCGGACAGCATGACCGGCAATCTCGTGCCCGGCAAATACGCCGACTTCATCGTGCTCGACAAGGACTACATGCAGGGACCGGACGACGAAATCAAGAACAACAAGGTCATCATGACCTTCATCGACGGCGAACTCGTGTGGCAGGAATCCGACGGCGGTTCGGCCGCCGCGCACTGAGCGGAACCCGGGCGTGTCGTGCCTCGTGACAAGGCTGCTGCGTCGAATGCCGGCGGCCGTCGCGGGGCTGCTGCTGGCGACAGTTGCCACCGCGCACGGCGAGGGTGACTGGAACGACTTCAAGGTCGACAACAAGAACGAGGCCGTCGCCCAGCAGCTCGCGCATACCCGCAAGATCATCTCCGACATCGTGCTGGCGCGACGCCCGGTCACCGAGTGGCCCGACCTGGAACTCATGCGTGCGCGAGACAGGCTTGCGCATCTTGCCGAGGAGGTGGACGCGATGCTCGACCACTTCCGCGAGGACGGCATCACGATCCAGTTCACCGACTCGCTGCACGAACATCCACGGGCAGGGCAGTCGGTCGCTGCCCGGCACGCGCTCGAGACCTGCATCGATCTGATCGATCACATGGCGGCGCTGGACGGCGTCGAGGCATTCGCCGACGAACTCCACGAGGGCGGGCCGGCTGCCTACCTGTTCGACCTGATGGACGCCTACGTGGACAACATGGCGCTCTACGGGCGGCTCGTCCATCACGCGCACTGAGCGCGCGCGCCTTCGGGACGAAATCGGTCCCTACCGTGCCTGACGCGTCGGCACCACCCAGAGATAGATATCGTGCAGGAACACGTTGCCGCCGCTCCGGTTCAGGAAGTTCACGTGGCGATCCGGCTGCCAGTCGCCCATGCCGAAATTGTGCGACACGACGCGCGTACCCGGTTCGAGCACGGCCAGGAGGGTGGGGCGCAGCCGCAGGTTGACCTCTTCGTTCAGGTACATCGCGACGACGGTCGCCTTCGACAGATCCGTATCGAACAGGTCTTCGACGATGAATTCGACCCGGTCCGCAACGCCCGCGGCCTCGGCGTTGGCCACGGCTTCCCGGACGCGTGCAGGGTCGATATCCACGCCCTTGGCCCGCGCCCCGCGCAGGGCCGCGGCGATCGCAATGCGCCCGTCGCCCGTTCCCAGGTCGATCACGTAGTCGTCCGGGCCCACGGCGGCGAGGTCCATCATCATCGCGACGCCCGCGGGCGGCGTCTCCACGTAGGCCACGTCGAGTTCGACGGCCATGACGGTGCCGATGCCCGCGGCGACGGCGGCGGTGAAAAGTTGCTGCAGCTTGCGGGAGCGCGGACGCATCACTCGGAGTCGAAATACCGGTTGGTCCCGTCGTAGATGCTCTGCGCCCATTGAGTCCAGAAGCGTCCCGGGTCGGACGAGTAGTCCGCGTCGTAGTTGCCGGGAACCGTGATCCCGGGTAACTCGGGTATCCAGTCGCGCCGCAGCACCTCATCCGGGTTTCCGTAGCGTGACGCCAGCGCCCGCACCTCCGGGTCCTCGCTCGCGAGGATCTGGCCGTGCTCGATCACGGTTTGCCAGCGGCCGCTGTCCCGCAGCCGGACCTGGTAGGTCGGGAGCAGGTTGTGGTTGTGCATCGCATGCCCGATGGGCAGCTTGTGTTGCTTGCCGAAAGCAACGGATTCGGGGGAGCGCTGCGACTTCGGCTTGTCCTTCTCGGGTCCCATCTTGACCTCGGCGCCGAACGACCAGTGGATCACGCCGCCCGCGTTGCGCTCGGATAGGTTCTGGCCGACGAGTACTTCGCCGGGATGCTTGAAGTACTTGGGATTCGTGCCGGTGCCCGCTTCGAACAGCCACCAGAATCCGGGCTGCTCCTGGAAAGGCCAGGTCAGGTCATTGATCTGCGGGTAGCCGAGCCAGAGTCGGAACCCGTCGCCGTAGAGACCGCCGCCCCGCACATCCTGCACGTAGCCGTCTTTGATGTGAATCTCGATCCGCGGGTGATTGGATGCGTGGCTGTTGCTCGAGGCGACGATGCCGTTTGCAGTGGTCATCTGCACGGTCGGCAGCCAGTCGTCGCGCATCGCCGGATACTCGATGAAGGAGAACGGGAATACGCCCGAAGACTGCGAGGGCAGCATGAAGATGTGACCCTGCAGGTAGGATCCCTGGCTCCAGATTCGTGCCTCGTCCGGCGTCAGCTCGAAGTAGAATGCGCTGCCTTCCGGATCCGATACCTCGACCCGGTCGGTATAGGCCATGGGCTCGATCATCTTGCCTTCGATCATCCGCCAGACGTCGGAGGGGTAGGCGGGGACCTTGCTCATGATGTCGAAGTTGTTCAGGTAGGTGTAATTGCCGACGAACTTGTCGTCGAAGCGCTGCAGCGCCTGCATGACAAACGGCCTCCCGCCCGTGCGCCAGAAAATCTTGGTCACCTCGGGGTGCTTGTCCAGGTAGTCGCGGACCGCGGCTTCGACCATCGAGCGGTAATTCCTCGCGAGTTCCGCCAGGCGTTCCTCGGGATATTCGAATCGTGGCCAGGTGGCATTCGCCAGCACCGGGTCCTGCTCCCGCGTCCAGGCGACCGCATGGTCCCAGTCCGCGATGCGGCCGGTCGTGCGCAGGTAGTTGAGTTCCTGCTGCCCGTCCCCGGCCCGGAACACGTTCTGGATTTCGTCGATGACCCTGAGGTCCTCGACATCGACGGCTGCCAGCTCGTGCTCGTAGAGCAGGCGTGCCTCGACCCGGCGTTCCGCGAACGCCCGGCGAATCGCCTCCTGCACCAGGGGGTCCGCCGTATAGGGAATCGGGATCAGCACGATGTCACCGGGGTCCGCGAGGCCGAGCGGCGTACGGCCGCCTTTCTGTTGCACGGCATGGCGCGCCTGGGGCATCAGGTCGTCGAGACTCTCCGGCGCTTGCAGGTAGCCGGGAAATCTCGCGGTCGGGTAGGGTCGCGTGGGTCCCGGACCGACCAGGCCCATTGCCTTGCGCAGCTTGCCGATGTCCGCGGGGTCCCAGGGCGCGTAGACCCGGTTTCGCTGCTCTGTCGTCATGGCCTGCTGTTCCGCCGTCAGGTGCCAGTCGGCGTCGGCGGACCCGATCGGCAGCGCGGATGAAGCGATCGAGAGACATATTGCGGCGGGTAGGTTCCGGAGGCTCATCACGTTCTCCTGCGTCGATGCCGGGCCGGTGCGGGCCCGGCGGTTCAGTCGACCCCGATCTCGTCGCCGGCCGCCTTCGCGAGATACCAGCTGCGGGCTTCCGCCGTCAGCAGCCCGTCGGCAGCCAGGCCGTCGACGACCGACCGCACACAGGCAACGTACCGCTCCCGTGTCAGGCGTTCACGGGGCCTGAGGATCCCGGTGGTCCGGCCTTCACGATAGCGTACGTGCCAGGCCTGTTCGATGCTCGGCCGGGTCATGCGGTGATTGCTGCCCGTCATGTCGACGAGGTAGCCGTTGCGGTCCAGAGGTTCCAGCCATTCCTCCCGGAAACCCGGCGGCCGTTCCTGGAATTCGTTGATCTGCGGTACGGGCTTCGTGAGATAGGGGATGAACAGCGCGGGGCTCGAGCCCACCGCAGTCCCGTCGGGCCGGTTCATGTAGGGCCGGAAGATACCGCGCGGACACGCGGTCTCCGGCAGCTGAATCGCCGGTCCGGCATCCGGGTCGAGTTCCCGCACGTCCGCGGCATCGATGCGCGTCGCAGGCGGTGGCGTGCCGTCGAGGACCCAGGTCACGAGCGCGCGCTGGAGCGCGATGGCGACACCACCGATGTCGACCATCTGCGCGGCGAGTTCGGGATAGTCGAAAGCCTCGGCAGACGCGTCGGAATGACTGACGCCCGCAATCTCGTAGGACTTCCACTGCGCGCCGAGGCCTTTTTCTATGTTGATGCGGGCGTTCTCCCGCTTGTACTGGACATAGGTGCCCGGCACGCGCTCGAACAGCTGCGGCACGGTTGCGGTGTTGCCGCCTGCGTAAGCGCCGTGGATGACCTCGACGACGGGTGCCATGAAGGCGCGGTGTTCCGCGTCGAAGGTCAGGTAGTCCTCGTCGCTCGGCAGCAGGCGAAAGGAGCCCAGCTCGCCGACGACCTCGGATTTCCAGTAATAGGCCGTCGCTCCGCGGCCGCCGGCGGTATCGTCGAGATAAAACCCGTCGAAAAGCTTCTCACCTTCATGGTCGGCATTCATGCCGGCGATCACGAGGAAACTTCGGCCCATCGCGCCGCCGGCGGAATGGCCGCGGTAGAATGTCATTTCCGGCGCTCGCCCCAGCCGCTGGGCGACGAGATTGCGGCTGATCACGGTGTAGTCGCGGATGACGGCCAGGTTGTCGTTGAATCCCATCCCCAGCTTGCCGGGACCGCCGAGTTCCCGACCGTCGTCGAGTACCACCGTATTGGCGACGGCAAGCGATGCCTTGTCGGTGATCGCCGCGTCACGGCGGGTCCAGACCACGGCGAAGCCGTCGTCGATGAGCGCCCCGGCCGACTCGCTGGTTTCGGTGTAGCGATTGAAGACGCCGGCTTCGCGCGGGTGAAATCGAAGCGGCGGGAATCTTCCTGCGCCGTGCACGAGCACCCACATCATCCCGTTCCAGTCGGCCGGGTCCTCGGGGATCAGGATCTCGACGCTCGCCGGCGTTTCCTCGGTATACCGGTACCGGCCGACGCCGGGAAAAAACGGGCCCATCGTGCCCTGGGTCTGCCAGATAAAGGCATGGTCCGTGAAGGTGTTTTCCCGGCCCTCGCCCGGTACGCCGCGGCCGAGCGGCGGCAGGGCAAGCGATTCGACCGGCGCGAAACCGAACACCGTGCCGCTGATGCCGACCGTGATTTGCCGGTACCGCGTGCCGTGGGCATTGCGGATGGTCTTTTCCGCCACGATCTCGCAGGTCTCCGGCCCGACGAGGCGCGGGAGCACGTCGCCCGGGCCCGGGCCGGCAATGGCTTCGGGCCGCTTGGCGACAGGCAAATCGAAGGGCGCCAGGTACCGGTCGAGGTACGGGCAGCCGGCGGCGTCGGCGCGGGTCGCGACGAGCGCGATCGCGACCAGGGCGATTCGGGAGGTCCGGTGTCTCAGCATGATGGCACTCCTCATGGCCTCTGTCGGCTGGCTCGCCTAGAACGTCCCGCTGGCCCTCAGCCAGATTCGTGCGCCGCTCGTTCCAGCGCGAAGTTCGCGTCGAACCACCGGCGTCAGCGAGCGCTCGCCGGCGAAAATCGTCCGGTCACGGTCAACCACGTTGTTGCTGATGTTTTCACCCTCGAGAGTGAAGCGGATGCCCCACCAGCGGGTCGTCTGCACGAAAGCGGACATTTCCACGCCTTCGTCGAAAATATCCAGCTCGTTCGCCTTGTACAGCACCCGTTCGTCGCGCCAGGCGAAACCGAATCCCCAGGAAACATCCAGGTCGTCCAGGTCCTGCCGGAAGTCGACGTCGAAAGCCCAGCTGTTTTCGTTCAGGAAGGCCATCTCCTCACGGAACCCGCCTTCGCCCGACAGCATGCGGTCCTCGCCCGTGACGGGATCGACGACGGTCGAATCCTGCCAGCGTGCCTTGAAGTCGAGCCGGGCGTTGTCGAGCGACGCGGGCAGCACCGGGAGCGTGGTTTCCAGGATTACGCCCCAGCGGCGACCGTCGCCGATGTTGCCCGGCGCTTCGAAGGTTTCCGACAGCGGCAGGAGGTCCAGCACGTCGTCGATCCAGTGATGAAATACGGCGACCTTGATGACGGTGACTTCGCCGTAACGACGTTCGTGCGCGAGTTCCGTTATCCAGGTGCTGTCGGGCCTGAGATTGGGGTTGCCGAGTGCGACGTCGTCGTCTTCGAATACGGCCGCGCTGACGAAATCCTCGAAGTCGAGCTGCGACACCTCGCGCTCCAGCCGCAGCTGCGTTTGGCGGCCGCGCCGGGGTGAGTAGGTCAGGATGGACCGCGGTTTGACGAAGGAAAACGTGCGTTCCTGGACCGCGTCCCCGGTCTGCGTGATGGTCGAGCGCTCGTAGCCGACGCCATAGTCGAGCGAGAACGAGCCGAACTCCCAGGTGTCCTGCGCAACGAGGTTCCAGCGTTCCTCCTCCACGCGGACGTTGCCTCCGGGGACATCGATGACGACCGGCCCGTCCCCCGTATCGTCGGTGAAGAGCTGCTCGTTGTCGAGGACATTGAAGGCGCGTTCGATATTGAACTGCAGCGCGTGATTCTCGAGTGCTGCCCAGTTGAACTCGAAGCGGGTGATGAGTTCCGACTTCCGGGTTTCCTCGTCTTCGAGCTGGAAGCGAACCTGCTCACCGTCAGGATCCAGGTCCTGCGACGACGAGACCGGCGCCTGGTCGAGCAGCGAATAGAGGACGATGGCCTTGCCCAGCAGGTCGGGCCTGAGCACGCGCTCGCCGTCGATACCGAGCTCCAGGCGCTTGTTGTCGCGGACCCCGCGGATGATTTCCTGGGTCGGCCTTTCGCCGTCTGCCTCCGGCGTGGTCGTCGAGACCAGCAGGATGTCCCGGTATTCGCTGTTGATGCGAGTGTTCAGCCGGAAGAAGTTCTTGCCGAACCAGGTCGAGGCGTTCAGATAGCCGTTGAAGTCGGGGCCGTGCGCGCCGTCGTCATCGATCCGCCTTTCGGTCAGCGCGCCGTCCGGGTCGAAGGTCCGGTAACGACCGGGGTCCCCGAAGCGCGAGTACCGGTAGTCGAACGCGGCGTTGTATTCGACATCGCGCCAGCGATCGGAATAGGAAATGCCCGCAAAGGGCGTGACGCCGTGATCCAGGTTCCAGCGTATGTAGGTTTCCCAGCGAATGGTTGCCGGCGCGTCGGCACGGAGGATCACGTTGATGACTTCCGGTGCGCCCTGCAGGTCGATATCGCGGATCCGGACCCGAATCAGCTCGATGCGCTCCACCTGTTCGGCCGAAATCCGGTTCAGGATGGCGGACGGGGAGTCCTGCTTCGTGCTCGGCCGGCGGTCATTGATCAGCACGTTGCCGGCTGCACCGCCGAACCCGCGCTTGTCGCCACCGTCATCGAGGGTGAATCCGGGTACGCGGCTGACCATGTCGAGCGCGGTGTTCGGCTGGTAGCGCTGGAAAAAGCTCGGCGGATATGAGACGACGCCGCCCGCGGCGGCCTGGGTGGCGCGGGCAGTTTCCCCGGCACGCTCCGTGCTTTCATCCTGGGCGGTCGCGAGTCCGCAGCCAAACAGGCAGGCGATGACGAGGAACAGCGCGCGGGGATCAACGGCACTCGGGTTCAATACGGCTGCTCCGAT
This sequence comes from Woeseiaceae bacterium, assembly GCA_033721115.1. Taxonomy (GTDB): domain Bacteria; phylum Pseudomonadota; class Gammaproteobacteria; order Steroidobacterales; family Woeseiaceae; genus UBA1847. The sequence goes on along the minus strand of JAWWBD010000009.1, from coordinate 6,231 downwards.
CGATGAGGTATGTGAGCGATTGCCCGAAAGCTGGTATCGGCGGCCAGGGAACAGCCTGGTCGATATTTCAGACGAAATTGTACGGGGTTGATTCCGCGAATGCATATAATCGAGGATAGTGCCGGACCGACTTGGATGCTGACTAATCTTCGTTTCAAGGGAATCAGTTACAGGGATTACAGCCTCGGGGGAGGGTGAATGACGCTCGTCGGAATCCTCGGCAAGCGGTCATTCGCCGTTTTCTTTCTCGTCAGTTTTTTACTCGTCGGAATTCTCGCTGCCGTCAACGTCGCCTCGCGGTATGCGCTCAAATCCTACGTCGAGGACCAGCTGGAGCGCATCGCGTGGGACATGACCGCCTATCAGTCGGGCGATATTGCCGCCACGGGTGAAATATCGACGGCGCTTGCCGCCACACCCGGCATCACGGCAGCCAACGAGCTGTTGTTCCTGCGGAATTCGCTGACCACCGAAGACATCGCGTATGTCGACGGCGAGCCGATCCGGCTGCCCTGGCTGTCGCTGCTGACGACAACGGACGCCTCGATCCTTCCCGCAGCGATCCGCCCGCCGGCCGACAGGGCCGTGTTCGTTCTCGTCGGCACCAAGGCGCAGATGGGCAATGCCTATGCCGACCTGCAGAACAAGCGTCACTTCGGGATTCGCATCGAGGATCAGCACGACCATGGCGCCGGTACACCCGACGGCCATGGCCACACGCCCGCGCCGGTCGAGGTATTCGACATCGGCCTGGAACGCACCGTCCGCATCGAGCGCAACGAGCTGAATCGCTGGTTTTTGGAGCAGGCGAGCTCTCCCGCGCTGATTCCCGAAGTCGGCGCCATCCTGGTCGTCCCGTACGACCGGGAAATCATCACCGCCTTCGACGCACTCGCGCGCGGCATCGTCACGGTTCATCATGACGACGGCGACATTCATGAAGAAGCAGGCAACTATTTCCCGGACATCATCCACCTGCTCGAGGCCGACACCGGGCAACTCGTTTCGGGCTGGGACATCGATGCCTCGCTCGCGCGGCTCACGGAACTCGAGGCGGCGCTCGCGCGAAATACCTTCGCGATCGGGCCGCGCGTATTCATCGACAACTCGGTCGGGGTGCTGCTCGAGCGCATGCAGGCGACGGCGCGCCGGGTCGGGCTGATCAGCCTGCTCGTTGCCATTCCCCTGATCTGGGTCGGCTGGATACTGATGGCGAGCCTGTCGCGGATGCTGCTCCTGAACGAGCGTCGCAAGTTCGGGCTGATGCGGCTGCGGGGCGCGTCCGGAGCGGCGATGGGCCGTGCGCTGCAGGTGGCGATCGCGGCCGGGGCGCTCGGCGGCGGACTGCTCGGCGGGCTCGTCGGCACGCTGCTGCCACTCTGGCTGTACGAGGGTGGTCCCCTGCCATTTTCGACCGTCAGGCTGATCCAGCCGCCGCTGCTCCTCGCCCTGTTCCTCGGCATCGGCGTTGCCGTAGCGCTCGCCGTCAGCCGGCGCCTGGTGCGGCGCACGGCGGAGATTTCCCCGCTCGAAGCCTCGACTCGCGTCATCCGCATCGAAACCGGGCATTCGGATGTCCGGTTCGGTATTGCCGGTGGACTCGCTCTGCTCGTCGGCGGCTACAAGATCGTGGCCTGGATCGCCGGTGTCTCGATAGCGGATCTGTCGACGTCAATCGTCGTGGAGCGCGCCGACCGGGTGCTGGATTTTCTCGGTTTCCCGCTGTTCGTCTACGGGGTCGTGACCCTGCTCGTTTCGCGACAGCGCCTGGTGAACCGACTGCTTGGTTTGGTCACGGGCCTTGTCGGCGGCAGGCTGAAGCGGCCGATCGCCCGACACGTCGCGACGCGCCCGCAGCGGGTCGCCGGGTTCCTGCTCATCACGGCGATGATGGCGACGATCGGCGTCTACCCGACCGTGATTACGGCTGTCTTCGACGAAAAAATCGATCGCGGCACGAGCGTGCAGGTAGGTGCCGACGTCCAGGTCACGCTGAACGCTGCTGACATCGTAGCCGCCGGGTTGCTTGCGGGCGGCGGCACCGCTCAGCAGTTTGCAGCCCTCTCTCAGGGTGTACCGAGCATCGTCGAGGAAATACGGCAGCTCGACGGCGTTCGACATGCCGAGTGGACCCTCGTCGAGGGCGTGTCCGACGGTGTCTACGTGCCCGGCTACGGGTTCAACGGGCTGCCGCTCTATTTCATACCCGATGCTGCGGCATACCTCGAAACCGTCTATCACGAAGCGTCGCTCGGCCGGGACGCGGACTTCGCGGAACTGGTCGGGCGCCTGGCCCGCGGCAACGTCCTGCTGTCGCCCGCTGTGACGGCATTCACGGGCAAGCGCGCCGGCGAGACAATGCCCGTCGGTCGCGATACATCCGGGACGAAGATGCTCGAATCCACGGTCGCCGGGTCGATCTGGTACCTGCCGGCCAGCCCGCTCGTGTCGGTGACCGACCGGGAGTCTTTCGACACCGCCCGGATCGACTACGTCAACCACCTGTTTGCAAACAATGCCTACCTGGTGGCCGATCCCGCTGCCGGTGCGCTGACGGACCTCGACGTGCTGCTGACCGGGATCCAGGTCAGTGTCGACCTGGTCGCCGGAACCGATCCGGAGCGCGTCGCAGCCGCCGTCCGGGACCGGCTGAGCGTCACGCCGGCAGACGTCCGGACCCATGCCGGTGAATTGCACAAGGTCGGGAGCGACATGTACGTGTACCTGGCGCGCCAGAACGTCAGGATTTACCTTCTTGGCGGGCTCCTGCTCGCCATGATCGGGATTCTGTCCGTCGCCTACACGAATTATCTCGAGGACCGCCGCACCCTGGCCCTGCTCCGCATCCGCGGCGCAGGACCTGCGACGGCGCTGCGGTTTTTCGGCGCCGGGATATTCGCACCGACGGCCATCGGGCTCGTGCTCGGCATCGCAACCGCGCTGGTCGTGGGGTACGGGATGACCAACGTCGTCTGGGAGTTGCGTGCAATCCGCAACGTTCTCTCCTACCTTCGGACGCACCTCGTGATCTCGGAAGCAACGGCCGCGATCGTATTGCTGCTTTGCGGTGTGATTCTCGTCCTCGGCCTCGTGCTGAGCCAGTGGGCGTTTCGACGGACTGTCAGAGAAGGGCTCGCAGAGCGCTAGCTCGGCAATCGCTGCAATCGGTACGGGTGTTATGACGTGAACGAGACAGGAAAAACCATGGTCGAGCTCAGCGGAGTCTGCAAGCACTACGCGACGGCGGCGGGCGAGGTACGCGCCCTCGAGGCGATCGACTGGCGCGTCGACGCCGGTGCGGCGATCGCCATCATGGGACCGAGCGGATGCGGCAAGACGACACTGCTCAACCTCGTGGGCTCTATGGATCGTCCGACACGGGGCAGCATCGTCGTCGACGGCCGGGATCTCACGCGCATGACGGAAAGAGATGCCGAAGCCTACCGATTGCACAAGGTCGGTTTCATATTCCAGTTTTTCAATCTCGTCCCGTCGCTCAGCGCGATCGACAACCTGGAATTGCCCATGATGCTGGCCGGCACCGACCGGGCGACCCGGCGGGAGCGCGCCCGCGAACTGCTCGCGGCATTCGATCTCGACGACAAGGGACACAAGCGGCCCGAGGAGCTGAGCGGCGGTGAACAGCAGCGGGTTGCGATCTGCCTCGCGCTGGTCAACGACCCCGACCTGATTCTTGCCGACGAGCCGACCGGTAACCTGGATGTGGCCAACATGGAGCTCATCGCGACACTGCTGCTGTCGCTCGCCGAAGAGCGGAACAAGACGGTGATCGTCACCACGCACGATCAGAAACTCGGTAGCGCCTTTCCCAGGACGTACCGCATGCGGGACGGGCGTTTCGAGGACTGAAGTCCGCGCAGAAAGCGCGGAGGGCAACCCCTGGACGATTGAGGGATCGACAATGAATATGATTAACCGGGAAACGCGCAGGCTCTGGCTGTGGCTTGCACTGGCGCCGTTTGCGCTTGCGAGGGCCGAATTGCCGCCGCCCGAGTACATCCAGTTTTCGCCAAACGCCGTGATGGGCGCGCTGTACCGGCCGGACCCGGCCGTCTACCCGGAGCCGCGCGTCGCCGTCGTGAACATGCACCGTACCGAGAACCGGCTGGCGCACATCTCGATGCGCGAGATGGCAAAGCGCGGCTTCGTCATCCTCGGCATGAACCCGCGCTGCCAGAACAACGAGGCCAAATGCGCGCCCTGGGAAAACAATGCGCTGGACGTGAAGCAGGGCGTGCTGTTCGTCAAGAGCCTGCCCGGCATCGAGCGGGTCATCCTGATGGGCGGCAGCGGCGGCGGGCCGACGATGAGTTTCTACCAGGCGGTGGCCGAGAACGGCATCGGGTTCTGTCAGCAGGCGCAGAAGCTCACGAAGTGTCCCGATTCGCTGACCGGGCTGCCGGCCGCCGACGCCATCGTGTTCCGCGATGCGCACCTCGGCAACGGGGCAAACGCACTGCGGAGCCTGAACCCCGCCGTGGTGAACGACGCCGAGATCATGGCGGTCAATGCGCTGCCCAGGATCGATCCGGCACTCGATCCGTTCAGCCCGGCCAATGGCTACAAGCCGAACGGACCGTCGACCTACAGCGCCGCGTTCAAGGAGCGGTACTTTCGCGCACAGTCGGCGCGCATGAACCGGCTCATCGCCATCGCCGAGGAGCGCATGGCCCGGATCGAGGCGGGCACCTACCAGTATCCCGACGACGGCCCGTTCGTGATCCCGATGAGCGACAACTCGAGGCTGATGCGCCTCGACCCGACGATCGACCACGCGACCGCAAGTCCGCGCAAGCTGCTGAAGAACAACGGGACGATCGAGGACTGCTGCGTCGTCGAGAGCGTGCGGCCCGTCAGCTCGTCGCCGGAGGAAAACGCCTCGTTCTGGGACGGCACAAGGATCATGACCCTGCGCTCGTTCCTGAGCACGCGGGCCATCCGCTCGACGCACTCGATGACGGAGATCGACTACTGCTCGAGCAACAACTCCACGGTCTGCAACGTCCAGCACATCTCGGTACCTGTCCTCGTCGCGGCCATGGGCGGGCACTATTTCCTGCGCAATACCGAGATCTTCTACGAAGCGGCCGCCAGCGAAGACAAGGATTACATCGTCATCGAGGGTGCCGTCCACGGCATCACGCCGTGCACGAAGTGCATGCCGCCGGGCGAGGCCTACGACGGACGCTACGACAACTCGGTACGAAACTACTTCGACTACGTCGCCGCCTGGATCAACGAACGCTTCTGACGACAACCTGATCCCTCCGGCCGCAACTCGGGATGATCCTTTCGCCCCGTCGGCGCGCTACCGGGTATGCGGGCTCGCTTAAGCTCGCTCGGCTTCCTGCCGAGCGAGCATCGCCTGCGCTCGCTCGGGCGTCCTGCTTCGCTCGCTCCGGACGACGCTCGCCCGCATACCCGGCATCGCGCCTACCCGTCCGATAGCTGACCGCTGCGGTCGGTCGACCCGTACGGCATCGGCACACGGATCGTCAGCGCCCATGCGATCGCCCGGCCAGCCGGGCGAGGGGCGAAAAAGGTGTCAGGTTTATTTTTCGGAAAAATAAACCTGACACCTTTTTCGCAAGACACCGGAGTCCGGCGACCATGCCGAAAGAATCGAGTGCCGATCGAGCGTCGGTCGCGTCCGTACGCTGCTCCTGCGGGCGATGCGTGGTCGCAGCCGTGGCCTGCGGCTACAGGTCGTCGAGTGCGGGGATGTCTTCGACGGGGGGCGGCGCAGGGATCGTCTGCAGGTAGTCGTAGATTGCGCGCAGGTCTTCCTCGGGCAGCAGTTCCGTCGGATAGGCGGGCATGACGTTCGGGTAGCGGACGAAGCGGACGAAGGCCTCGTACGGGTATTCGCTCGGCGCCACGCGCGGCGCGGCGCCGCCCTGGCCTTCGTAGCCGTGGCACTGCCAGCACTGGTAGGCGAGATAGAGTTCCTTGCCGCCGGCCGCTCTTTCGCCGTGGTCGTCGGCGCCGGCAGCAAGCGGTAGTGCGGTGAGGACAACGGCCAGCAGGGCAGGGCCCGGTCGCTTGTTCGATCGATGCATGGCGGACCTCCTAGCGGGGCTGGCAGACGACGTCGATGAAGGCAGGCTCGCCGTTGTCCACGACATCCAGCGCGCGCCGGATGGCAGGCGCAACCTCGTCGGGATCCGTGATCGGGCCGGTAGACCAGCAGCCCATGCCGGCCACGATCTT
>JAWWBD010000008.1:0-31422 GCA_033721115.1 Woeseiaceae bacterium | reverse complement strand
ACCTGCACGGGCGCCGGCGCCCTGCTCGGCGACGACGGCAGGCTCAGGATGCCGCGCGCCCTCGTCGAGGCGGCCCTCGAGAAGGCGCTGCGCAAGCTCGTGCTCTGTGCCCAGGATCCGCGCTACGACCTCGACCTGTCCGGCAGCCGGGTCCACTTCTCGACGGCCGGCGCCGCCGTCATGATCGCGGATTCGGCGGCCCGCTCCTACCGGCCGTCGACGGCGCAGGACCTCTACGACCTGGCCCGCATTGCCGACACCTGCGAGAACATCCACATGTTCCAGCGCATGTGTGTGCTGCGCGACGTCGAGGACAACTACGCGATGGACCTGAATACGACCTACTGCTCGGTCATGGGGACGACCAAGCACGTGGGCGCGAGCTGGACGCATTACACCCACGTCGAGAAGACGCTCGAAATGCTGCACCTGATCGCGGGCAGCGAGGAGGCCTGGCGCGCACGGCCGTTCGTGAGCCAGTCGAACTGTTTCGTCGTGCCGCCGATGAAGTTCGCCGAGGATGCACTCGACTGCCTGCGCGTTGCGGTCGAGGGCGGGATGCCCGTGCTGCTCCTGTCCGCCGGGCAGGCCGGGGCGACGACGCCGGCGACGCTGGCAGGCGCGGTGTCGCAGGCCTGGGCCGAAGTCCTGGGCGGCCTCGTCTACGTCAACGCGATCAAACCGGGCGCGCCCGCGATCATCGGCGTCTGGCCGTTCATTTCCGATCTCCGCACGGGCGCGATGAGCGGCGGCTCGCCGGAGCAGGGCCTCTTGTCCGCCGCCTGCGCGCAGATGGGTCTGCATTTCAACCTGCCGTTCGGCACGGCCTGCGGCATGACCGATTCGAAGCTCCCCGACTACCAGGCGGGCGCCGAGCGCGCCTACACGCTGGTGCCGCCGGCGCTCTCCGGGGCCAACATCGTCTACGAATCGGCGGGCATGTACGCGAGCCTGCTGGGCGCCTGTCCCGAAAGCCTGCTGCTCGACAACGACGTGCTCGGTGCCGTGCTCCGGATTACGCGCGGCATCGAGGTGAACGAGGACACGCTCAGCTTCGAGAACATCCGCGACGTCTGCGTCGGCGGCGAAGGGCACTTCCTAGGCACCGGCCAGACGCTCGGCGTCATGCAGAGCGAGTACATCTACCCGGCCTTCGGCGACCGCTCGAGCCCGAGCGACTGGGCCGACGGCGGCAAGCTCGTGATGCTCGAACTGGCGATCCGAAAGCGCGACGAGATCCTTGCGAAGCACGTACCACGCCACGTCAGCGACGACATCGACGCCGAAATCCGCCGGCACTTCCCGATCGCGCTCTCGCGGGCCCAACTGGGCCGCGACTAGCGAAAAGGTCACCAAAAAAAGGTGTCAGGTTTATTTAATTGGTTAAATAATAATCCTGACACCTTTTTCGGGGTCGCCTCATGCAGATGCCGAATTGATGAACAAGTTACAGTTCGTTTGAATACATCGAGGTAATTCGAATGACAAAGAAACCGGGACCGAAGGCATCCGTTCGTGACGGCGACCACTGCGAAGTGGTCGGCGGCACGCACGCCGGCAAGTCCGGTACCGTCAGGGACATCAATATCAGCAAGGGTGGCAACGTCACGATAACCGTGGTTCAGAAAAACGGGGAGCGGTTCAAGACACTCGAAAAAAACGTACGTGTGACGCGCAGCTGACCTGGGAGCTGTGCTCGCCCATGACGGGCGAACCGGCCCCTGCAGTGTCTGCAATTCGTCAGGCTTGTCTGTCAAGCCTTCGGAAGGCTGCGTGCGGGCTCGGTGACGACGCAGGCGCGCGGTACACGTTGCGCTCATCGATCATAAAGAGCCGCAATTTCTTCCTCGACGCCGGCATAGACTGTCACTGAATTCCTGATGCTGTTCTCGTGCCGCTTCCACTTGTCTTTCCTTGGTTCGGTCAATGTGTAGCGCGACGCCGGAAATCCCTTTTTGGCAATGGCCTCCATTCTCGGTCCGTACGGTATTCCCGCGAATTCGCACAGCAATTGCAGGGCAACCGAAGGGGTATCGAGAAGCGCCTCGTAACTGATTTTGGTCCAATCTCTTCGCGGCAATGCCGACAGGTCGCTCAGGATTTTCCTGTTCGTTGTAGCCCATTGCCATGCGGCTATTTCTGCAAGCGGGCGCCCTCGCATTGTTTGCCAGCCCGGCGGCAGCAACAGCGACCACGATGGCCCGATCCAATCAGGTAGGTTCGGGTAGGTGACGAACTTCTGCGATTCCCAGGCATCAATGATGCTTCCAATGTTGGGCGCCGCTGCGCGGTGCAGATAGATGAACCTGGCGTCAGGAAACATCGCTCGAAGAAACGGAATACGCAACGCGTTCTTGGGCGTCTTTTCCAGAAACCGTACCGCGGAGGGCCGAAGCTCTTCCGGTGTCTGCAAGTAACCGGTGCCGTGCGTGTTCTGCAGTCTCTGCATGAGTGCGTCCATCAGGAGCGCACCAATTTGTGGCGTATAGTCGGACGCCTCGAGCGCGTTCGATTCGTAAGCCCGATTTCTCGGGTGTAAAGCTGGAATCGACTCTATCTCACGTTGGCTTTCGTCGCCTATGGACCAGAGGTCCTTGTTCTTCTGCAACGCCTCATACAGCATCGTGCTGCCGGAACGCGGGGCCGACACGATGAAAACCGGTCTGTCGAATTTGGGTGCATTGAATGATTCAATGTACTCGTCGAGTGACAGACCGGTTCCCTTACCCGGGGTTTCAGGGACCGCGTTCTCGCGCTCCCGGCCCGTTGGATGAGCGACGCGGGTGTCTCGGTCTTGCTTCACCAGTGTCCTGTCGGTCATGTCCGCAATCCACCCTGCAGCAACTTCGTAGGCATTCGCTTCGTTACTGTCAAAGGTGGCTTTTTCCAGCAGGGGTCTGAGTCTGGTTTTGAGTCCCTTGGCGAGGAGTTCATATTGAGGAATGTGTTCTGCTGAATCCCAGTAGACGGCCCAATAACTGCGCCAATCCTGACAGAACTTCTTCATCTCGAGTTCCGCTGTCTCGAATTGCTCCGGAGCCAGCCTGCGAAATTCTTTCAGCTCATCGAGCAATTCCCCAAGCATATTCTCGACTTCATCAGGCGGGCGGACCGGCAGCGAGTTGAACCGCTCGAAATTGAGCGGCGAAGCATCGGCCTCCGGCATGAACGAAACGAAACGCTCGGCGTTGAGCCGCTCGTCCTCCGGGGCCGCCGGGTCCTGGCCCGACTCCGCAATGTTCCAGAATCTTGACGTTCCGACAGTGTCAATGACGAGATGAATACGCTCGACATCGCTGCGATTGTAAACAGCGTGTTGCCGCCAGTTGTCGAAAATCCAGGCCTCGCCCTGCCGCATGTGCACGTCGATATTGCCGACGGATGAAAACATTACGGCTGGGTCGGTAATAATCGGTACGTGAATGCGAACGCGATTTCGCCAACTATAGTTTCCGTCACTGTGCGACGGCACGTCAGCTCCCGGTGCCAGGCGCATGAATCTCGATCGGCCTATGATCGTTTCGAATGATGCCATCACCTGGCGAACATAGGGGCATCTCTCCAGTGCCGGCGTCGGTCGCATCTCACCGACATAGAAATCATTGTCTTCACCGTTCGCCGAAACCAGGGCGAGCGCAGTGTTCCCAGTATGCCTGAGGGGATGGTAGGTCCAGTCGTGTTCTGCAAACTGCAGCGCTTCCTTCGCCAGCCGTTCGGCGTCGAATTCAAGGGGCAGCTTTATGAAAGCAGATGCCAGTCTCATGTCATTGGACCGTGGCCGTTGCCGTGGATCGATCGTCTCAACCGCAAGGATACGCTAGGCTTAAAATCGAAACCTCGATCGTCGAGTGTACCCGAAACCCACTCGATGCCTTTCGATTTGCCTTTGTCGGTTCGTCGGGCAACCCAGGCTCAACGAATGCGAAGGTGTTTGAAGTATGACTCCGGTCCAAATGCCACGGTTGAGTCGAATTCATCACTTCTGCCCCTCGTTTATTTCTGTCGGCAGCCCCGGGGGCTTTCTGGCCGCGTCGGGGCAGCAGCAGTGGTCATCAGTGCTCGATGACAATCTTGCCGTTTGCGAGATTGCTGTCCATCAGTTCATGAGCTTCGCGCAATCGATCGAACGGTAATCGTGGCCCCAGTTTCAGACCCAGTTCTCCTGACTCGACGAGGGACACATACTGCTGCAGTTGCTCGTTGGATATATCCGATGCCTCGCCGCTGTATGAAGTGAGTTTGACACCCGTCGGGACGTCACCCATCGGGTGGAATTCGGAGAGCGTCCAACGCCCGCCGAGAATTCCGGTCATGCACACGATGCCGCCGCGCCGCGTCGCTTTGAGAGAATCCAGTAGCGTGGTCGTGCCGACCAACTCCAGCACGCGATCGATGCCATCCGGATAAAGCGCTCGAACCGGTTCTGCAATGGAGCCGTTGTCGACGACGACGTGGGTCGCACCCGCTGCCAGCAGTTCGTCGGATTTGCTTTCGCTGCGCGTGGTGGCCGTGATTTCGAGCCCCGCCGACTTGGCCAGCGCTAAGGCTGCGAATCCGATCGACGATGTCGCGCCGCGGACCAGCAGCGTTTGCGCCCGCTCTATTTCCAGCCCGGTGTACAGTGAACCATGGACGGTCTGCAGCATTTCCGGCAGTGCGCCCAGTACCGCCCAGCTCAACTCCGTTTGCAGCGGGAAAACGTTTGCCCTGGGCACCAGCACGAACTCGGCATAGGAACCATCGAACTGGCGGCCCATGCCACCCATCATTGCGGCCACGGTCTGGCCCGGATGCAAATCGCCGTCAGGTGCGTCAGCCACTTCGCCAACGCACTCGATCCCGAGCACCCGGGGGAACGAAACCGAAGGCGATTCGCCCCGGCGCGTGAACCACTCGGACCGGTTCAGTCCGAACGCCCGGTTGCGAATCAGGACCCATCCGGAACGAGGTGCCGGCTCCGCAATTTCCTTCAGCTCGAGTTTATCCGGCCCGCCGGGTTCTGAAATGACGTACGCACGCATGGCGACTGGGTCTCCTGGTTTCCGCGCGTTGTCAGCAGCGAATGCGTTCGTTGTCCGGGTCGTACATCGGCTGCAATGACGCGGTGGCCGGGACGGCGGTGCCGGCGACCTCGACGGTAAACCTGCTGTCCAGCACGTCGGCCGCCTGTTCGCCGGGCTCGAGGTGCACGTAACCCAGCCCGATCGCACCGCCCAGCGTGTGGCCATAGGCGCCCGAGGTTACGTGACCCGCGATCTTCCCGTCCCGCAGGATGGGCTCGTTGTGATAGACGAGCGGCCCGGGGTCGTCGAGCCTGAACTGCAGCAGGCAGCGCCGGAGGCCTTCGTCTTGCTGTTTCAGCAGCGCCTCGCGACCGATGAAGCCGCCGGGCTTGTCGAACTTCACCGTGAAGCTCAAGCCCGCCTCAAGCGGCGTGTCCTCGTCGGTGATGTCGTGGCTCCAGTGCCGGTAGGCCTTCTCGATCCGGAGCGAGTTGAGTGCATGGTAGCCCGCGTGCGCGAGATCGAAGTCGCGTCCGGCCGCGACGATCGAGTCGTACACGCCCGCCATGAACTCGGTCGGCACGTAGAGCTCCCAGCCCAGCTCGCCGACGAAGGTGATGCGCGACGCGCGGACGACGCCGAAGCCCAGCTCGATCTCGCGGCTGGTCGCGAACGGGAATGCCTCGTGCGCGAGGTCGGCCGGCGTCAGTACCGCGAGCAGGTCGCGCGAGCGCGGGCCCATCAGCGAGATGACGCCCATGCCCGAGGTGACGTTGGTCACGATGCAGTGCGCGTCGTCCGGAACATGGTTTTTCAGCCAGTGAAAATCGCGCACCTCGGTCTCCGCCGCGGTGACGACGAGAAACGTTTCCTCGGCCAAACGGGTCACGGTCAGGTCCGCCTCGATGCCGCCGCGCTCGTTCAGCCACTGCGTGTAGACCAGGCGGCCGACCGCGACGTCAATATTATTTGCCGACACGCGGTTCAGCACCGCCAGCGCGTCCCGGCCCTCGACGCGAAACTTGGCGAACGAGGACTGATCGAACAGTGCGACGTTCTCGCGCACGGCGCGATGCTCGGCGGCCGAGTACCCGAACCAGTTCTGTCGCCCGTAGCTGTACTCGTACTTCGGCTCGACGCCCGCGGGCGCGTACCAGTTGGGACGCTCCCAGCCGAAGGCTTCGCCATGGCAGGCGCCGGCCGCCACCAGCCGGTCGTGGATGGCCGAGCGCCGCGCGCCGCGGGCCGTCGCGTACTGGCGGTAGGGCCAGTGCGTCGCATACAACAGCCCGAGGCTTTCGCTGACCCGCTCGCGCAGGTACCGGCGATTGCCCTGGAAGGGCATCGCACGGCGCACGTCGACTTCCCAGAGGTCCATCGGCGGGTGCCCGGCGCGGATCCACTCGGCCATGACCTTGCCGATGCCGCCCGCCGACTGCAGCCCGATCGAGTTGAGCCCGGCGGCGACGTAGACGTTGGCGCGCTCCGGCGCGCGGCCGATGTGGTAGCGCACGTCAGGCGTGAAGCTCTCGGGGCCGCAGAAGAATTTCTGGATGCCGGCTTCCGCGAGTGCGGGGATACGCCGCATCGCGCCTTCCAGTACCGGCTCGAAGTGCTCGAAGTCGCCGGCGATCTCGTCGAAAGAGAAGTCCTCCGGGATCCCGTCCATGCCCCAGGGCCGCGCCGTCGGCTCGAACGCGCCGACCAGCAGCTTGCCCGCGTCGTACTTGTAATAGGTGCAGGCGTCGTAGTCGCGCAGCACCGGCAGGGCAGGGTCGAGACCCGCCACCGACTCGAACAGCACATAGTAATGCTCGCAGGCATGCAGCGGGACGTTGACGCCGACGCTGGCCGCGAGGTCGCGGGTCCACATGCCGGTACACATCACGACCGTGTTCGCGCGGATCGTGCCCTCAGGCGTCTCGACGCCGGTGACGCACGCGCCGTCGTCGGCAAAACCGGTCACCTTCGTGTTCTGGAATATCGCGGCGCCGTTCGCACGCGCGGCCTTCGCCAGGGCCTGGGTGATGTCGACCGCGTTGGCGTAGCCGTCGGACGGTATGTGGATGCCGCCGAGAATGCCGTCCGGGCTCACGATCGGGTAGCGCGCCACGATTTCGTCCGTGTCGATCACATTGACCTCGAGGTCGAAGACCTTCGCCATCGAGGCGCTGCGTTTCAGCTCCTCCAGACGCCCGGCCGTGGTCGCGACCGAGATAGAGCCGCTCTGCCGGTAGCCGGTCGCCTGCCCGGTCTCCGCCTCGAGGCCGCGGTAGAGCTCGCTCGTGTATTTCGCGAGCTTCGTCATGTTGATCGAGGTCCTGAGCTGGCCGACGAGGCCCGCCGCGTGCCAGGTCGTGCCCGAGGTGAGCTGCTGGCGCTCGAGCAGCACGACGTCGCCCGTGCCCGCCTTCGCGAGGTGGTAGGCGATGGAGCAGCCGATGACGCCGCCGCCGACGATGACGACATTCGCCTGTGTCGGCAGTGCTGTCACGGCTCAGGCTCGCAGGCGCTCGTTCGCGGGATCGTAAGCCGGTTCGGCCAGGACGCGCGCCGCGCGGCGCTCGCCGAGGATGCCGATCGCGAGCGTCGTGCCCGGTTCGGCCAGCGCAGGCGGCACGTAGCCGAAGCCGAGGCTCTTTTCGACCGCGAAGCCGTAGCCGCCAGAGGTCGTGAGGCCGATGCAGGCGTCATCCTTGAAGATCGGCTCGTTGCCGCGCACGTCGGCGTCGGCCGCGTCGACCTCGAAGTAGACGAGCTCAAGCGTGCGCTCGGCTTCGGCCTGCGCGAGCGTCGCCGCCTTGCCGGTGAAGTCGTCCTTGTCCAGCTTCAAAAACCGCGCCATGTCCGCGTCGAGCATGGTGACCTCGTTCGTGAGCTCCGCGCCCCAGCCGCGGTAGGCCTTCTCGAGGCGCAAGCTGTTGACGGCATAGAGCCCGAAGTCCCGGATGCCGAGGCCGGCGCCTGCGTCGGTGAGCGCGGCATAGAGCACGGGCAGGTCGCCGATGGCGGGATGCAGCTCCCAGCCGAGTTCGCCGACGTAGTTCACCCGCAGCGCGCGGACCGGCATGCCGGCCACCTCGATCTCGTGGCCCGTCAGCCAGCGGAACGCGTCGCTGCCGAGGCCGGCGTCGGTCAGCTTCGCCAATACGTCCCGTGACTTCGGTCCCGCCAGCACGAGCACGCCGCGCGCGTCGGTCACGTTTTCGATCGTGACGTCCTCACCGTCGGCCACGCCCTGCACCAGGTGGTCGAGATCGCGCAGCTCGGCACCGGCAGCGGACAGGACGTAGAAGTGATCGTCGGCGAAGCGCGTCACCGTCACTTCGCCCTGGATGCGGCCGTTGGCCGACAGTATGTGCGCGAGCACGATGCCGCCGACCGCCGGCATCCGGTTCGCGCAGAGCCGGTCGAGGAACGCTGCGGCGTCGGCACCGGTCACGTCGTACTTGGCGAAGCCGGTCAGATCAAGGACTCCGACGCCGTTGCGCACCGCCAGGCACTCGGCGCGCACGACGTCGAACACGTTGTTGCGGCGGTAGCCGTAGTCCTCCTCGCGGCCGTCCGGCGAGAACCACTTGGGCCGCTCCCAGCCGAAGGTCTCGGTGAAGACGCAACCCTTCGCTTTGAGCGTCTCGTAGAGCGGGCTCGTGCGCCGCGGCCGGCCGGCGGGCAGCTCCTCGCCCGGCAGCGGCGTCCTGTAGGTCATCCGGTAGTCCTGGAAGGCCTTGGCGCGGGCGTATTCCTCGTCGGCGAAGACGCCGAGCCGGCGCGGGTCGAAGCCGGTCATGTTGATTTCGGCGTCGCCGTTAAGCATCCACTGCGCGAGATACTTGCCGCAGCCCGCGCCCTGCGCGATGCCGAAGGACGAGCCGCAGCACAGCCAGAAGTTCCTGAGGCCCGCAACCGGGCCGAGGTAGGGCGGGCCGTCGGGCGGGTGGGGGATCGCGCCGTTCACGATGCGCTTGATACCGGCGTCCTCGAGGATCGGCAGGCGCTCGAACGCGTGGCCGAGCCAGGGCATGAGTCGTTCGAGGTCGTCGGGGAATAGCTCGCTGTCCGATTCCCAGGGCGGGATGCCGGTCGGGGCCCAGGCTTCGGTCATGCCGACGCCTTCGTAGATGCCGACCAGGCCCGACTTCTGCTCCTGCCGGATGTAGCTCGAGGCGCGCGGGTCGCGGATCACCGGCATCTCCTCGTCGCGCGCGACGAATTCCCCGACGTTGCCCGTGACGATGTAGTGATGCTCCATGTTGCAGAGCGGCATGTCGCTGCCGACCATCTGCGAGATGCGCCGCGCGAAGGAACCGCCCGCGTTGACGACGATCTCCGCGGTCACGGTGCCTTTTTCCGTGACGACGTCCCACTCGCCGGAGGGCAGCAGTTTGATGTCGACGACGCGGTTGTGGCGCTCGATCTTCGCGCCCATGCTGGTCGCGCCGCGCGCCATCGCATTGGTCAGGCCGGAGGGGTCGGCATGGCCGTCCCCGGTGGTATAGGCGCCCGCAACGACGCCGTCGAGGTCGAGCCAGGGCACGATGCGCCGGATTTCGTCGGGACCAATGATTTCCATCTCGAAACCGACGCTTTGCGACATGCCGTAGAGATAGCGGAACCAGTCGAGATCGGCCTCGTTCAGCGCGAGCCGGATGCCGCCCGAGGCGTGCCAGCTCACGTACTGGCCCGTCAGTTCCTCGAGCCGCGGATAGAGCTGGTTGCCGTGCGCGTGGATCTTCGCCAGGTTGTAGTTGCCGACGAGGCTCGGGCACTGGCCCGCCGCGTGCCACGTCGAGCCCGACGTGAGTTCGCCTTTCTCGACCAGCAGTACGTCGGTCTCGCCTTCTTCGGCCAGGTGATAAAGCAGGCCGACGCCCATGATGCCGCCGCCGACGATGACGATCCGCGCATGCGTTTGAATGACGCTCTCCTCTTGCCGGGATTCGCCCGCACTATAGCGCGCCGGTCCGCCGCGCGGGTAGCCCGGGGCATCGCGAGGGGCAGCTGAATTTTCCTTGTCGGCGATTTTCCGATGCTCTAAGCTCGGAGACGTTCTCCGGTTTAATAAAGCCCCGGTTTAAAAAAGCCAATGAAACGCCCTGGACCCTACAAGAAAGTACTGGACTGGTGGCCGCCCCCGCAGCGCCCGGTCCCGGCCAGCATCAGCTAAGGGTCGCGCCGTGGGCGGCGCGTGCAGGAAGTCGACGAGCCATGCCGATCGAATCGATCGGCGGAGGACGTAAATCCATGCCACTCGAAATCAATCGTGAAGTTTTCGTTACCTGTCCCGTCACGGGATCGGACGGTACCCAGAACCGCTCTCCGCACGTGCCGCGGTCGCCGAAGGAAATTGCCGAGAGCGCGCTCGAGGCAGCAAGGGCGGGTGCCGCGATCGTGCACTGCCACGTACGGGAACCGGACACGGGCGCGCCGTCGCGTCGCGTCGAACTCTATCGCGAAGTCGTCGACCGGATCCGCGATTCGGACACCGACGTCGTCATCAACCTGACCGCAGGCATGGGTGGCGACCTCGTGCTCGGCCCGCCGGAGGCGCCGCTGCCGCTCTCGAAAGACAAGACCGACATGGGCTCCGCCGAAGACCGCGTCGAACACGTGGCCGAGTGCCTGCCTGAAATCTGCACGCTCGACTGCGGCACGATGAATTTCGCCGAGGCGGATTACGTCATGACCAATACGCCCGGCATGCTGCGCGCCATGGGCAAGCTCATGACGGATCTCGACGTGCGCGTCGAGATCGAGGCGTTCGACACCGGGCACCTCTGGTTCGCGAAGCAGCTTGCCGAGGAGGGCATCATCAAGCCGCCGTTCCTCGTTCAGCTTTGCATGGGCATCCCCTGGGGCGCACCCGACGACCTCCATACCTTCATGGCCATGGTTGCCAACGTGCCTTCCGACTGGCATTTCTCGGCGTTCTCGCTCGGCCGTAACGAGATGCCCTACGTCGCGGCCGCGGTACTCGCAGGCGGCAACGTGCGTGTGGGCCTCGAGGACAACCTGTACCTCGCGAAGGGCCAGCTCGCGACCAACGCACAGCTCGTCGAGCGCGCGGTCCGCATCATCGAGGATCTCGGCGCGTCCGTGATGACGCCGGAAGCCGTACGCAGGAAACTGGAGCTCACCAAACGGGCACCGAGATGACGCAGGGCCCGCGCCGGACCGCTGCGCTGATCGGCGGCGGCGTCATCGGCGGCGGCTGGGCCGCCCGCTTTTTGCTCAACGGCTGGGATGTCCGTATCTTCGACCCGCATCCCGATGCCGCAAAGCGCGTCGCGGCCGTGCTCGCCAACGCGCGCGCCTCGCTGCCCGCGCTCGCCGACGTCGCCCTGCCGTCCGAAGGCGAGCTCGGGTTCGTCGAGAGTATCGCGGCTGCCGTCGACGGTGCAGACTGGATCCAGGAAAGCGTGACCGAGGATCTCGCGCTCAAGCACGCCGTCATTGCCGAAGCGCAGACGGCCGCACCGGCGACCACGCTCGTCGGTTCCTCCACGTCGGGCTTCAAGCCCTCGGAGCTGCAGCAGGGCGCGAGCGATCCCGGCCGCATCGTCGTCGCGCATCCGTTCAACCCGGTCTACCTGCTGCCGCTGGTCGAGGTCGTCACGAGCCCGGCCAACGCGGCGGACACGGCAGATCGCGCGGCGGAGGTACTGGCCGCGATCGGCATGCATCCGCTCCACGTGCGTCGCGAGATCGACGCCCACGTCGCGGACCGGTTTCTGGAAGCGGTCTGGCGTGAGGCGCTGTGGCTGGTGAAGGACGACATCGCGACGACCGCGGAGATCGATGACGCGATCCGCATGGGCTTCGGGCTGCGCTGGGCGCAGATGGGGCTCTTCGAGACCTACCGGCTTGCCGGCGGCGAGGAGGGCATGGCGCACTTCATTCGCCAGTTCGGCCCGGCGCTGAAGTGGCCGTGGACGAAGCTCATGGACGTGCCGGACCTCGACGAGACGCTGGTCGAAAAGATTGCCAGCCAGTCGGATGCCCAGTCCGGCGCCTTCGGCATCCGCGAACTCGAGCGCATCCGCGACCGCAACCTGGTCGGCATCCTGCGCTGCCTCAAGGAACGCGACTGGGGCGCCGGGCGCACACTCAACGAGCACGACCGGCGCCTGCGTGCGGCCGCGCCGGCGGCCGGCGCCACGGCCGGCGGCGACGGGCCGCTGCGCCTTTTGGAGCTCACCGTGCTTCCCGGCTGGATCGATTACAACGGGCACATGACCGAGTACCGCTACGTACAGGTATTCAGCGACACCTGCGAAGCGTTGCTCAGGCGCGTCGGCATGCACGACGACTACGTCGCAGCTGGCCACAGCTGGTACACGGCGGAAACCCACACGCAGTTCTTCGACGAGGTGGGTGTCGACGAACCGATGTACACGACCGCCCAGTTGCTCGCAGCCGACGGCAAGCGCCTGCACGTGTTCTACCGGCTGCACGCCGGCGAGGACGACCGATTGCTCGCCTCGCTGGAGGCGATGTACCTGCACGTCGACACCGCGGCGGGCAAGGTCGTCCCGGCAGACGATTCGGCGGCAGCAGCGATGCTGGAACTCGCGGCAGCGCACGCCGGGCTGCCGCGTCCGGACACGGCCGGCCGCCACGTCGGCCAGCGTAACTGAGAGAGGAACCGATGAACTTCGAACTGACGGATGAACAGCAGATGATCGTCGACACGACGCGTGCGTTCGTCGAGAACGAACTCTATCCGCACGAGGCCGAGATCGAGCGCACGGGTCATCTCGACATGGACCTGGTTCGCGAGGTGCAGGCAAAGGCGATCGAAACCGGGCTTTACGCCGCCAACATCCCCGGGGAGTTCGGCGGCGGCGGGCTCGATACGCTGACCTGGCTCCTGTACGAGAAGGAACTCGGCCGCGCGAACTACGCGCTGCACTGGACCGCCGTCGCCCGGCCTTCCAACATTCTTTGCGCAGGAACGCCGGCGCAGCGCGAGAAGTACCTGGCACCCTGCGTGGCGGGCGAAAAATGGGACTGCCTCGCGATGACCGAGCCGGGTGCCGGATCGGACCTGCGTGGCATGAAGGCGACGGCCAGGCAGGACGGCGACGACTGGGTCCTGAACGGTACCAAGCATTTCATTTCCCATGCCGACATCGCCGACTTCGCGATCGTGTTCATGAAGTCGGGCGAGGAGGACAGTCCCCGCGGCAAGCGCGCGCTGATCACCGCGTTTTTCGTCGACAAGGGCACGCCCGGCTTTGCGGTCCGCGACGGCTATCGCAACGTGTCCCACCGCGGTTACACCAACGCGATCCTTGAGTTCGACGAATGCCGGATCCCGGCGGAAAACGTGCTGGGCGAGGTGCACAAGGGCTTCGACGTGGCCAACACCTGGCTCGGCGCGACGCGGCTGCAGGTCGGCGCGACCTGTCTCGGCCGGGCCGACCGGGCGTTCGCGCATTCGGTCCGCTACGCGGCGGAGCGCCGCCAGTTCGGCCAGCCGATCGGCAAGTTCCAGGGTGTGTCCTTCAAGCTCGCCGACATGGCGACCGAGATGAAGGCGGCCGAACTGATGATTCTCGAGGCCGGCTGGAAGTACGACCAGGGGACGGCGACGGATGCCGACATGGCCATGGCCAAGCTCAAAGCCACAGAGATGCTCGCCTTCGTCGCCGACGAAGCGATCCAGATCCACGGCGGCATGGGCCTGATGGACGAACTGCCGCTCGAGCGCATCTGGCGCGACGCGCGTATCGAGCGCATCTGGGAGGGCACCTCCGAGATCCAGCGCCACATCATCAGCCGCGCACTGCTGCGGCCGCTGGAAAAATAAACGGGACAGGCAAGCGAGACGACAGCATGAGCAAAGAAGACGTAAAGACACGCATCGAGGGCGGCATCCTCGAGGTCACCGTCGACCGCCCGAAGGCCAACGCGATCGACCGCGCGACGAGTATCGCGATGGGCGAAATCTTCATCGGGTATCGCGACAATCCCGAGCTCCGCTGCGCGATCATCACCGGCGGCGGCGAGAAGTTCTTCTCGGCAGGCTGGGACCTGAAAGCGGCGGCGGCCGGCGAGGAGGTCGACGGCGACTACGGGCCGGGTGGTTTCGGCGGCATGCAGGAACTCGAGGATTTCAACAAGCCCGTGATTGCGGCGATCAACGGCATCTGCTGCGGTGGCGGCCTCGAAATCGCGCTCTGCACGGACATCATCATTGCGGCGGAGCACGCGACCTTCGCGCTGCCGGAAATCCGCTCCGGCACGGTCGCGGATGCGGCCTCGATCAAGCTGCCGAAGCGCATCCCTTACCACATCGCGATGGAGATGCTGCTGACCGGGCGCTGGCTCGACGCGGCCGAGGCGAACCGCTGGGGATTCGTCAACGAAATCGTGCCGGCGAACCGGCTGCTGGACCGGGCCTGGGAAGTTGCGCGGCTGATCGAATCGGGTCCACCGCTCGTCTACGCCGCGATCAAGGAGGTCGTCCGCGAAGCCGAGAACATGAAGTTCCACGAGGCGCTGAAAAAAATCATCAACAGCGAGTTTCCGACGGTGAAGACGCTGTACTCGAGCGAGGACCAGCTCGAAGGGGCGCGGGCTTTCGCCGAGAAGCGCGACCCGGTCTGGAAAGGCCGGTAGCGAGCCGCCGGCGGCCGCCATGTCGAAAGCGGAGGCACTGCGCCGGCTGCTGAACCCGGCGAGCATCGCGGTCATCGGCGGCGACTCGGCGGCCGAGGTCGTGCGCCAGTGCCGAAAGATCGGCTACGCGGGCGAGATCTGGGCGCTGAACCCGCGGCGCGAGGCGCTCGCGGGCATCCCCTGCGTCGCCAGTGTCGCCGAGCTGCCCGGCGTGCCCGATGCGAGTTTCGTCGCGACGCCGCCCGAAGCGACGCTCGGGATCATCCGCGATCTCGCCGCACGGGGTGCACCCGGCGCCGTCTGTTTTGCCGCGGGATTCGCCGAGACCGGGACGCTCGGCGCGAACCTGCAGCGCGATCTCCGGGATGCCGCGGCCGGCATGGCGATCGTCGGGCCGAATTACCACGGTTTCATCAATTACTTAGACGGCGTGGCGCTCTGGCCCGACGAGCACGGCAGCAGGCGCTGCGAGCGCGGCGTCGCGCTGATCGCGCAGAGCGGGAATATCGCGATCAACCTGACGATGCAGCAGCGCGGCGTCGACTTCTCCTACGTCATCTCGGTCGGCAACAACAGCGCGCTCGGCGCCCAGGACTACATCGACGCCTTGCTCGCCGACCCGCGGGTTACGGCGATCGCGCTGCACATCGAGGGCCTGGCCGACGTCGCGGCGTTCTCGGCCGCGGCGCTCCGGGCGCTGGAGGCGGGCGTCCCCATCGTCGCGCTGAAAGCCGGCCGCTCGCGGCGCGGGGCCGAGATCACCATGAGCCACACGGGGTCGCTCGCAGGCTCGGACCGGCTCTACACGGCGCTGTTCGAGCGCCTTGGCGTCGCGCGCTGTCATACCGTCGCGCAATTCCTCGAGACCATGAAGTTCGTGTCGCGGGTCGGGCCGCTGCCGGCAGCGACGATCGGCTCGATGAGCTGCTCGGGCGGCGATGCCTCGATCGTCGCCGACAACGCGGAGGCGCTCGGCATCGAGACCCCGCCGTTTTCGGCAGCGTCCGCCGGCCGGCTCAGGGACCTGCTGGGGCCGAACGTCAGCGTGGCGAATCCGCTCGACTACCATCTGTACATCTGGGGCGACGAGGCGAAGCTCACGACCTGCTTCACCGAGGTTCTCGGCAACCGCTATGCCTGCTCCCTGCTCGTGCTCGACTATCCGCCAGGGGAGGGCAACGACGACGCCAGGTGGCAGGTCGCAGAGCGTGCGCTCGGTGCCGCCGTCGCGGCGACCGGCGAGCGGGCGGTCATCGTCTCTTCGCTCCCGGAGACCATGTCGGAGACGGTACGCGAGCGGCTGAAAGCTGCCGGCATCACTCCGATGCAGGGCATCGAGGACTGCCTGTTCGCGATCCGCGCCGCTGCGGCCATCGGCGCTGCACAGGCGCGTGCTGCGGAGATCCGCCCGGTCATGCCGGTGGCGCCGACCGCGGGCGAGCCGACGCTCCTGGACGAGTGGCGAAGCAAGGCCGAACTCGCTGCGGCCGGGCTGGCCACGCCGGCGGGCCGGCTGTGCGCCGCCGGTGAACTGCAGGCAGCCGCTGCCGCCATCGGCTACCCGCTCGTGCTGAAAGGTGTCGCGGAAGGTCTCGCGCACAAGAGTGAAGCGGGCGCCGTGATCGTCGGCATTCGCGACGATGCCGAACTCGCGGCGGCCGCGGTGCGGCTGGCCGGGCGCTTCGAACGCCTGCTGGTCGAGGCGCAGGCCGGTCCGACCGTCGCGGAGCTCATCGTCGGGATCAGCCGCGACCCGGTTTTCGGGCTCACGCTGCTGGTCGGTTCGGGCGGTGTGCACGTCGAGCTCATGGAGGACACGGTGTCGCTGCTCCTGCCGGTCGGCCGTGCGGACATCGTCGCCGCGCTCGGCAAGCTCAAGGCCGCGACCCTGATCGCGGGATTTCGCGGCGCCGCCGCCGGCGATTTCGACGCGACCGTGGAAGCGATCGAATCGGTGGCCGCCTACGCGGTCGCACACGCGGAACAGCTCGTGGAGCTCGACGTCAATCCCCTGATCGTGACGCCGACCGCGGCGATCGCGGCGGATGCGCTGGTCCGGACGTGTCGCTAGGAAGGACGCCGCCGATGGACAAACTGCGCCAATTGCCCTGGCTTCGGATCATCGCGGAAGGCACCGCTTCGACTTCGAGCGGATCATTGCCTGGTTTCTCGGCGAGGACGAAAATGTGCAATACGGCGAGGTCCGGATGCGGGCCCGATCCGACATCGAAGGCCTGCTGGCCGAGCGGACCTTCTATGCGACGTTTGTGACTCGCCAGCTAGCCGCTATCGAAACCACGCAGGCGCGAATCCTCGCCAAGCTTGCCGCCATAGAGCCCGGAGACTAGAGAAATGGAAATCAAGCTGCTCGCCACCGTGTTCCTGACCATCTTCCTCGCCGAGCTCGGTGACAAGACGCAGCTTGCGACCCTGCTGTTCGCGGCGAAGGAGGGGACGAGCCTGCTGACCGTCTTCGTTGCAGCATCGGCGGCGCTGATCGCATCGACCGCGATCGGCGTCGCGGCCGGCGCGGCGGTCGCGAGTTTCGTCGAGCCGAAGGTGCTGGCCTGGATCGCCGGCGCGGCTTTCATCCTCGTCGGCATCTGGACGATCGTCCAGGCCTGAACCCTGCCGGTCGGGGAACTGCTCAGTCGGCAG
Source organism: Woeseiaceae bacterium (assembly GCA_033721115.1). Taxonomy (GTDB): domain Bacteria; phylum Pseudomonadota; class Gammaproteobacteria; order Steroidobacterales; family Woeseiaceae; genus UBA1847. The sequence continues at coordinate 14,137 of JAWWBD010000008.1, read as the reverse complement.
CCCGGTTCCGTATCGCGAGCGGGCTGTCCGCGAGGTCGACGAGACTCTGCTGGGAGACCTCGATGACGCCGCGGCGGGGCCGGTCCATGTCGATGATGATGAAGACCAGGAACACGATCAGGATCATCAGGACGTAAGTCGCATAGGACGCACGCTGTCCCGCCAGGCCCGAGGAATAGCCGACCAGCGACACGGTCAGAACGAAAGTGCCGAACAGCAGGAACAGCACGAGTTCCGGCACGTGCCGGTTGAGCGCCGCATCGCGAATGCCGAAGGCGTCAATCATGTCGTTCAGCGCCTGCATGAAGAGCCCGGTCCGCACGGGATTCGGCTCCGCCTCGGCCGCCTCGACACCCAGTTGCCAGAGCCTGTCGAACGTCGCATTGGCCCTGGCGACGGCGCCGGCGCGTTCCGCGACCCGGTCGAGCGAGATGTTGCCGGCGGCGATGCGTTCGTCCAGGTACCGCACCATCGCTTCCTGTGCTTCGCCGCGCGCCGACGCGGGCAGAAGATCGGCACGGAGCATCGCGGTACCGATCGCGTTGGCCTCGTTGACGACGGCCTGGGCCCGGGAGTCGTAGCGCTGCAGCGAGAGGGAGAACGTGAAGCCGAGCAGCAGCGCGAGCACACCCAGCAGCGAGGCCTGGATGGTATTGATCTGCGTCTTCGCCCCGTCGCCCGTCGCCGACTGATTGCGCATCCCGATGCGATAGCCGAGTTCCGTGGCGATGACGAGTGCGGCAAAAAGCAGCGCGACGATCAGCCAGCTGGGATGGTCGTACATGATTTCCTTCACCTTTGATTCTCCGTTGGGGTCGCAAGTCTAGCCGACGTCCGGCTCGCGCGGAAATTGACGGGCGCCGGCGGGGACGGACACACCGGGCAGCTTCGAGCGCAGCCAGATGTGAATCGCGTTGCTCAGGTCGATCGGGTCGTCCAGCGCGCCGCCCCTGACGTTGAGCGTCTCGATGCCGTCGAGGTCGCGCTGGTGCCAGAGCCGGGTCCCGCACCGGCCGCAGAAGCCGCCCTTGCGCGGATTGCCCGCGTCACTGGTCCAGCGGAAGAACTCCGGCGTGCCGGATGTGATCCGGAAGCTGTCGGCACGAACGACGAAGGAGATGCCGTAGGCCGATGCCGACTGCTTCCGGCAATTGGTGCAATGGCAGACGTAGATGTCGGCCGCGTCGCGGTCGCATTCGAAACGCACGGCACCGCACTGGCAACCCCCGGTTCTTTTCATCCTCTGCTCCGCAAGCAACACGAATCCCGGAACCGTGTAGCCGGCCCGGGAGCTGCCGTCTCTCCTAGACGAGCGCGCCGAGCGAGACCCGGATCGCCTCGCCGCTGACGCCGCTCGATTCTTCCGCCGCAAGAAACAGGATCGTCTCGGCGACTTCCTCCATCGTGACGACGCGGCCGGGCGGATAATACGACGCGCGTTCCGCCCAGACTTCGTCTACCGTCATGCCGCGGTCCTTTGCCTCCTGCTCGGCGGAGCGTTCCGCCATCTCGGTCCGCACCCAGCCCGGCAGCACGGCATTCGAGGTGACGCCGTGGGCACCGGCATCGAGCGCCACCGAGCGCATGAGGCCCAGTAGCCCGTGCTTCGACGCGTTGTACGCGGCGGAATGCGGTTCGGCGACGAGCCCAGCCGTCGAACTCGTGTAGACGACGCGGCCGTAGCCGCGCTCGACCATGCCCGCGAGCGCGAGCCGCGTCAGGTGGAAGGGGCCGTCGAGATTGATGTCCATCGTCCGGTCCCAGAGCGCCGGGTCCTGCTCCCAGACGACGCGCTCGTGGGCCGAGCCGATGCCGTGGTTGCAGACGAGGACGTCGATGCGCCCGAATTTTTCCTCGGTCGCACCGACCGCGCGTGCGCAGCCTTCGGCCGTGCCGAGGTCGGCGGCGACGTAGTCGAGGCCGAGCGATTGCAGTTCGTCCTCGCTGCGCGCGGCGGCCATGATGGTCGCGCCGCGCGCAGCGAGCAGTTTCGCCGTCGCGCGCCCGATGCCGCGGCCGGCACCGGTGAGCAGCGCGACGCGGTTCTCGACGCCGGCCACGTCAGCCGGCCTCCCGGACCATGGCAGCGACGCGCCGCCCGAAATCCTCGACGGCGTCCCAGTCCGTGAACTCGAAGGTCCCGTCCGGGTCGGTCGGGCCCTTCGTGATCCACATGATGAAGCGAATCATGGTCTTGTCGATGAAACCGTAGCGGGGATAGTCGATCTTGCCCGCAAAAATGCCGACCAGCGGCGGCCGCCAGCGAATCGTCGCAAGGAACTTGCGTACGTAGGGATTGGTTTCCGGCGTTTTCTTCCCCGGCTTCCGCGCAACGGCGTTGACCGAGAAGAACGCACCCGGCTTCGATTCGAGGGTCGCCACGTTGGCGTTGATGAGCCGGGCCACCTCGGGCCGGTGCTTGCCGTAACGAATGCTCGCGCCGATGACGACGGCATCCGGCGCAGCGAGATCGATCGCGCTGTCCGGGTTCAGTTCGATGCAGGTCACCTGGTGGCCCGAGGCCTCCAGCACGCCCTGTAACCGATCGCAGATTTCGCGCGTGTGCCCGTCGACCGTCGAGTAGACGATGAGTACGTCAGCCATTCCCGCCATTGCCAAGTGTCCGGAGCCGAGAAGACATATGCCCGCCACGCCCGCGCTTGTCAAACGCCGGTCGGGATCCGCGGCCATGGTATGTTGCGCACTGCAAGCCGCGGGGGAGCGCACGCCTTGAAAACACCGGATCCGGAACACCTGATTGAAAAACCGACGTTTTTCGGGGCGCTCGGGCTGCTTTTGGCCGTGACGCTGCCGCTGGTCGTGTTCCCGGAGCAGGGTGCCGCGTGGGTCAACGTCGCGCGCGAGGTCCTGACCGACCAGCTGGGCTTCCTGTACCTCGCGCTGGGCGCCGGCGCCGGCATCTTCATGCTGTTCATCGCGTTCAGTGACATCGGCCGGATCTCGCTCGGCCATCCGGACGAGAAGCCCGAGTTCTCGACCATCTCCTGGGCTGCCATGCTCTTCTGTGCCGGCATCGGCGCATCGATCCTGTACTGGGGCACGATCGAGTGGGCCTATTACTACCAGGCCCCGCCGTTCCAGGTCGAAGCCCGGTCTGTCGAGGCTGCGCGCTGGGCGGCCGCTTACGGCATCTTCCACTGGGGTCCCCTGGCCTGGTCGATCTACCTGATCCCGGCGCTGCCGATCGCCTACTTCTATTACGTGCGCGACCGTAACGTGCTCAAGGTCTCGGAGGCCCTGCTGCCGGTACTCGGCGAGAAGATGGCGCACGGCAAGACCGGCATCATCGTCGACGTGCTGTTCGTGTTCGGCATGCTCGGTGGCGGCGCGACCACGCTGGGGCTCGCGGCGCCGCTGATCAACGAGGGCGCCCACGAGCTGTTCGGCGCGCCCCGTGGTCTGACCACGCAGATTCTCGTGCTGCTCGTCTGCACTTCGATTTTCGGTGCCAGCGCCTACGCCGGACTCAGGAAGGGAATCCAGCGCCTCTCCAACATCAACCTCTGGCTCGCGCTCGGCCTGCTCGCGTTCGTCTTCGTCGCCGGGCCCACCGTGTTCATGGCCAACACCGGCCTGGACGCGCTCGGGCGCGTGCTGAGCAACGTCGTGCACATGGCGACATGGACGGAGCCCTTCGCCGGGCTCGACGGTTTCGAGGACACCCACTTCCCGCAGGACTGGACCATCTTCTACTGGGCCTGGTGGCTCGCGTTCGCGCCGAGCGTGGGCCTTTTCATCGCGCGCATCTCGCGCGGGCGCACGATCCGCGAGATGGTGATCGGGTCGATTTTCTTCGGCACGCTCGGCTGTTTCCTGTTCTTCATGTGCCTCGGCAACTTCGGGCTCTACCTGCAGCTGTCGGGGCAGCTCGACGTGCTCGAAATCCTCAACACCGTGTCCCCGACGGCCGCGATCTTCGCAATCCTGAACGAGCTCCCGTTCCGGTACCTCGTGATCGGCGTGTACACCTTGCTGGCGGTCATCTTCACGGCGACGACCTTCGATTCGATCTCCTACATCCTCGCCTCGGTCGTGCAGCGCAAGATCGACATCGAGCCCATGCGCTGGAATCGCCTGTTCTGGGCCTTCGCGCTGAGTTTCATGCCGATCGTGCTCCTGCTCCTCGGCGGTCTCGAAACGCTGCAGACGGCCAGCATCGTGGGCGGCGCGCCACTCCTGGTGGTTGCCCTGCTGCTGTCGATCGCGATGGTCAAGGTGGCGCGGTTCGACCTGCGCCACCAGTCGCATTTCGACCATGGCAAGATCCACGTCACCGAGTTCCCGCATGCCGATCCGTGGAGCGAGGTCGGGAGCTGGGAGCCCGAGGATCACAGCACCCACGGACCGACCCCGCATCCCTGATTCCGGCAGCCGAATTTTGTCCAAATTCGGCCAATCGGTGTCGCTTTTGGCCAGCCGGGAGCCGCCCGGGCAATTGCGCGCCCCCGGGTTCCGGTCCACACTGGGTACTCGAAAACGGCGGTAAACCAAGCATTTAGCGTTGTTTAGCCGCGCCTCACCGGGGGGCATTATGAGCAGCCAGCCGCGCCGTCGCAGGTCAGCGGGCCGCGAAGCCAAGCGTGCTGCAAGGCAGCAGAGATCGCAGGAAATCTCGGCGTTCGTCGAACGCAGGATTCCGGTATTCGAGGTGCTCGACGCCGAGGCCCTCGAACTCATCGAGTACAACGCCGAAACGGTGCTCGAGGAGATCGGGATCGAGTTCAAGGATTTCCCGCGCGCGCTCGAGCTGTTTCGCGACGCCGGCGCCGATGTCGACGGTGAGCGCGTCCGCTTTCCGCGCGGGCTCGCGCGGAAAATCGTGACGGATTCGGCGCCGGCGGAGTTCACGCAACATGCGCGTAACCCGGCGCGCACGACGATCATCGGCGGCAACCGGACCGTCTTCGTGCCGGCCTACGGATCCCCGTTCGTGCGCAACCTGGACGAGGGCCGGCGCTACGCAACGCTCGAGGACTTCCGGAATTTCGTCAAGCTCGCCTACATGAGCCCGGGCATTCACCATTCGGGCGGCACGGTCTGCGAACCGGTCAACGTGCCGGTCAACAAGCGCCACTTCGACATGATCTACAGTCATATCAAGTACAGCGACAAGCCGTTCATGGGCTCGGTGACGGCACCGGAGCGCGCGCAGGACACGGTCGATATGGCCAAGATCGTGTTCGGCGAAGATTTCCTGGACCGGAACACGGTCATCACGAGCCTGATCAACGCCAACTCGCCGCTGACCTTCGACGCCACCATGCTGGGCGCGGCGACCGTCTACGCCGAGAACAACCAGGCGACGGTCATCTCGCCGTTCCTGCTGGCGGGGGCGATGTCGCCGGTCACGGTAGCCGGCACGGTGACGCAGATCCTGGCCGAGGCGCTCGCCGGCATGGCGTACGTCCAGCTCGTCCGGCCCGGCGCACCGGTCGTGTTCGGCACCTTCGCGGCTGCCGTTTCGATGCAGTCGGGTGCGCCCACTTTCGGTACGCCCGAGCCCAGCCTGATCCTGTACGCCGCCGCAGCGCTCGCGCGCCGGCTCGGCCTGCCGTTCCGTTCGGGCGGCGGGCTCTGCGGATCGAAGATCCCGGACGCGCAGGCGGCCTACGAGTCGGCCAATACGCTGCAGACGTCGGCGCTCGCTGGCGTCAACTTCATGCTGCACACGGCGGGCTGGCTCGAGGGCGGGCTCGCGATGGGCTACGAGAAGTTCGTGATGGATGCGGACCAGGCCAGCGTGCTCGCGGTGATGCTGAAAGGCGTCGACCTGAGCGAAAACGGCCAGGCGCTCGAAGCCATCCGCGAGGTCGGGCCGGGTTCCCATTTCCTGGGCGCCGCGCACACGCGCGCCAATTTCGAACGGGCCTTCTATCGTTCGATCATCGCGGACAACAACAGCTTCGAGCAATGGGAGCAGGAAGGAGCGCTTGACGCCGCGCAGCGCGCCAACGTGATCTGGAAGAAAATGCTGCGGGAATACGAGCCGCCGCCGCTCGACCCCGCGATCGACGAGGCACTCGTCGAATTCATTACGCGGCGCAAATCCGAATTCGAGGATCGGGACTACTAAATGAACGACGCAACCGACATCGTCGGCGACGACGAAGAAGACATCATCCTTGCCGATCTGCCGGACGACGAACTCGTCACGCAGATGCACGACGATCTCTACGACGGACTCAAGGAAGAGATCGAGGAAGGCACGAACATCCTGCTCGGGCGCGGCTGGGCGGCCGACAAGGTGCTCAACGAGGCGCTCGTCGAAGGCATGCGCATCGTCGGCGTCGACTTCCGTGACGGCATCCTGTTCGTACCGGAAGTATTGCTGGCGGCAAACGCGATGAAGGGCGGGATGGCCATCCTGCGCCCGCTGCTCGCCGAGACCGGGGTCAAGCCTATCGGCAAGATGGTCATCGGCACGGTCAAGGGCGACATTCACGACATCGGCAAGAATCTCGTGGGCATGATGATGGAGGGCGCCGGGTTCGAAGTGATCGATATCGGCATCAACAACTCCGTCGAGGACTATTTCTCGGCGCTCGAGGAACACCGGCCCGACATCCTGGGCATGTCCGCGCTGCTGACGACGACGATGCCCTACATGAAGGTCGTCATCGACGAGCTGGTCTCGCAGGGCATGCGCGACGACTACATCGTGATGGTCGGCGGCGCGCCGCTGAACGAGGAATTCGGTGCGGCAATCGGCGCAGATGCCTACTGCCGCGACGCGGCACAGGCCGCCGAAACCGGGCCGCGGCTGATCAAGCTGCGCCGCGAGGCGGCGGGTGGCTGACAAGATCCTCGTCATTGCCTGCGGGGCGCTCGCGCGGGAGATCGACTGCCTGCGCGCGGCCTACGGCTGGGAGCATCTCGAGCTCGCCTGCCTCGATGCGAAGCTGCATCACCGGCCCGAGCGCATCCCGGACCGCCTGCGGGAGAAGATCCGGCGCCAGAAGCCGAAGTTCGACCGCATCTTCGTCGCTTATGCCGACTGCGGGACGCGCGGCGAGATCGACCGCGTCATCGCGGAGGAAGGGCCCGGCATCGAGCGCCTGCCCGGCGTGCATTGCTACCAGTTTTTCGCAGGCCCGGACCGTTTTGCAGAGCTCGCCGACGCGGAGCCGGGGACCTTTTACCTGACCGACTTCCTGGCCGAGCATTTCGACCGCTTCGTTATCGAACCGCTGAAGATCGACACGCATCCGGAACTCCAGGATGCCTACTTCGGCAACTACACCAGGCTGGTCTACCTCTCGCAGCGCGAGGACCCGGCGCTCGTCGCGCGCGCCCGCGCCGCGGCGGAGCGGCTGGGGCTCGAATTCGAGCAGGTGCATACCGGCTACGGACAGCTCGAATCGAGCCTCAAGGCCGTTTTTTCGGAACCCGGCAATGGTCAAGCAGATCGTCATCTACTGGCGTGACATTCCCTCGCAGGTCGTCGTGCAGCGCGGCCGCCAGCGCGAGAAGGCGCAGCTCAGCGAGCGCTTCCAGGAGGCGATCGATCGCGCTGCGATGCGTGCCGGCAAGGGATCGAGTGACGCCTACCTGTCGGAGTGGCGGCGCGAGGCGACGACGATCGATTCCGACGACGACCCTGGAGAGATCGCGCGCCGCGCGGCTGCGCGTTTCGAGGCCGACTTTTCGGACGAGCACCTGCTCGCGCTGATCCGCAACCACGGGACGCGGGTCGAGACCTGACGATGTATCGCATGCGCTCCTGGTCGGTGCGGCACGCACGCTGGCTCAAGCACCTGTACGCGGGGCTCGAGGCCGTCCTCCGCTTTTCGAGCCCGGTGCTTCGCGCGATCGGTTACGAGCGCCTCGACCGGCCGTTCCTCGGTATCGAAAAGGTGACCAAGGGCTTCATGCTGGATTCGCAGAACTGCGGCCAGTGCATCGTCGGCTGGACGGGCTTGTCCTGCCCGATGAACTGCCCGAAAAAGATGCGCAACGGGCCGTGCGGCGGCGTGCGCCAGAACGGCAAATGCGAGGTCGAGCCCGACATGGACTGCGTCTGGGTGCTGGCCTGGGAGGGCAACAAGCGCTTCCGCGAACGGGAGTATCCGATCCAGGTCGTCCAGCCCCCCGTTGACCACCGGCTGATCGGGACGTCGGCCTGGCTTCGCGAAGTGCGGAAGAAGACGGGCTATACCGGGCCCGAGATCGTGGCGCCGAATGAGGTTTGACGACGAGCCGCTGATTCCGGGCGAGCACCTGCCACCGCGGCCCGGGCACGATTCACTCGGCCGGCTCGAGCGCCTGCTGCGTGCCGGCGTCTTCGTCGTGACGGCCGAGATCGCGCCGCCGGATTCCGCGGACCCCGAAGAAGTCTACAAGCGTGCGGCGCTGTTCGACGGCTGCGTCGATGCGATCAACGCCACCGACGGCTCCGGCGCCAACTGCCACATGTCGAGCGTGGCGATGTGCTCGCTGTTGACCCGCCGCGGCTACTCGATGGTCATGCAGGTGTCGGGGCGGGACAAGAACCGGATCGCGATCCAGGGCGACGTGCTGGGCGCGGCCGCGATGGGCGTCTCCAACATCCTCTGCCTGACCGGCGACAGCGTCGGCGTGGGCGACCACCCGGAGGCGAAGCCCGTCTTCGACGTGGACTGCATGGCGATGCTCGGGATGATCCGGGGCATGCGCGACCAGGCACAGTTCCTGAGCGGGCGCAAGCTCACGAGTCCTCCACGCGTGTTCCTCGGCGCGGCGGCGAACCCGTTCGGGCCGCCGCTGGACTACCGGCCGCTCAGGCTCGCGAAGAAGATCGCAGCCGGGGCACAGTTCGTGCAGACGCAGTATTGTTACGATATCGAGACGTTCAAAAGCTACATGCAGGCCGTGCGCGATCTCGGCCTGCACGACAAGGTCTTCATACTGCCCGGCGTGGGCCCGCTCGCGTCGGCGCGCTCTGCCGAATGGATGCGCAGCAACGTGCCCGGTGTACACATCCCGGATTCGGTCGTCGCTCGACTCGAGAAGGCCGTAAACCCGCGCGAGGAGGGCGTCGCGATCTGCGTCGAGCTGATCGAGCAGATCCGCGAGGTCGAAGGCGTGGCGGGCATTCACATCATGGCCTACAAGCAGGAGCACCGGGTGGCCGAGATCGTCGAGCGCTCGAACGTGCTGGACGGCCGCGAACTCTGGCAACCCGGCGAGCCGCGCGACGCGGAGCCGGCGCTCGCATGAATACGAACCCATAGGCGCAAAGCGCCGCAACGGAGCACAAGCGTAATGACTGAAACCCTTCTCAGCTCGGCCAACAGGGAGGTCCGGATCGGCTTCGATCGACCGTTCGTCATCATCGGCGAACGCATCAACCCGACCGGCCGCAAGATCCTCGCCGAGGAGATGGCGCGCGGCGACTTCAGTCGCGTCGAGGCCGACGCCATCGCGCAGGTTGAGGCGGGCGCCCACATGCTGGACGTCAACGCGGGCATCCCGCTGGCGGACGAGCCGGCGATCCTCGCAGAAGCCGTCAAGCTCGTGCAGTCGGTCACCGACGTGCCGCTGTCGATCGACTCGTCGATCGTCGCCGCGCTCGAGTCGGGCCTGGCCGTCTACCAGGGCAAGGCGCTGGTGAACTCGGTGACCGGCGAAGAGGAACGGCTCGAGTCCGTGCTGCCGCTCGTCAGGAAGCACGGTGCCGCGGTCGTCGCGATCTCGAACGACGAGACCGGCATCTCGGAGGATCCCGACGTGCGCTTCGAGGTCGCGAAGAAGATCGTCGAGCGTGCCGAGGATCACGGCATCCCGCGCGCCGACGTCGTCGTCGACCCGCTGGTCATGCCGATCGGCGCGATCAACTCCGCGGGCAAGCAGGTCATGCACATCGTGCGCAGGTTGCGCGAGGAACTGCACGTGAACTCGACCTGCGGTGCCTCCAACGTCAGCTTCGGGCTGCCGAACAGGAACGGCATCAACGCGGCATTCCTGACAATGGCGATAGGTGCCGGCCTGACCTCGGCCATCACGAGCCCGCTGCATGCCGAGGTGATGCAGGCCGTGCTGGGCGCGGACGTCATGATGGGTCACGACCCCGACTGTGCACGCTGGATACGCAAGTATCGCGAGCCTGCGGCCGCGGGCGCGGAAGGAGCGCGCGGCGGTCGGGCCGGGCGGCGCCGCAGGCGGCGCGAAAGCTGACGGGCAGCCAGGAGACCGACGCGAGACGGGACGCCGGATGAGCGAGCGCAAGGCAAAAATCGTCTTCACGCCCTCGGGCAAGCGCGGGAGTTTTCCCGTCGGCACGCCCGTGCTCGATGCTGCGCGCTCGCTCGGCGTGGACCTCGATTCGGTCTGCGGCGGCCGCGCGCTCTGCGGCCGGTGCCAGGTCACGTTCACCGAGGGCGACTTCGCGAAACATGCGATCAAGTCGCGACCCGCGCACCTGACGCCGTTCAGCGAAGTCGAGGCGCGCTACAACGAACGGCGCAAGAAGAGCCCGCTTGCACCCGGGCGGCGACTGAGCTGCCAGGCGCGGCTCCAGGGCGACGTCGTCATCGACGTGCCGCCGGAGAGCCAGATGCACCGGCAGCTCGTGCGCAAGGACGCCGAACTCAGGGACATCACGCTCGATGCCGCGGTGCATCTCTACTACGTCGAGGTGGCCGAAGCCGACATGCACGATCCGAGCGGTGACGTCGAACGCCTGCTGGCAGCGCTGGCGCGCGACTGGCAGCTCGAGAACCTTCGCGTCAGCCCGGCCGTGCTGCCCCGGATCCAGGCGGCGCTCCGTGCCGGCAAGTGGGCCGTGACCGCCGCCGTGCATCGCGGCAGGCGGGTGCTTGCTGTGTGGCCCGGCTTCCGGCGCGATGGCTACGGGCTGGCCGTCGACATCGGCTCGACGACGATCGCGGGCCATCTGTGCAACCTGACGTCGGGCGACGTCGTGGCGACCGGCGGCATCATGAATCCCCAGATCCGCTTCGGCGAAGACCTGATGAGCCGCGTCTCCTACGTGATGATGAAGCCGGAGGGTGCGGTCGAGCTGACGACGGTCGTCCGCGAGGGCGTCAACGAACTCGTGCGCCAGGTCGCGGGCGATGCCGGCATCGAGACCGATGACATCGTCGACGTGACGATCGCGGGCAACCCGATCATGCATCACCTGTTCCTCGGCATCAGCCCGGTCGAACTCGGCGGCGCGCCGTTCGCGCTCGCGGCCGACAGCGCGCTGGACCTGGCCGCGACCGACGTCGGCCTCGACGTCAATCCGGGCGCCGCGGTCTACGTGCTGCCCTGCATTGCGGGCCACGTGGGCGCGGACGCGGCGGCGATGATTCTCGCCGAGGAGCCGCACCTGCTGGATGACACTTCGCTCGTTGTCGACGTCGGCACCAACGCCGAGATTGTGCTCGGCAACAGCAAGCGGCTGCTGGCCTGCTCGAGCCCGACCGGGCCGGCGTTCGAGGGTGCGCAGATCAGCTGCGGCCAACGCGCCGCACCCGGCGCGATCGAGCGCGTGCGCATCGACCCGGAGACGCTCGATGCGCGCTTCAGCGTCATCGGTTCCGAGCTCTGGTCGGACCACCCGGACTTCGAGGCATCGGTCGAGGGCATCGGGGTCACCGGCATCTGCGGTTCCGGCATCATCGAGGCCGTCGCCGAGATGTACCTGGCCGGCGTGATCAGCGAGGACGGGGTCGTCGACGGCGCGCTCGCGGCCAGGAGCCCGCGCATCTTTGCGGAAGACCGGACCTGGTCGTACCTGCTGCACGAAGGCCGGCAGCGCATCGTCGTCACCCAGACCGACGTGCGCCAGATCCAGCTCGCCAAGGCGGCGCTGTACGCCGGCGTCAAGCTGCTCCTGGATCGTGCCGGCATCGAGAGCGTCGACCGGATCCGGCTCGCCGGCGCCTTCGGCAGCCACATCGACCCGAAATATGCGATGGTGCTCGGGCTCGTCCCCGACTGCGACCTGGCACATGTCGCGTCGGCGGGCAACGCGGCCGGTACCGGTGCCCGGATCGCCCTCCTCAACGTGGCGGCGCGGCGCGAGATCGAGACGATCGTGCACGGCATCGAGAAGATCGAGACGGCCGTCGAGCCGAAGTTCCAGGACTACTTCGTCGCGGCGATGGCGCTGCCGAACAAGGAAGACGCGTTCCCGAAACTTTTTTCCGTGGTGCCACGGCCGGCACCGAAGTCGACGGCCGCGACACAGGATGCGGGGCGCCGCCGGCGGCGGAGGGCACCGGTGACATGATCGACAAGGTCAGTTTCACGGCGATGGCCGACGGCACGCAGGCCGACTATGACCTGCTGGCCCGCTTCGATTCGGCGCACCCGGACGATCCGGCGGCGCGCGTCCTCGGCTGGCTTGCCATGCTGGACACCGAATCGCCGTACCGCATCACGCGGCTCGGTCACTCGCTGCAGACGGCGACGCGTGCCGAGCGCGACGGCGCTGACGAGGAGACGATCGTCTGCGCGTTGCTGCACGACATCGGGGACGTGATCGCGCCGGCCAACCATTCGGCCGCGGCGGCGGCCATCCTCGCGCCGTGGGTCAGCGAGAAGAATCACTGGATCATTCGCCACCACGGGCTGTTCCAGGGTTACTACTATTTTCACTACGAAGGCGGTGATCGCAACGCGCGCGACCGTTACCGGGATCACCCGTATTACGAAGCCTGCGTCGAGTTCTGCGCACGCTGGGACCAGGCCTCTTTCGATCCCGATTACCCGACCGAGCCGCTCGAGCATTTCGAGCCGCTGGTACGCGCCCTGTTTGCCAGACCGCCGCACGCACAGGCTTAAGGCAAGGCCATGCATCATCCTCAGGAACAAACCGCATGAAATCTCAGGCAAGAGTCGTCGTTATCGGGGGTGGCGTCGTCGGCGTCAGCGCCCTCTATCACCTTGCAAAGAAGGGGTGGGGCGAGCACGTCGTCCTCATCGAGAAGGGCGAGCTGACTTCGGGGTCGACCTGGCACGCCGCGGGCCTGCTGCCGCTCTTCAACATGAGCTACAGCGTGGGCCAGGTACACAAGTACTCGGTCGAACTGTATCGCGGACTCGAGGAGGAAACCGGGCAGCACGTGGGTTTCCGGCAGGTCGGGAACCTGCGACTCGCCATGAACGACGACCGCATGGACGAGTACTACCAGTATGCGGCGACGGCGCGCACGATTGGCATCGACGTCCGCTTCCTGACACCGGCCGAGATCGCCGAGCTCTGGCCGCTGTGCAATACCGAGGGCCTGGTGGGCGGCATCTTTCATCCCGACGACGGCTACATCCAGCCCGCGGACCTCACCCAGGCGCTGGCAAAGGGCGCGCGCAACCGCGGCGCCGCGATCTATCGCAACACCCGCGTCGTCGCGATCGAGCAGGCGACGTCGGGCGGGTGGGTGGTCAAAACGGACAAGGGTGACATCACCTGCGACCACGTCATTTCGGCAACCGGCAACTATGCGCGCCAGACCGGCGAGATGGTGGGCCTCGACGTCCCGGTCATCCCCGTCGAGCACCAGTACATCGTGACCGAGCCGCACCCGGAGCTCAAAAAACGGAAGGAGGCGGGACTGCCCGAGATGGGCGTGCTGCGCGAGTCGGACGGTTCCTGGTACCTGCGCGAGGAAAACAACGGCTTCATCCTGGGCCCCTACGAGAAGGGCGCGCCGGCCTGCTACGTCGACGGCCCCGACCCGCGCGCCGAGTACGAGCTGTTCCAGGAGGACATCGAGCGCCTCGAGCCGCACATCGAGGCGGCGATGAACCGTGTGCCGGCCTTCGCCGAGGTCGGGATCAAGAAGGTCTACAACGGCGCCATTGCCTATACGCCGGACGGCAACCCGATCATCGGGCCGGCCTGGGACCGCGACAACTTCTGGCTCAGCGAGGGCCACAGCTTCGGCATCACGGCCGCGGGCGGCGCCGGCTGGCAGCTGGCCGAATGGATCGTCGAGGGCGAGCCCACGATCGACATGCTGGGCGTCGAGCCGCGGCGCTTCGGCGACTACGCGACCAGGCAGTACCTGGTCGAGAAAAACGAGGAGGCCTATTCGCACGTCTTCATCATCCATTATCCCGACGAGGAGCGTCCCGCGGCGCGACCGCTGCGGACCGCGCCGTGCTACGAGCGCATGCGTGAGAAAGGCGCGGT
>JAWWBD010000007.1:0-31775 GCA_033721115.1 Woeseiaceae bacterium | reverse complement strand
GAACATGCTCGACGTGCAGTCGAAGGGGGATGCGTTCACGATCGGCGCAGCCTCCGGCCGACGCGTGCTGGGTGCGATCGACCGTGGCGGCGTGCCGTGTTCCGACGACTGCTGGTCCCTGGTCGTCGACCTGATGCATGCCTCGCAATGGCAGCAGATCATGTCGAGCTGGTCCATATACGAAGAACTCAGGCGCGCGGGCCTGCCCAGCGACCGCCGGATCATAGAACTCGTCGAGAAGTACAGGACCTACAGCCACCAGGTATCACTGGTACTGTCGACCCAGCCGCCCTACCGGACGCTGGTGCGCGGGCTCATCCCGATCGAACTGCAGGATGCGTACTGGGATCACTGCTACCGGCTCGACGACGCGATCGAGGTCTATCTTTCTCCCTGCCCGCCCCCGGAAGACCTGTCGATCGATCCGGGGACGATCGAAGGAATCCTTGCCGACCCGGAAATCGTGCGCACACTCCGCGAATGGACGAGCATCGCGCGGGTCGTCGGGCAGACGATGACCGAACCGCAGAAGGCGCTCGGCCAGGACATCCTGAATCGCATCGATGGTGCTGATCCGTAGGGCCGGGGATTCTTGTACGAGTTCTGGACCGATGGCGAGTACTCACACTGCGGCGTGGGTTCGGCCGATCTCGCAAATCGATCGAGGGGTAATTGATGCCTGATCTCCTTGCAGGCCGACGATCGGTTTTTTTCACGCATCTCGCGCAAGCTGTTCTGTGCGTGTGCTTGCGTCACCTCCGTACGCTGCACCCAGGACGCTGAGCGAATTCCTGGAAACATCGATCGGATCCGCCACCCCTGTTTCTGGCACAATCTCTCCTCATGCCCGTCTCCATTCCTGCGAAGATGAAATTGCGCCGAGGAATTGCCGAGGTGGCGCTCATATTCATCGGCATCACGCTGGCCCTGCTATTCGATAACTGGAATGAGGCTCGCAAGGACCGCATTCTGGAAGAACAGCTATTTGCAGCGCTTCGCGCCGACCTGCTGGAAACACGTGCTGATCTTGTCACCGACATCGAAGCCGCCGACCGACGGGTAAAAAACACCAGAGCCCTGATCAAAGTGATTGCGGCGGACGATCCACCAGGAAACGCCGGCAAGGATCTGCTTTGGAGACAGGTAGGCACTACGCGGCTGTACAAGAAGGATTTCGCGTACCGTGCGCTCGTTGCACAGGGTCTTGAATCGATCAGCAATTGGCAAATTCTGAAAGCCACCACTGACCTGTACGAGCTGCAGTTCAGCCGCGTCGCATCCGCTGAAGAAAGTGCGTTCTCACTGGAACGTCGTTTCCTGGAGCAACTTTTTCCTTACGTTGTCGTGCCTGCCGGAGCGCTGGAAACGTTCGTCGCGGAGCCAGGCAGGGGGCCGATCCTGTTGACCATCCCACTGGAAGTTGTCGATTGGCGGGCAATGCATGCAGATCGCGAGCTGGTGCATTGGTTGATGGAGCTGCTTGAGCGAACGCTTGCGGCCTTGACGTTCTATCAGCAGGCGCTGACTCAGCTGGATGCAATCGTTGAGATGATCGAAGAGGACATTGGTTCGCCTGAGCGACATGTCGAGTAGTGGCCGTGCAACAGGCAGCGTTGCATCGCCAGGCTGACCGTCCGATGCCGGCCGAAGACCGGAACCTCGCCCGGATTCAGCTAAACTGACGGTTACTGCCCCAATGCGACCGGATTCTCGCCGGAGGCAATTTTGAGCAAAATCTTTCTGTCAGCGGTGACTTTCTTGTTCGGCCTGGCCCTGCCTACCGCGTACTTCCTGACGCGTGCTGGCGAAACGACATTCGACGGGATTGATCGCTCCAGGGCGGCGGCAGACGAAGCCAGCCTGGCAGCGTCGCATGAAGCCACGATTCGACGCTTGATCGAGGAAGGCTGGAATTCCGGCGACCCTGCGAAACTTCGGGAGCACTACGGGGACTCCGTCAGTTTTCGCAGTCCGCTTGCCGGGCGCATCGATTCAGTCGAGGGAGTGGAGCAATTCGCTAGCGGCCTGTTCCGTGCCTTTCCGGACGCAAGGATGACGGTGACGCGCGTCATTGCTTCGGGCTCCGACGCCTTCGTGCATTTCGAGGGTAGCGGAACCAATACCGGCCCCCTGCCGAACGGCAGAGAAGCGACGGGCCGCTCGATAAGCTTTGAAGGACTGGCTCATGTCGTCGTCGAGGACGGCAAGGTACAACAGGACTGGGTCTATTACGATGCACTGGGCCTTTTCAGGCAATTGGGACTGGCCCCGGAAGAATAGGCACGACCCAAAACGGGGGATTGCGGCACCTCAAGCAGAAATCGGTTTCTATTATCGGAGCAGCTATGACTCACTACATCGACGGCTTCGTATTACCCGTTCCGCGCGATCGGCTGGACGGTTACAGGCGTCTTGTCGAATCGGTTGCAGCAATTTGGAAGGAACACGGCGCGCTCGACTACAGGGAGTACGTCGGCGACGATCTGGTACTCGAGGGAACGCGATCATTCACTGATCTCGTGGCCGCAACGGAGGGTGAAGCCATCGTTTTCGGATGGGTGGTATTCGAATCCCGAAGCGCACGGGATCTGGCGAATGAAAAGGTCGCTGCTGACCCGCGAATGGCGGACATGATCAGTGCCGAGGAGTCAGGTTTTGATGCCCGGCGGATGGCATACGGCGGCTTCCGGTCATTCGTTGGTTCATCTCCCGCAATTTCCAGTACTGCCCGAGGGACAAAGCTATGAGCTACATTGACGGATTTGTTATCGCCGTGCCAACCGCGAAGAAACAGGAATATATCGAGCACGCCAAGCTGGGTGACAGCGTATTCATGGACTTCGGGGCGATACGTGTTGTCGAATGCTGGGCGGACGATGTGCCGACTGGCGAGGTGACCGATTTCCGCAAATCGGTTCAAGCGACGGCTGACGAAACGGTCGTGTTTTCGTGGATCGAATGGCCGGACAAGGAAACGCGCGATGCCGCCATGAGCAAAATGATGTCGGACGACTTCAACGACGAGCGGATGGATCCGAACGAGAATCCCGCGCCGTTCGACGGCAAGCGCCTGATCTACGGCGGCTTCATGCCAATCGTCGAGCTCTGAAAGCTCGGAATCAGCGGCGGCTCTTGATAAAAGCAGCCCTTCGGCGTTACCGCTGAAACATGACAAGTGTCAGAAAAAGGTGTCAGGTTTATTTTTCTCGTGACTGGAAATAAGGTGTCAGGTTTATTTTTCTCGTGACTTGTTTGTTGCCGGGAACGCGGCACGTGAAAAATAAACCTGCCACCTTTTTCTGACACCTTATTCAGACACTTATTTCACCCGCCCAGCGCCTGCGCGACCCGCACCCGCTTCCGGGCCGCGTTCGTGCCGATCCCGCAATGGAAACTGAGCCGGTGGGTGCGGGAGCAGAAGCCGCCCGCGACGGGCCTCAGGCCTCCTTCGGCTTGCGCAGGATCAGCACCGACGGTACCGCCAGCACGCTGGTGAGAGCCACCATGAAGATCCGGTCGATCAGCGCCACGGCGGAGGCCGTTGCCGCCGGAATGCCGATGAGCCCCGCCCCGGCCAGGATCGCGCCCTCGCGCACGCCAAGCGCGCCCGGCGTGATGTTCAGGAGCAGCGAGGATTCGGTGATGGCCAGCACGAGCAGCAGCTCGGCCCAGCCCAGCGTGACGCCGGTCGCGTCGAACAGGAACCACACGCGCGCGCCCCGCAGGATCGTCGACAACGTGTGGTATGCCAGGAGCGTCAGCATCAGCTTCGGCGACTTCGCCATCGTGCGCATCGCGCTGGAGGTACCGATGACGCGTTCGGCCGCGCGCTCGGGCAGCGCCTCGAGCAGCCAGTGGGTACCGCTTGCAATGGCCAGGGTCGCGACGACGAGGATGCCGTAGATTCCCGCCAGACCCAGCGCCGACGCCCCGAGCCGCGGCAGGTTGACCGCCACGGCGGCGAGGCCGACGATGCCGATCCCGGTCGCGACGAGGATGATCTGCGGCTGTCCCAGCGCTGCGACCTGCGACCAGTTGATGCCGGTGTGGCGCCGGACCATGTGCACGTAGGCGGCCGCGCCGGCCAGCGGCGTGATCTGGTTGACGAAAGTCCGGATCCAGCTGATCCAGAACGCGTCGGCACGCGTCATCCGGAAGCCGAGCGCGGCGAGCGGGACGACCGTCGCTTCGTTGGCCGTGACCCGGCCACCGAGCGTCAACAGCGTCCAGCCGGCGATGCCGATCACGCCGATGGTGTCGACCGCGTTCCAGAAGCCCTGCGGCCGGTAGTAGATAAAGAGCCCGACCATGGCTGCGATCCCGGCCAGCCAGGAGAGGAGCGTCAGCAGGGTTTTTTTAACCAACTCAACGGGACCAGTCGGCCAGTGCCGCCACGACGGCATCCTGCGCGGCACCCGCCGCGGAACCCGTGGCAGCGCCTGCTTTCATGCGTCCGTCCACCTGCACGACCTTGCAGTGATAGCCGCGCATGCGTTCGTAACTTGCCTCGTCCGCGCAGAGTGCGAAGTTCGTCATGCCGAAGGTCAGGCGCCGGTAGAGCTCGGCCGGGAACGGGTCGAACAGGCTGCCCGAGCTCTCGCCGCTCTCCAGGTGCACGATCCAGCCACCGCCGAGGCGCGCGGCGAGCGTCGCAAGCAAGGTCGAGCCTGACTCGCCGTAGACGACGACCAGCGGCTGCCGGCCGGTCCAGGTCTTGAGCGCCGCGACGTGCGAATAGAGCCCCTGCGCGCCGCCGAGGCCCGTGCGCCCCGCCCGCTTGCCCGCGCTCGAGAATTTGCTGTCGAGACCCAGGTCTCGCGCGAGCCCCTCCGCGTCGACGTCCGACCCGTCGATCAGCCACACGTCGTGCCTCAAGCCTGCCTCGGCCGCTTTCCGGAGCACCGGCGCGAGCCGGCCGAGCCGGTCCCTGGAGCCGATGACGAAGACGATGCGGCGCATGCTCAGGACTTGCTGTATGTCAGCGCCGTGATCTGTTCCGAGATGAGGCCGATCAGGAAAATGATGACGGCCGCACTGAAGACCAGGAGGCTCATGTTCGTGAACCGGCCCTCGGTCATGTAGGTATAGCCGTACCAGCCGAGCCCGGCGAGGAAAAACACGCCGCTCGCCGGCAGGAAGATCTTGAGCGGCGAATAGAGCGTCGCGATCTTGAAGATGATGACCAGGAACCGGATCCCGTCGCGGATCGGCCGGATGTGGCTCTTGCCGTTGCCGTTGCGGTCGGCGACCGTGATCGTCTCGAAGCAGACCGGGTAGCCGGAGCGCAGGAACGCCATCGTGATCGTCGTCGGGTAGGAGAAGCCGTTCGGCAGCAGGTAGAGAAACTGCTTGAACAGCGGCGCGCGCACGGCACGGTAGCCCGAGGTCAGGTCGGGGATCCGGCGGCCGGACAAAAGCGACGCGAACCAGTTGTAGACGCCGTTGGCGAAAAAGCGCCCGACGTTCGCGTGCGACTCGGCATCGCGGGCCCCGATCGCCATGTGGTATCCCTGGTCCAGCTTCTCGAGCAGTCGCGGCAGCTCGCGCGGGTCGTGCTGGCCGTCGCCGTCCAGCAGCGCGAGGACCCCGCCGCTTGCCGCCCGCGCACCGGTCTTGACGGCCGCACCGTTGCCGAGGCTCTCGGGATGCCGCAGCACGGTCGCGCCGGCTTCTGCTGCCGTATTGCCGGTTGTATCCGTCGAGCCATCGTCGACGACGATGATCTCCGCGTCCGGGAAAGTCTCGCGGGCCGCGCGCACGACGTTGCCGATCGCATCCGCCTCGTTCTTCGCCGGGATGATGATGGACAGGGCCGGTGCCGCGGTCTTCTCGGTCATTCGGATTCCTTCTGCTCGGGGGCCGGTGCGGACGGATTCTCGCCCGCGGCTTGCTCGAGCGCCAGTACGTACGCCTCGAGACTGTCGAGATCCCGCTGCCAACGGAGCCATCGGACGACGTTGCCGGGACCCT
This sequence comes from Woeseiaceae bacterium, assembly GCA_033721115.1. Classification (GTDB taxonomy): domain Bacteria; phylum Pseudomonadota; class Gammaproteobacteria; order Steroidobacterales; family Woeseiaceae; genus UBA1847. Next base: position 25,805 of record JAWWBD010000007.1, on the reverse strand, counting down.
GCTCGCGCGCATCGTCGATGAAATCGCGCGCCGCGTCAAAATCGCCGGCGCCGGCCACGGCCGTCACGTACATCTGGTTCAGCTCCGACGAGGGGGCGTACTCCATCGCGCGGCGCAGGTAGTCGAGCGCCGCCGGCAGGTCCCCGCCGAGCCGCGCGATCGATGCGCGCAGCCGGAAGTGGAACTGGTTGTAGAGCCGGTCGCGCGCATAGCGCGGGTTTTCGCGCAGGCGCCCGGCGAGCATCGCGACCGTGGCCGGGCCGACCCCGCTGCACTCCCTCGCGGCGACGGTGTCGAGCAGCTCGGAGAGCATCCGGCCTGCGGTGTAGGTGAAGTCGACGCCGGGCAGGCCGGCGTTCAGTGCCGCCACGACGGCCGAATGGTCCGCGCCCGGCGCGATCCGGCAGCGCAGGTTGAGTTCCTGGATGCGCAGGTAGGCGTGCGCCGGCTGTTGCCGTGCGAAGCGGTCGATTGTCTCGAGCGTCCTGAGCGGTCCCTCTTCGGTGAGCTGGTAGCTCGCCATCGTCGTGACGGCCCTGACCGAGTCGGGATAGCGCAGCGCCCAGTAGCGCGACGAGGTCGACGGCTCGCCCCAGATCGAGGCGAAGGTGTAGAGGAAAAACGCATTGCCGATCAGCACGACCGCGAGCGCCGCGGCGCCCGCGCGGCGCAGCACCGGCGGGCCGGCAACGACCGCGCACGCGATAGTGAAGAGCGGTATCGCGAACGCCAGGTAGTTCCGGTGCTCGAAATAGAGCTCGAGCGGGACGACGGTCGATTCCACCAGGTGCGCCGCCAGGAACCAGAGCACGGCCAGCGCGAAGTACGGTTCGCGCCGGCGAAGGACGACGGCCGCACCGCCGAGCGCCAGCCACCCGAGCACCGCGGCGAGCGTCGCGGGCTCGAACAGGCTGCGGCTCACGACCGGCGGCGTTTGATAGATGCCGAGCCGCCACGGCAGGCCGACCAAGGCGCGCTCGACGTAGAGCCAGAGCACGCGCGCCTCGGTCATCAGGCGCTCGAGCGGCCCGAAGCCGCGCTTGAGCGCCAGCGCTTCCGAATAGCTGAGCTGCGTCGCCAGGTAGTAGAGCAGCACCGCCAGCGGCAGCCACAGGAAGGCACCCTGCCAGAGCCGCCACGTCCGGCGGGCGAGGCCCGTGGGCCGGCCGAGCACCGTCGCCTCGAGCACCAGCGCGAACACGGGCAACAGCAGCCCGGATTCCTTTGCGAGCGCAGCGAACAGCGTGCCGGCAACGAGGCTTGCGCTCATGCCGGCGAGCGCCGGGCCGGGTCGCCGGGCCAGCCGCGCGCGCGCCACGAGGTAGCCCGCAAGCCCCAGCAGCACGAAGGTCGCGCTCAGCGTGGTCATGCGCTGCACGACGAGCAAGGTCGCGGTCGCGTTGAGTGGCAGGAGCACCCAGACCGCGGCGGCCGCGGTCGCCGCGTACAGCGCACGATCCGGTTCGTTCCGCGCCGCCAGCGCGAGCCGGTAGCAGCACAACGCGAGCAGGATCGCGTTGGCCAGGTGGATCAGGATGTTGACGAAAAGGAATGCGCCCGGCCCCTCCGCCCAGCTGTCGGCCTGTAGCGCGAAGGTCGCCAGCGCGAGTGGCCGCCCGGTCGGGCCGGCATCGCCGGCGAGGACGAAGTCGAGCGCCGGCGCGCCGTCCGCCACGGCCGTGAGGCCGCCCAGGTTGGCGCGGTCGTCCAGGCGGAAGTCGCCGTGGAGCGCCGGCCGGTAGCAGAACGCGGCGAGCGCGAGAACGAGGCCGAAGCCGGTGAGCGCGAGGAGCCGCCGCTTCGCCCCGGCCGGGGTCACGACGTGAACATGATCATGATGCCCGCCGCGACGGCCGAACCGATGACGCCGGCAACGTTCGGGCCCATCGCGTGCATCAGGAGGATGTTGTGCGGATTCGCCTCGACGCCGACGCGGTTCGCGACCCGCGCGGCCATCGGCACGGCCGAGACGCCGGCCGCGCCGATCAGCGGGTTGATTGGCTGCCGGGACACGAGGTTCATGAACTTGGCCATCAGCACGCCGCTGGCCGTGCCGATGCCGAACGCGACGATGCCGAGCAGCAGAATGCCCAGCGTCTCGGGTTTCAGGAACTGCTCGGCGCCGAGCTTGGAGCCGACGGCCAGCCCCAGGAAGATCGTCACGATGTTAATCAGCGCGTTCTGCGTCGTGTCGGACAGCCGGTTGACGACGCCGCATTCCCGCATCAGGTTGCCGAAGCAGAGCATGCCGATCAGCGGCGCGGCCGACGGCAGCAGCAGCGCGACCAGCAACAGGAGCATCAGCGGGAACAGGATGCGTTCGAGCTGCGAGACCTCGCGCAGCTGGCGCATCTCGATCTTGCGCTCCGCCTCGGTCGTCAGGAGCTTCATGATCGGCGGCTGAATCAGCGGCACCAGCGCCATGTAGGAATAGGCGGCCACGGCAATCGCGCCGAGCAGGTCGGGCGCGAGCATGCCGGCGACGTAGATCGCCGTCGGCCCGTCTGCGCCGCCGATGATGCCGATCGCGGCCGCCTCGCGCACCGAGAAATCCATGACGCCGAGCGCGGTCAGGCCCAGCGCACCGAGTAGTGTGGCGAAGATGCCGAACTGCGCCGCCGCGCCGAGGAACAGCGTCCGCGGGTTGGCCAGGAGCGGCCCGAAGTCCGTCAGCGCGCCGACGCCCATGAAGATGATGAGGGGAAATGCACCGGTCTCGATGCCGACGAGGTAGGTCAGGTGCAGCAGGCCGTTGCCTTCGGCGATGCCCGCGCCCGGAATGTTCGACAGCAGCCCGCCGAAGCCGATCGTCACGAGCAGCAGCGGCTCGAACTTTTTCGCGATGCCGAGGTACAGGAGCCCAAGGCAGACACCGAGCATCACGAACTGGCCGATCGTGATCTGGTAGAGGCCGGACCCTTCCCAGATCTGGCTCACGAGGTCCATTGCCAGCGGCCCCTCGTCAGCCGATCGCCACGAGTGGCTGGCCGACCTTCACGGCGTCGCCCTCGCGAACGTGCACGTCGGTGATCGTGCCGGCTTTCGGCGCGCTCACCGTGGTCTCCATCTTCATCGCTTCGACGACCAGCAAAGGATCGCCCTCGTTGACCGTATCGCCTTTCGCCACGTGCACCTTGAAGATGTTGCCCGCGAGCGACGCCTTCACGTCCTCGCCGTCGCCGGCCGGCGCGGCGGGCTTCCCGGCGTCAGGCTCCGGCGCAACGCTTGCCACCGCGCCGCTCTCGGCGACCTCGACCGTGAACGCCTTGCCGTTGACGCGCACCTTGTACACGGCCGCGCCGCCCGCTGCCGGTTTTGCCGGCTGCCCGGCATCCGAACCGGCGGCCTTCGCCTCCTCGTCGGGATGCGGCTCGAACGCGTCCGGGTTGCCGCGGTTCTTCAGGAACTTGAGCCCGATCTGCGGGAACAGCGCATAGGTCAGCACGTCGTCGATGACGTTTTCGGCAAGCCGGATGCCCTGCTCGCTCGCGATCTTCGTCAACTCCTCGGTCTGGTGTTCGACTTCGGGCTCGAGCCGGTCCGCCGGCCGTTCGGTAATCGGCTCCGCACCGTCGAGCACGCGCGCCTGGAGCTCCTCGTTGACGGCGGCAGGCGTCGCACCGTACTCGCCCTTCAATATCCCCGACGTCTCCTTGGTGATCGACTTGTAACGCTCCCCGGAGAGCACGTTGATCACGGCCTGGGTGCCGACGATCTGCGAGGTCGGCGTAACCAGCGGCAGCATGCCGAGGTCCTCGCGGACCCGCGGAATCTCCTCGAGCACCTCGTCGAGTTTCTCGCCCGCACCCTGCTCGCGCAGCTGGTTTTCGAGATTGGTGAGCATGCCACCCGGCACCTGGGCAACCAGGATGCGGGAATCGATGCCCTTGAGTCCGCCTTCGAACTTCGCATATTTCCTGCGCACCTTGCGGAAATACGCCGCGATCTCCTCGAGCTGGTGCAGGTCGAGGCCGGTCGCGCGATCGCTCTCGTCCAGGATCGCGACGAGCGCCTCGGTCGGCGTGTGGCCATAGGTGAGACTCATGGACGAGATCGAGGTATCGACGTTGTCGATGCCCGCCTCCGCCGCCTTGACGCAGGCCGTCGTCGCCATACCGGTCGTCGCGTGGCACTGCATGTGAATCGGGATGTCCAGCGCTTCCTTCAGGCGCTTGACGAGTTCGTACGCGACGTACGGATTCAGCAGGCCGGCCATGTCCTTGATCGCGATCGAGTGCGCGCCCATGTCCTCGACCTTGCGGGCCAGGTCGACCCAGAGGTCGATCGTATGCACCGGGCTCACCGTGTAGGCGATCGTGCCCTGCGCATGCTTGTCGACCTTGAGCGTGGCCTTGATCGCGGTCTCGAGATTGCGCATGTCGTTCAGCGCGTCGAAGATGCGGAATACGTCGACACCGTTCTCTGCGGCCCGTTCGACGAACTTGTCGACCAGATCGTCCGCGTAATGCCGGTAGCCCAGGATGTTCTGGCCGCGGAACAGCATCTGCTGGCGCGTGTTCGGCATGGCCTGTTTCAAAAGCCGGATCCGCTCCCACGGATCCTCACCCAGGTAGCGTATGCAGGCGTCGAAGGTCGCGCCGCCCCAGGTCTCGACGGACCAGTACCCGACCTTGTCCATCTTCTCTGCGATCGGCAGCATGTCGTCGATGCGCACGCGCGTCGCGAGCAGGCTCTGGCTGCCGTCGCGCAGCACGACCTCGGTGATACCCAGTGGTTTCTTATCGCTCATGATTGCCCGGTAGGTTGTTGGTGTTATCTGCGGCGGTGCGCCGTGATCGCAGCCGTGATGGCGGCCACTTCCTCGGCAGTGACCCCGGCCGGCGGCTCGATGACGTGGAAACGCACCAGGAGCCTCGCCAGCAGCGTCATTGCGATCACGAGCAGCGTCAGGAACACGAAGACGGTGCCCATGCCCGCCAGCATCAGGGTCAGTCCCTGGCTCAGAATGTCTTCCTGCATCGATGCCCGCCGCGGCAAACGAAACGCCCGATTATACGCAAATGCACCGGGCAATTAAGCGGCGGTGCCGCGCGGGCCCGCTGCGATACGGTAAACTGGCGGTCTCGAGGCCTGGATCACCCGACCCGATGCCCCGCATTCGACCTGCTTCCCTGCCCGCCCTGCTGGCTGCGGCGCTCGCCGCCTGCTCTCCTCCCGCCGGGACGCCGCCACCGGCCGCCGAGCTGCCCGCGATCGACGGAGCCGCCATCGAGGCGCACGTCCGTCTGCTGGCCGACGACCTCTACGAAGGACGCGAGGCCGGCAAGCGGGGCTACGAACTCGCGGCGAAATACGTGGCGACGGAATTCCGGACCCTCGGCCTCGTGCCCGGCGCCGGCGACAGCTACTTCCAGCCGGTCCGGTTTCGCAGCGCGAACATCGTGCCGGGCAGCCGCGGCATGACCGTGCGTTCGGCGAACGGCGAGCGCGAATACGAGACCTTTACCGAGTACACGTCGTCCGCGCGGCTCTCGGGCGACGTCGTCTCGATCACGGCACCGCTCGTCTTCGTCGGCTACGGCGTCAACGTCCCGGAGATCGAGCGCAATGACTACGAAGGCCTCGACCTCGAGGGCAAGATCGCGATCGTCGTGACCGGTGCACCGAAAGCGCTGGACACCGAGACCCGGGCCTTCTACCGGAGCGGCCGCTACCACAAGTCCATCGAACTCGAGAACCGCGGCGCGATTGGTGTCATTTCGCTGCAGCACAAGCAGATCTCGTCCGAGGGAGCCGCCGTGCGCGGCTCGAAGTCGGACAAGTACTGGCTCATCGACGAACACGACGCGCCGCAATTCGCGTTCGAGGGACTCCGGTCGAGTACCTTCCTGCTCGAAGCCGGTGCGCGAAAGCTGTTCGCCGAGGCGCCGATGACGTTCGACGAGATGGCGACGAGCATCGAGGACGAAACCTACACCCCGATGGAACTCGGCATATCGGCGACGCTCGAGCACCGGGTCACGCAATGGGACGTCGCAAGCGACAACGTCGTCGCCGTCCTCGAGGGCACCGACCCCGCGCTCAGCGACGAGTACGTGCTGTTGTCCGCGCACCTCGACGGCGTCGGCATGGGCGACGAGCCCGACGATAACATCTACAACGGTTACTACGACAATGCCTCGGGCATCGGCACGATGCTCGAGGTTGCCCGGGCGCTGGCCGCCGCGAAGCCCGGCCCGCGACGTTCGATCCTGTTCCTCGCGACAACCGGCGAGGAGAAAGGCCTGCTCGGTGCCGAGCATTTTGCCGCAAACCCGACGGTACCGGTCGAGAAGATCGTCGCCAACGTGAATATGGACATGGTGATGTTTCTCTGGCGGGCCGAGGACGTCGTCGGCTTCGGCGTGCAGCACTCGACGCTCGAGCCGGTGCTCGCAGAGGCCGCGGAGGCAGCCGGTCTCGCACTGAGCCCGGACCCGTTCCCCGAGCGCGGCTATTTCACGCGCTCGGACCAGTTCCCGTTCGTCCGCAAGGGCATCCCGGCCGTCTTCCTTGCCACCGGCTTCAGGACCGCGGAGCCGGGCGTCGACCCGGAAGCACTGTACAAGGACTTCATGGACAACCACTATCACGGCGCGAGCGACGACGCGAGCCTGCGCTTCGACACGCACTCAGCACGATCGGTCGCGCTCGTCGACTACCTGATGACAATGGCGATTGCCAACGCGGACGAGCGGCCGACCTGGCGTCCGGACGACTTTTTCGGCACGCGCTACGGGACGGAGTGGACCCTGCCCCGGCCATGACCCACGCGCGGTGCGACATCCGGGCCCGGCTGCTGGCGGCGCTCGCCCTGACCGTTACGACCGGCGCTGCCACGCTGGCCGCCGACGAGAGCGATGCGCGGGCGGCGGAGGCCGAGGGCCGCATCATCGGCCGCATCACGTTCGACCGGCACGACGTGTTCGACCTCTCGGACCCGCGCGAAGACAAGCCGCTCTACCGTCTCGCGAACCGGCTGCACGTCGTAACGAAAGAGCGCGTGATCGCTGCGCAGCTTCTGCTCGAGCCGGGCGACGCGTTCAGGCAGCGCCTCGCCGACGAGTCCGAGCGTATCCTCCGGGCCAACAATTATCTCTATGACGCCAAAATCACGCCCGTCGTCACGGCCGACGGCGGCGTGGACCTCGAAGTGACGACGCGCGACGTGTGGACGCTGTTGCCGGCGTTTCACGCATCGCGCAAGGGCGGCGAGAACACGCTCGGGTTCACCCTGGAAGAAAGCAACCTGGCCGGGCGCGGCCAGAAGCTCGCGCTCGAACGCCGTGAGGACGTGGATCGGGACGAGAACAGCTTCCAGTTCCGGGACAAGCAGATCGGTTCGAGCTGGGTCGGCATCGACTTCGTGATCGCGAACAACTCCGATGGCCACTCGCACTTCGGTGTGATCGAGCGGCCCTTTTATGCGCTGGATGCGCGGTGGTCCGCGGGCGTCACGATGCTCGACTCGGACAGTGAACGGACTTTCTACGCGCTGGGCGAACGGTCAGCCCGCTATCGCGAGGAGCGCCGGTTCCTGACGCTGGCCGGCGGCTGGTCGCGCGGTCTCGAGAACGGCTGGGTCCGGCGCTACCGGGCCGGGTTCACGATCGACGACCGGGTGTTCTCGGCAGCGGACGGCGACCTGCCACCGCTCGTGCCGCCGGATCGCGAGCTCGCGTACCCGTTCGTCGGCATCGAGATACTCGAGGACCGTTTTACAACCACCGAGAATCGCGAGCAGATCGCGCGCACCGAGGACATCTACATGGGCACCCGGCTGACGGCCAGCCTCGGCTGGGCGTCGCCGGGCACCGGCGCCGATCGCGATGCGCTCGTGTACCGCGCGGGCGTAAGCCGCGGCTTCGGCTCGATCGAGCGCGAGGCGCTGCTCCTCTCGGCTGCTGCCGGCGGCCGGATCGAGTCCGGCGCATCCCGCAACGCAACCATCGGCCTCAGCGCGAAATACTTCCGCCAGCAGTCCGAGAAACGGGTTTTCTTTGCCACGCTCGAGGCGAGCCGCGGCCATGCGCTCGATCTCGACAATCCCGTCGAACTGGGCGGTGATACCGGGCTGCGCGGCTATCCGCTGCGCTACCAGGCCGGCGACTCGCACGCCCTGGTGACCGTCGAGCAGCGTTATTTCTGGGACTGGTACCCGTGGCGGCTGTTCCGGGTCGGCGGCGCGATCTTCGCCGACGCGGGACGAACCTGGGGCACGCACCCGGCGGGCGGGGAGAACCTGGGCTGGCTGAAGGACGTCGGTATCGGGCTCCGCTTCGCCTCGCCGCGCGGCGGCGTGCGCAAGGTCGTGCACCTCGACCTCGCGTTTCCGCTGGACGGGGATGCCTCGATCGACGAGGTCCAGATCCTGCTCGAGTCGAAAAAGAGTTTCTGACCTGCGCGGGCGCGCGGGCCTAGTTGCAGAGTTCGTCCTTTTTCGCGCGCGTCTCGGCGAGCGTCCGCTCCGCCTCTTCCTTGCTCAGGTATTCGCGCTCACCGCTCTCGTTGGTGCGATACAACTGCGGCGCGTTGACGTAGGACTCGTAGATCTCGGTCGCGCGTTTGCAATAGTAGGCCTCGGCGGCCTCGCGCTCGGCGCGTTCCTCTTCCGTCTCACCCGGCTCCCCGGACCCGCCGGCAGCACCGTCCTCGCCGGCCTGCATCGCCACTTCGTCGAGCGTGCCCGACGAATGCCAGAGGAATTCGACCGAAACGGCATCTTCGTGATCGGGCGTATCGCTGTAGTGCGACTTGCCGAACTCGTCGACCCAGGTGTAAATGGGCTTCATCGTGTCGACGAAATGGGTATCGCCGTTCGCGTCGACCCACTTCCACACGTCGGCGTGGACTGCCTGGCCCAGGCCGAGAATCAGAAAACCCGCTGCAAACAGACGCTTCATAGTCACTCCCGTGCACACCGATTATGGGCGTGCCGGGCCGTCAATCCTTTGACTGGCGTCACAGATTTGCTGCCCCCGGGCCCCGGCGAGTGCTCAGTCGCCCGCCGCCAGCCGCGCCTCCAGTGCCTCGATGCGCGCCTGCTGGTCCTGGACCACGCGCGTCAGCACAGCGACGACGTCCATCGGGCTCAGGCCCCTGCGATCGGCGCTGGCAACGAGCGCCGGGACTTCTTCGGCGATGAAGCCCACGTAGGCCTCACCTGCCTCATTCCGGTAGCGATAGCGGACCGGGCGCAGGCCGGCGACCGCATCGAGCGCGTCCGCCGCGGACAGCGTTTCGACGTCCTGCTTGAGCTCGCGTGACGACGCGTCGGTCCAGACGCCGCCCGCCGTCACGTGCGCGCCGTTCGCCAGTTCGAGCGGGTGTGACGGCCGCGCGACGCCGATCCCGACGTTGCCGTCACGATCGATCGTGATGCGATCCACCGACCCGGCGCCGATCGTCAGCGTGCTCGCGCGATTGTGCATCAGGTAGCCGGTCTCGCCGGACGACTGCGTGATCATCAGCCCGGCGACGCTGCTCGCGCGCTCGTGAATCTGGATGTTCCCGTTGACCTCGAGCCGCTGCTTCGGCTCCGTGGTGCCGATGCCGACCTGCGTCCCCGTGTCGTAGACCTGGGAGCTGGTGCCCTCGTGCCGATCCTTGAATCGCACGAGATAGCCCGGCTCGCCGTCGATGGTCGCTCCGCCCGGCGGGCCCGGCGGCCCTGGTGGACCCATGGGTCCGGGCGGCCCCCCTGGCGCTTCGGCGGGTCCGGGTTGCGTCCGGGTGTCGGTCGCCGCTGCGGCGTCCGCTACTGGTGCCGGCTCGGCCGCAGGCTCGGGTTCGGCCGCAGGCTCCGGTTCGGCCACCGGTTCCGGTTCGGCCGCAGATTCCACCCCGGCGGCGCGTTCCGGCTCGGCTGCCGGTTCGGCATTCGGCGGCCGCGCCGCCACCGGCGCCGGTTCGGCGACCGGCTCGGGCAGCGCTTCGGGCTCTGCAGCAGCCTCACGCCGCGGCGCGGGCCGGGCCTGCTCATCGGGTACGACGCGCGTCCATTCGGCGCTGACGAAACCGTGTGCGCCGCCCTCGAGGGGGACCCGCCGCCAGCCGTCCGTCGCAGCCAGCAGCGGCAGAAACTCCCCTTTTTGCAGGCGGCCGACGACGTCGCTGTCCGCAGCCGGTTCGAGCCGGATGTTGACGTGGGTCTCTACGCCGTCGACCGGCGTCACGAGGTCGGCGGCGGCAGCGAGCGGCAACGTCAGCAGTGCCCAGGCGAATGCGATTCTCATGGCCGGCTCCTTTATCGGTATCGGACGGACCCACGTTTATCACAGACGGCGCTCACCCGCCGTGCAAAAAGTGTCGGCTTTCACCGACGCCTGATCGCGATCTGGGGTCCGGGAACCCGGCGTGCGGCGGCGGGTCAGAGGACTGGACGCTGCCTGAGCACCGACAACAATAATCACGGGGGAATCATGCGGTCGACGTATCACCTGCTATTGGTCACGGCCTTCCTGCTCGCGGCCGCAGCCGCTTTCGCGGAGCACCCGGTCGCCACCGCGCAGCGCGTGCAGCGTGAAGCTGCGGCAGCGTACCAGGCGGGCGACTTCGCGGCTTTCGTCGCCGCGCTCGAACGCGCCCGCGCGCTGAACCCCGCCAGCTACGCCACGCTCTACAATCTTGCCTGCGGCTACGCGCTGACCGGCCGCGAGGCCGAAGCCCTCGATCTGCTCGAGCAGCTCACCGCCGCGCGCATCGATTACGGCATGGCCGACGATCCCGACCTGGCCTCGCTCCGCGACTCGCCGCGCTTCAGGATGCTGGTCGATACTTTGGCAGCGAACATCGTCCCCGTGTCGAACAGCACGGAACGGCTGATCGTCGACCGGCTCGACCTGATGCCCGAGGGCATTGCGCTCGATGCGGGGACGGGCCGCCTGTTCTTCGGCAGCATGCGGTCGGGCACTGTCTACGCGACCGGGCCGGACGAGACCTGGTCGAAGTTCGCAACGGTCGGCGACCGTGGCGCATACAGCGCAATCGGCATGACCGTGGATGCTGCGCGCGGCATCCTCTGGGTCGTCGCGACGCACTTTTTTCTCGCCGAGGGTTTCGACGCCGACGACCGGCTGCCGTCCGGCCTGGTCGGCTTCGATCTCGCGACCGGAGAGCGGCGGCACGAATACCTCGCGCCGGCGGATGTCGAGGGACTGAATGACGTCGCGGTGGCCCCGAACGGTGACGTCTACGTGTCCGGGAGCACGCTGTTCGTCCTCGAGGCCGGGACGGACGCGCTCGTGCCGGTCGGGACGCAGCCGGCACTCTTCGGCAGTAACGGCCTCACGGTGACCCCCGACGGCCGCACGCTGTTCGTCTCCTCGTACCCGGTCGGCATCGCTGCGCTCGATCTTGATACCGGGCGGCTCGTGTTCCTCGATTCGGCGCCCGGCGAGCCGCTGTACGGCGTCGATGGCCTCTACTGGCACCGTGGAAGGTTGCTCGCCATCCAGAACGGCATCCAGCCGTGGCGGCTACTCAGCATCACGGTTGACACGGCACGCACGCGCGTCACCGGGATCGAGATCGTGGAGTTCGCCAACCCGGACCTCCTCGCGATGACCGGCGCTCCGGACGGCGACAGCGTGCACTATGTCGGCCGGGGCCCGGCGCCTGCCGAACGTCCCGCGCACTTCCCCGATGCGCTTGCGCCGCAGCTCGGCAGGACTGTCATAATGACGGCCAGGCTGCCCGCAGCGGCGGACTGAGGCGGCCCGAGGACCCGACGATGGCACACGAGAACGAATACCACGACAACTACGTGAAAATGCTCCAGCTGATCTGGGGCAAGGGCTACATGGCGCCGGGCGGCCCCGGTAACGTCGCAAAGATGCTGAATGGCCTCGATACCCACGGCCGGCGCATCCTGGACATCGGCTGCGGGATCGGCGGTCCCGCATTCGAGATGGCGCGAACCTTCGGCGCCGACGTCGTCGGCATCGATCTCGAGGAACCCCTGATCGAGCGCGCGGTACGCGCCGCCGAGGAACTCGGACTGGACGGGCACTGCCGGTTCCGAACGGTGGAGACGGGTCCGCTCGACTTCCCCGACGGCTCCTTCGACATCGTCGTTGCCTCCGGCGCTTTCACCCAGACCAGCGACAAGGCGGGCATCCTCGCCGAGGTCTACCGCGTGCTGAAACCGGGCGGCTACCTGTCCTGCTACGACTGGCTGCGCGGCACCGACGGCGAATATTCCGACGCGATGCAGTACTGGTTCAGGATGGAAGGGCTTACCTACGCGATGGAGACGTTCGAGGGCTACCGCAAACTGTTGAGGGATGCGGGCTTTGCGGACATCGAGATCGTCGATGCCACGGACTGGTACCGCAAGGAGGCGCGGCGCGAGTACGAGCTGATGAAAGGCGACCTCTACCCGCGCATGGTCGAACTGCTGGGCAAGGACGACGCCGACCACTTCGTCGAAAACTGGCGCGCGATGGTGATCGTCATCGACAGCGGCGAGATGTGCCAGGCCTACCTGCGGGGACGCCGGCCCGACTGAAGACTCAAGGTCAGAGCGCACCCCCCGAAACCACGATTCCTTCCGCTCCGGCGACCGGTTTTCCGGCCGCGGCCCGTCTATTGGTGTGAGCGAAACCAGAACGCGGCCGTCGCCAGCGCGCGGGGCGCCGCACATTCCCAGGGAGGAACAGCAATGAAAATCCAGAAACTCTTGCCGCAAGCACTAAAGGGACTCGCGGCCCTCGCCCTCACATCGGCCTGGCTGACCGCCGCCGCGACCGAGCCCTGCGGGGATTTCGGCGAGTGCAAGGTCCTGATCGAGATCAATTCGACCGACGGCGACATCGGCTTCCACTTCCTCGGTGACGGCGACGAACTGGTCAAGATGGAAATTACCGACCCGGACGGCCAGAAGGTCTTTACGGACAAGGCGAAAGGACCCCTGCGCGAGCAAACCATGACCGAGACGTTCCTCGAGAGCGCCGAGCCGCTGTGCTGGAACGATCCCGAGGCCGACGAGGACGAAGACATCGTCACCCTCGAGGACTTTGTGGACCTGTGGACGCCGGGCCTGTATGTCTTCTCGGGTCTCGGTGCGGAAGGCGAAATGGCGTTCGGCAGCACCATGCTGACTTTCGTCCTGCCGCCCGCTCCGGCCGAAGTCGAATTCGAGCTCGAGGAGGAAGACGAAGGCGAGTACGAAGGCGAGATCTCCTGGTCCTTCGGCGACGATCTCGGCAACTGCACGCCCGCAGGCGCCTACCCGGACGGTGTCGAGCTGGCCGGTCCCGGCGACATCAAGCTGTGGGAAGTCGTGGTCGAGCCCGACTATGATGACGAAGAAGAGCCGGGGCTTGCGGCCATGTACAACAGCCTGACCCACGTCGTGCGCATTCCGGGTGGTGCCGCGGAATTCGAAGTCGAGATTCCGGACGACTATCTCGGGAATTTCCCGGCGAATACGCCGCTCAAGGTCGAGGTCGGAGCGATCACCTGGGACGACAACGCGACCTTCACGGAAATCGGCGACCTGTGCGTGACGCCCGACGGTTGTGAAGACGACGACTAGGCGACCGCGATTCGGTTTCCCCCTCGGGGCGGGGCTGCTGATCCTCGGCAGTCTCGCCCTGCCTTTTGCGTCGCAGGCCGGGGCCGACCCCCTTGTCCGGGTGGACGACGGGCTGGTCACGCTGCGCGCCGACGAACTGCCACGCGCCGCGGTCGTCACGAGCCTGGCCCGCGCAGCCAACCTCCGGCTGGTGAGCCATACCGAACTCGGCGGCACGCTGACGGCGACGTTCTCTGCGGCGCCGCTCGGGCAGGTGCTGTCGATCATTCTCGAGGACGACAGCTACCAACTGCTGTACCGATCGTCCACATCGTCGCCGGACCGCGAAGCAGCCGGCACGCTGTGGATATTCGCGACCGGCCGGGACGGCGCCGCGCGCCGGCCAGTCGGTCCGGAGTCACAGCTGCTCCACGGCGATCTCGCGGCGAAGAAGGCCGCGATCCGGACATTGCGGGACTCAGGCGACGCGGCCGCCGTGCATGCGCTGAGCCTCGCGCTCGCCGATCCGGACGGGCGGATCCGGGATACCGCGCTCGACGCGCTTGCGCGAATCGGGTCGGACGCGGCACTTGCGGCCATCGCGAGTCTCGCAGGTGTCGATGACTACTGGACCCGTGTCCAAGCAGCCGACGCACTGTCGCGCACGGACAGCCGGTCGGCCGTCGGGCACCTGGCGATTGCGCTTGATGACCCGGATCCGCGGGTCCGGATGGCCGTGCTCGAGGCGCTGGCGGACATCCCGCGCGCCGATTCGATCGCCGTCATTCGCCGCGCCCGGCTCGACCCGGACCCGGAGGTCCGTTCCTTCGTCGGCGAGGCGCTCGACGACGCGCACGCCGCCATCGCGCTTGCTGCCGGGCGCGAGACCTTCAGCCCCGCAGTGCCCGGCGAATCGCGATAACCTCGCCGTTCGGCGCCAGCATGTAGCGATTCAGGCGCCAGCGAACCAGGAAACTGCCGGTCTCGGCGGGATTCTCGCTGACCTCGATGTCTCCTTCGGTGACCTCATCCTCGAGCGTGGCGCTCAGAAGGTCCGCGATGCTCGACTTTTCTGCTGCGTAGACGATATCCATGTCAGTCCTCTCCATGACCTGGGCCATCCTCGCCTGCAGCGTAGACCGGACCGGCTTAACGCACCCTGAAATTTTCCTGAACCGGGACTAAACGGCTGGCCCGGCCAAAAGAAACCGGCCCGGCTCGGGTGAGCCGGGCCGGCAAGCCATGTGCTCAGTCCTCGATGCTCGCTTCCTCGGCGGCAAGGGTGCCGCCCGAGAAAGTGCCGTCGACGTCGACGAGCCGACCCGGCGCCCTCGCAAAGAAGGTGTCCGAATCGATGGGGGTATCGTTGTCCCTGAACTGCGTCCCCGGGGCCGTCGCGATCGTCACGCCCAGGATCTCGAACAAGGGCGGCGCGACCGAGTCGACGAAGCCGCGCAGTGCGGCCTCCCCGCGGTCGTCGTCGCGCTCCAGGCGCGTGGCGACGAAGCCCGTCGCATCCGAGTAGCCGCGAATCTCGACGTAGTCGCCCACGTTGAGATCGTCGAGCCCGAACGCACGGACGTCCGCATCGCTGCTGTCCTTGAGCTCGGTGTCCGCGCGAACGTTGATGGGGATGCCCATCACCGTAACCCGCGCTGCCTGCACGTCCTCGACGAGCCCCTCGGCACGCAGGAACCCGGCCTGCTTGAACTCGATCTTCGTCGCGACGAGTACGCCGCTCGCATTCACACTGCCCTCGGCCTCGATCTTGCGGTTGACATCGAGGTCCGCGGCGTTGCCGTTCTCGTAGACGGTCGATGCGGTCGTCGTGACCGGCAGTCCGCCGATGTCGAAGTCGGTCGCCGCTGCGAAGCGGGTAATGAAGCCCTCGATCTCGACCTGGCCGTCGCCGAAGTCGTTACCGCCTTCGAACTCGAGCCGCGTGGCGATCAGTTCGCCGCCGGCGCCCAGCGTCGTCCCTTTCGCCTCGACGAGCTGGCCTGCCTCCGGTGCACCGTTCGGGAAGTCCTCGACCAGCGCGCCGCTGTAATCCACGACCAGCGCGTTGATCTCGAGCGTCATGGCGCCGGCCTGTACGTTCGTCGCGATGCCGGTGACCTCGAACTCGCCGCCCGGGTTCTCGATCTCGATGTGCGACGCGACGATGATGCCGGCGGCGTCGAAAAAGCCCGATACTTCGACGATATCGCCGACGGCGAGCCCGGCCAGCGAGGCCGGTACGATGTCCGCCTCGAATGACGTATCGACCGTCACCTGTACCGTCTGGCCGAGCACGATCAGCGTCTCCGTGTCCGGATCGATCGCCTGCACGGGACCCTCGACCAGGTCGTCGAAGACGATGCTCGAAGCAGTACCGGTACTGCCGTCGGCGCCGAGCGTGCCGCGCACCGTGACGACCTGGCCGACTGCCAGATCCGATTCCGAGCCCGGGTTATCGTCTATCGTGAAGGTCGCGCTGCTCGTGTCGTAGCGCACACCGTTGACGATCACGCTGCCGAAACCGGTGATCTCGCCTTGCGAAACGACGGTCGTGGCAACGGGGTCGGGGGTGCCGCCTGCGTCGATCCCTGCGACGCTGTTGCCGCCGCCCGAACCGCAGGCGGTCAGGATGGCAGCGGCGAAAATTCCAGTGAGCCTTGAATATTTCATGAATTATTCCTCGGTATTGCTGCTTTCTATCCAGTAAGCGCCTACCCCCAGACGCACGGTTTCTTCATCGCCGGTTCCCCGGTTCTCGTGTTGGGTCAGCCAGGCATCGGCGCGTTCGAGGAACGCCTGGCCTTCGTGTTCGAGCCACTCCCGGAAGGCAGGGACGGCGGTTGCCGGCATCGAGACGTTCGTCGCCCGGCGTTCGAACCGGCTCGGGTCCTCTGGCTGCCGGTGCAGGTTGTAGGCGACCGTCGAACCGATGTCCTCGAGGACGCCGCCGGAGCGCAGTACCTGCCCCGGGTCGGTCAGTGCCGGCATGTAGTAACGCGTCTTTGCGACCAGCCTGCCGCCGTCCGTCTCGGCAACGGCGCCGACGTGGCGCAGTTCCTTGAGCAACGTGGTGGCTGCCACGTCACCGCTGTACTTCCTGCATAACGATTCGAACGAGGGGTTGGTTCCGTTGGCGGCCAGCACGCGCGGGTGTCCTTTTTCGTCGATGAACTCCGGGTCGGTGAACCAGCCCGTGAGGACTCGCGTCGCGTAATTCATGCGCTCGAATGACTCCGGGTTTTCCCGATCCAGGACCTCCCGTAGCCTGCGCACCTCGCGCCGCGTGAATCCGGTCAGGATCGCGACGCGGGAAATATTGGTCGGCCGCCCGCGGATGCCGAAGTCCTCCGACGCAACCTCGACGAACGTCGCCTTGCTGATCTCGGCGAACTCCTTCCAGATCACCCCCGTCCGCAGCAGGATGCGCGCGATCGGCCGCAACAGCAGCCGGAGCGCGCGCAGCGTGGCGTTTTTGCTGGTATCCATAATTGAGACAATTTATCTCAAATATAGATTTCGTCAACCCCGTATTTGTACTTATGGCGAGGTAATCGCGAATCTCTCAGAAATTCAGTCACTTGGAGACCCGCTTGCCGGCGCCGTGGTTGACCTGCCGGCGCCGCTCGCGCACAGTCCCGCGCAGCAGGCAGGAGGCATCCGGGGGTGCTCGAGCGGCTCATTCTCGGCCTGGTGCGTGTCGTGACCGACACGTTTTTCAGGCGCATCGACGTGATCGGGCGGGACCGCGTACCCGGAACCGGGCCGGTGATCTTTGCCGGCAATCACCCGAATGCACTGATGGACGGCTGGCTTTTGACCGCGAAATGCGGCCGCTGGCCGCTGCGCTTCCTCGCCAACGCCAAGCTCTGGGACTACCCGCTGCTCGGCCGCGCGCTGGCGGCGACCGGCGCGGTCCCGGTGTACCGGCGGGAGGAGCACGGCGATGCCGTGGACAACAGCGCCGCGTTCGCGCGGCTGTTTGACGTGATCGAGGCGGGCGACTGCGTCGGCATCTTTCCGGAAGGCGTGAGCCACGCAGAACCCGGGCTGATGCGGCTCAAGACCGGCACCGCGCGAATCGCGCTCGGGGCCGCGGCGCGCGGCAAAGTCAGCGTTTCGATCGTCCCCGTCGGCCTCAACTACATCCACCGGCACCGCTTCAGAAGCCAGGTGCTGATCGAATTCGGTCCGCCGATCCGGATTGACGCCACCTGGCTCGCCCGCTGGAACGAGGACGAAAGCCAGGCCATCAATGACCTGACGGACCATCTCGCGCGGGCGCTTGCCGCGGTCACGCTGAATGCGCCGGACTGGCGGACCCTCCGGATCATCCAGGCGGCCCGGCGCCTCTACAAACCGGACGGCGCCGTTCTGACGCCGGCGCAGTACGTCGAGCTCAATCGCCGCTTCGTCGAGGGCTACCTCGAAGACATCGACGACCCGGCACTGCAGGCGCTCTCGCGCGACATCGAAGACTACCAGGCCCGGCTCGACATGCTGGGACTGCGCGATCATCACCTCAGGCGCGACATCACGCTCGCGACGGCGTTTCGGAAAATCGTGCTCCGCAGCCTGCGCGTACTCGTGTTGCTGCCGCTCGCGATTCCCGGCGCCCTGCTGCACCTGCCGGTCGGCTGGATAGCGGCGGCAGTCGGCCGACGATTCAGCTACGAGATGGACGACATCGCGACGCTCAAGGTGCTCGCAACCGTTCTGCTGCTGCCGCTTTTGTATCTTGCGATCGCGGTGCTGGTCGCCAACTGGTTCGGCATCGGCTGGGCCGTGCTCGCGGTGGTCCTGCTGGCATTCAGCTTTTTCGCGTCGGTACGGCTGATCGAGGCGGAGGCAGGACTTTTGCTCTCGATGCTCGCGATCCTCAAGCTCACCCGTCTCGGTGCGGAACTCGACGGGGTACGCAACGTTCGCCGGCAGCTCGTCGAGCGCATCCGGCGGCGCGTCGAGGAAAACGTCCCGCCGGACACGGTGCGGATTTTCACCGCGACCGATTTCGGCGGGACTGGCCCGTGACCGCTACGGCGCGTCCTCCTCGCCGGCCTTCCTGATCACGCGCACCTCGCGGCGGACGTCGCGGGTCTCGCCGTCGCCGGCGTGCACAATGTGCACTTCGACCTCTTCTCCGTCGCGCGCTTCTACCCAGTCGAGCGTGGCGTCGTCGCCGTCGAGCGCCGGCACGTGAATGATCTCCCCGTCGACCGTGAAGACGAAGCCGTCTTCGGCACGGGTCACCAGCACGTTGCGGCCCTGGTCGTCGACGAAGCTGCGGTTTTCGCCGAGCTGGAGCTCATGCAGATCGAACCCGGCGGTTTCGCTGTCGAACGCGAGGCTCGTGCCCCCGTCATCGCCGGCGCCGACCAGCGCCAGCACGGTCTTTTTGTGGATCTCCTCGGCCGCTACGGCCGCCGACGTCAGCGCCAGCGCGACCGCCAGTGAAATGCCCGTCTTGATGCTCATTGCACTCCCCTCGTTGTTGGTGGTTACGTCGTGTTGATGCGCTGACCCGCGAAATCGTCGCAGGCTCGCCGGTCAGTCGAACCGTACGAGCCGGCCGGGCCGGGCCGTCGTCACCCGATCGTGCTCGACGACGCACTCGCCGGCGACCAGCGTGGCCCGAACGCCCCGGGCCGGCTGCAGCAGGCGCTGGCCACCGGCCGGCAGGTCCTGCACCATGCGCGGCGCCTCGAGCGCCAGGTTCCCGTAGTCGATGACGTTCAGGTCGGCACGCAAACCCGGCGCGAGCCGGCCGCGATCGGTGAGGCCCAGGTAGTCGGCCGGATCGGCCGTCAGCATCCGGATCGCGCGGGCGAGCCCGATCCGGTCCCGCTCGCGATCCCGTGTCCAGTAGGACAAGAGGTATGCAGGAAAACTCGCGTCGCAGATGGTACCGACGTGCGCGCCGCCGTCCGATAGCCCGAGGAGTGCCTGCGGGTGCGTCAGCATCGTGTGCACGTTGTCGTAGCTGAACCCGGTGTAGTTGTAGATCGGGAAGTAGATGAGCTGCCGGCCGTCGAGCTCCAGGCAGACGTCGTAGAGCTTCTCCAGGACCGGCACGCCCTCGCGCTTCGCCTCGGCACCGAGCGACTGCTCCGCGCCCTGCTCATAGTCGGGCTCGGCGCCGAGCCTGAAGAGCTTGAAGGCGATAGTTTCGATCTCGCCGATGATCCGGTCGACGATCGGCGGCACGGACGAACCCGGGCCCGCCAGGGTCACGGGCGACTCGGCCAGGCAGCGCGTGCGGAACGCTGGCTCGCGCATGGTTGCGACCCGCTCGGCAAGTGGCTTGTCGCGGATTCCGAGATAGCTCGGCTGCGCGACCAGCGGGTGAAACGTGCACTGCAGCCCGATGATGACGCCAATCGCGCGCGGCGCGACCTGCACGCGAAAGTCGAGGCCGGTCGCGGCCAGTCGCTCGGCGCCGGCAAGAATACGCCGCCACTGGTCCGGCGCGTAATCACGTTGCATCAGCGAGATCGAGCACGGCCGTGCGCCGGCCCGCGCAAACGCTTCGACGAGGCCGAACTCGGCGGCGAAGTTGTCGCCGTCGCGCTCCAGGTCGAAATCGTCGACGAGCTGCAGTACGCCGCGGTCCCTGCCCCGGAGCGCCGCCGCGATACCGGTGAGCTCCTGCCGGCTGGCCTCGGACGACGGGGTCCAGTCGCCGTCCGCCGTACGGTGCACGTCGGTGCGCCCGGTGGAGAAGCCGGCGGCGCCCGCAGCCATCGCGTCGGCGACGAGTCCGTGCATGCGCCCGATGTCCTCCGCCGTGGCCGTGTTCTCGAAACCGGCCCGCTCGCCCATCGCGAAAACGCGGACCGGATCGTGGCCGATCATCACGCCGAAATCGATCGTATGCGGGATGCGGTCGATGGCATCGAGGTATTCCGGGAAGCTTTCCCAGTCCCAGGTGATTCCCTCGGCCAGGGCCGTGCCCGGGATGTCCTCGACGCCCTCCATCAGCCGGATCAGCCGGTCGCGGTCCGCGCGGCGCACCGGCGCGAAGCCGACGCCGCAATTGCCCAGGATCACCGTCGTCACGCCATAGTCGACCGAGGGCCTAAGCTCCTCGTCCCAGCTCACCTGGCCGTCGTAGTGCGTGTGCAGGTCGATGAAACCCGGCGTGACGATTGCGCCGGATGCGTCGATGACCCGGGTCGCGCGACCCTTCGCGCTTCCGACCTCGGCGATCCGGCCGTCCGTGACGGCCACATCGGCGGTGACCGGCGGGCCGCCGCTACCGTCGTAAACCTGCCCGCCGACGATCTTGAGGTCGAACGTCATCCGCGCGCCTTTGCGTCCCCGTACCGGTACAGCACTACGATAAGGCCGCCGGCGACCAGATGCCAGACACCCCAGAATGCGGCGATGGCGGCCGCGCCGCCGAGACCCTCGAACTGCGCGATCAGGATCACGATCGCGAGCCCCGAGTTCTGGATCCCGATTTCGAATGTCAGCGCACGGCGCGCAGGTCGGTCCGCCCGGAGCAGTGCGGCAGCCCCGAGTCCTGTTCCGAAGGCCAGCGCGTTGTGCAGGATGCCGAGGCCTGCGAGCAACGGGAGGGCCGGCGCGAGCACGGGGAAGAAGTGCCAGATGCCGTAAGCGATGACGCTGCCGAGCGCGAGCACCCCGGCCAGTGCCATGCGGCGCCTGAGGCGCACCGCGACGTCGGGAGCGCGCGCCTGCACGAGCATGCCGGCAACGAGCGGTACGGCGAGTAACAGCGTCGTCCGGGCGAGGAAAGCCAGCGGGCTGAAACCGAGCGCATCGAGCAGGTCGGCGGTAGGACCGTAGACACCGGACCAGAACAGGATCGATACGGGCGTCGCGAACGCAGCGAGGAGACTCGACACGGCCGTCAGCGAAACCGAGTAGACGACGTTGCCGCGCGCGAGCCAGGTCATCAGGTTGGATGCGGCACCGCCGGGGCAGCAGGCGACGACGAACATGCCGAGTGCGAGCGAAGGCGGCGGCGCGAGCAGCGCGACGAGACCGAACGTCACGAGGGGCAGGCCGACGACCTGGGTAACGACGCCGCCGGCAAACAGGCCGCGGCGTTCGAGCAGGTAGCGGAAATCATCGACCTTGAGCCCCAGCGCCACGCTGAACATGACGAGCATCAGCGCGAGCCCGACGCCGGCCTGGCCGGCCGGGTCGAGCACGATCCTCAGGGTGTCGAGCGTCGCGATGTCCATGCCCGGCATACGTCACGCCGGGCGCCGCGCTGCTGGCGGCGCGCCTGCACCGGGCGTGTCGCGGCCCCTACTCCTCGGCTGCGGAGCCGATACGGTAGCGGATACCGAGGCCGACCGCGAGCACGTCCTCGTCCCACGGCGCGGCGCCGAGCGACAGCAGCGACCGGGCGGTCGCCGGTGCCAGCCCTTCGAGCGCCCAGTCCTCGGTCTCGAACAGCTGGTAGCGGACCTCGAGGGTCCATGCCAGCCGCGGCGAGCTCCGGTAGCTGAGCGTCAGGCGCAGGTCGTCGTACTGCGACTCGAGCTCGGGAAACTCACTCGGGCCGGCACCCGGCCCATCGACGATGATTTCCGATTCGCCGCTCGCACTCGAGTAATCGAAGGTCACGTCGAATTTCGCACCGATATCGCGAATGCGAACGCCGGCACCGATCGCCGTGTAATCGTCGTCATGCCGCGCGGTCCAGTTCGGCGCGGCGAACAGCGTGCTGCCGGCCTGCTCGGCATCGATTCCCTCCTCGCTCACGTGCAGGTAGAGCGATACCCGTTCGGACGCCGCCCAGCTCAGATCCCCGGCAAGCGTCAGCGAGTCGCCGGCCAGAAGCCCCAGCTCGGAGCGCGAATAGCTGTCGTCGGCCCAGTACGCCATCAGGCTCGCCGAAACCGGAAGCTCGGTCGGTGCAAAGGCGAGCATGGCCTCCGCGAATTCGCGATAGCGGTAGGCCAGATGGTACTTGCGCAGCAGCGGGTTCTGCCCGTTCAGCACGGCGAACGCTTCATCGTAGCGCTCGGGTTCGCGCCGCGCCGTTCCGCCCTTGAGCCGCAGCTCGAGCGCCGGCGTCGGCTGCCACCAGAGCTGGCCGTACCCGGTATCTTCCGCCTGTTCCGCCACTTCCTGGAAGTCGCGGTCGATGTCCCGGCGTTCGTAGCCGCCGGCGATCCTGACGCCGTCGAACAGCCGGTAACTCGCGTCGAGCGCGAGGACCGAGCGTTCGTAGCTGTACGGGATGTTCGCGTCGCTGCCCGGCGCCAGGACACTGTCCACGACGACCCGCTGCCACATGGCCTGCGGCGTGCCATTGTCGCGCTCGTCGTAGCGGTAGTTCAGCCGCACCCGGGCCTTCGGGAACGGCCGCGACGTGATCGACAGCGCGAGGTTCGTCGTGTCGACTTCGGCATCCGCAGTCGCACGCGGCAGGCCGGGCGCGACAATGCCGGAGTCGATCGTGTACGGCAGCAGGTTCGCATCCTGCTCGCCGCGACCGTTCGCCGCCGTGAAAGCGACGACCGTGTTCAGGGCACCGGCATGGTAAGTCCCCGATACGGAGAGCTGCTGGAAGTCGTTGTCCGGTTCCAGCGCGTGCCGGCCCTGGCGGAAGCCGGGAAACGGATTGTCCCAGGTCAGGCTGCCGGCGTTGTTCGTGAAGAACGACCCGAACCAGGCCACCGAGACGCTGAACGGCCCGCTCGCGTAGCGGATGCCCGCGTCGACGAGGTCGGTTTCGTAGTCGATGACCCGCGGCAGGAGCGCCGCCTGGAAAAAAGCGGAGCCGCCCATGATCCGGATGCCGTCACGCTGCTGGCGCCTGAAGTCGGCATAGAAGTCGAAGTCGGACACCGCTTCGACGTCGACGCCTACCCCGAAAGCCTGGCGATCGCTCGCGATGTCGATCGGCGTCAGCGCCGCCGCCAGGCCCGGCATGTTCTGTGTCCGCGCGGCCGGCACCCAGCCGGAAGGCAACACCAGGGTATCGTTCCCCACCGAGTCGTAGACGGTCTGCGTCGTATTGAACAGGCGGTACGGCAGCTCGCTCCAATCGAGCCGGAAACCGAAACTGCCCGGCCTGCCGCCCTCGATTGCGAGGCGCCGGGAATCGAGGCCGAGATCCTCGGCCATCCAGGTGAGGCGAATGCTTTCACCAGCGTACAGGCCCTGCCCGTCCACGTTGGCATAGGCGCCCGATTCGTCGTAGCCGGTCGCGTTCCCCAGGCGCGCTGAATCGTCGCTGATGCTGGTCGCGCCGATCGCGACATCTGCTTCGTAGCCGTCGGGGAACGGACAGAATTCACAGTTCCAGTCGCTCGTGTCGACCGCCTGCGCACGAGCCCCGTCCGTCGCGACGAAGGCGACAAAAATGACGAGGCCGAGGATCGGCCGGATTGAATTCGTTTTGTCCTTGTTGAGCTTCATCATGTCGATCACCGCATCAGCCTGGAGCCGGACGGATGATTGGATCCGTGTACCTGGCTGTGACAGTTGAGGCAGTTCTGGCCCAGCAGGAACTGCGATGCCGACCCGTCGGCCAGGCCGGTGTCCCTGTATGCGACGCTCGGATGGCCGGCCTGCGAGTGACAGGACTGGCAGAGCAACGGTCCGCGTCTCGTCAGCATGCCCGGGTGGTTCGAGCCGTGCGGTTCATGGCAGTTGCTGCAATCCTCGACGACCGGCGCATGCTCCCAGAGGTACGGGCCGCGTTTCTCGGCGTGGCATCCGAAGCAGGTGTCGTTCAGGGTCTGCCGCGCGAGCAGCCCCGCGGTCTGTTCGCCGTGCGGCGCATGGCAGCCCGCACAGTCCATCTTGCCGTCGGCGATCGGGTGGGCGAAGGGCTTCAGGACCTGCGCGCGCTGGGCCTTGTGGCAGTCGAAGCAGACGCCGGGCTGGGTCGCCGTCGCCTGCACCGGGTCGTGTACTGCGTGCACGTCGTGGCAGTCGGCGCACCCGACCTCGTCGAAATCGTGGGCACTGTCGTGCCACTGCGCACCGGCGCTGCCTGCGTGACAGCCGAGGCACATCGCGTTGTCCTCCGCCACCGACGCTGCCGAGCCCGTCGCAAAGTGCGGCATCGCCGGGCGCTCCTGGCCCCGGCGCACCCGGCCCGCGTGATCGCCACCCGGGCCGTGGCAGGCCTCGCACTGCAGCTGCCCCTGGCCGAACGGGCTGCGCGGATCCGTGGGCACGCCGTGCGGCGTCCTGAATACAGTGATGACGGCCTCGTCCTCGCCGTGGCAGGCGAGGCAGGTATCCGCGCCGTTGCGGCTGTAAGACGGACCTTCGTCGTCCTGCGCCTGGACCAGCGGGGCCGCCAGCAGCAACAGGATCGTGGAGAGGGCGACGGGCAAGCGCTTCATAGTCATGCGTCCGTTGGCGTTTTGGTTCAAGCTAGCACAGAAAGGGGCGCCCCGAAGGACGCCCCTGTTGTTACCGCCACTCTGGCCTCGCTATTACTCCACACCCGGGTTGTGATACCTGGTCGTATCGAACTCGTTACCCGGACCGTGGCAGACCGCGCAGGCTTCCTGGCCGTTCGGCAGACCACCGACCTGCTGGATCAGGTCCTTGGTAATTGCCACTGCGCCGCCCTGCGTATTGAAGTGACCCATGGCCGCCACGCTCATGTGGCAGGTTCCGCAGGCCTGCGCCGTCGGCGTGGTCGCGATGTCGTCCGTCCAGACTGTGCCATCCGCTCCCGCAGCCAGGCTGACCGCGCGCGCCTCGACGCGGGCCGTGTTGTAGGCACCCTCGACGTGGCAGGTGTCGCAGTTGGCGATCGACTGCGGATAGGTGACCTCCGCAAACTCGCCGCCGGCGTAGGACGGGCTGGCCGTGTGGATCGAGTGGATCATGCGGCCAAAGGCGAAGCCCTCGTTTTCCGCCAGGTCAGCATTGTGGCAGACGATGCAGATTTCGACGTTGGTAGTGCGGTTCGCGCCGTGGAACTGCAGGTCCTTGTGGCAGGCGTTGCAATTATCCGCGGCCACCGCAAAATCCCGCTCGGCGCCTGCCGGGTACCAGACCACGCTCGATGCCGCCGCGCGCTGGTTGCCAACCACACCGTCGGCGTCCTCGACGCCGATCGCGGCCGGGTGCCCGCCGATGGCGACCATCGCCCGGCCCGTGAAGTCCGCGGGCAGCGCCGTGAAGTACTCGACCGTGTAGGTGCCGTCGCCGTTGTCCTGCGATGCGCCCACGTTGTTCGCGATGTAGTACTGGATCACGTCGAGGTACATGCGGTTCGGGTGACCCGTCCCGTAGAAGGAGGGTGCGCCCGGCATGCCCGTTGCGCCGTCGATCCGGATCCGGT
>JAWWBD010000006.1:0-31788 GCA_033721115.1 Woeseiaceae bacterium | reverse complement strand
CCCGCGAGCGCGAGGTAGGCGATGGCGCCCCGCGAGGCACGGTCGTGCAGCAGTACCGGCCGGCCGAAGCTCGGCGCCTCGGCCAGTGTGACGTTGCGCGGGATGACCGTCCGGAACACCTTGCGGTCGAAGTGCTCGATCAGCTGCATCGAGACCTCGTTCGAGAGATTGACCCTGGGATCGAACATCGTGCGCAGGAGGCCGAAGATCCCGAGCTTCGGGTTGACCGTTTCCTTCACCTGCTCGATCGTATTGAGCAGTGAGCTCAGGCCCTCGAGCGCATAGTACTCGCACTGCATCGGGATCAGCACGCCGTCCGCGGCGGTCAGGGCGTTGATCGTCAGCATGTTGATCGACGGCGGGCAGTCGATGAGGATGAAATCGTAGAGTCCGGCCACCGGCTCGAGCGCCATCCTGAGCCGCATTTCGCGGCCGATCTCCTGCAAGAGCTTCACTTCGGCCAGCGTCAGGTCCTCGTTGCCCGGCAGCACGGCGAAGCCGCCCTCTGGCGCGGTGACGATCGTGTCCGCCGCCGAGGCGTCACCGAGCAGGACGTCACAGGCGGAAAGGTCGAGTTCCATCTTGTTGACGCCGCAGCCCATGGTCGCGTTGCCCTGCGGATCCATGTCGACCAGCAGTACGCGGCGCTGGGTCGCCGCGAGCGAGGCGGCGAGGTTGACGCAGGTCGTCGTCTTGCCGACGCCGCCTTTCTGGTTGGCTACTGCGATGATGCGTGTCATGTTCTTGTCGGCCGCAGCAGCACGGCATGCCGCGAACCTTTCTCCAGCCCCGGAACGTCGAGGGCCACGACGCGCGTCGCCCACGCGGCCGGGACCTCGTCGAGTTCCTGCTTCGGGTAGCGCCCCTTGAGTGCCAGGAACACCCCGTCCTCTCCCACGAGATGTCCCGCCATCGCCACGAGCCTGTCGAGCGTGCCGACGGCGCGAGCGATCACGGTATCAAAGCCCTGCCCGGGTGCATAGTCTTCCGTGCGCGTCTGCACGGCCTCGACGTTGCCGAGCCCGAGCAGGCCGGCCGCGTGGCGGACGAACGCGATCTTTTTCGCAGTGCCGTCGATCAGCGTGAAGCGCCGGTCCGGCTCGGCGATGGCGAGCGGCAGTCCGGGAAACCCCGCACCGGTACCGACGTCCGCGATGCTGCGACCCTCGAGCAGCGGCCGGACGGCGAGGCTGTCGAGCAGGTGGCCCTCGATCATCGCCACGGGATCGCGGATCGCGGTCAGGTTGACCTTCGCGTTCCAGCGCACCAGCTCGTCGACGAGCCCGGCCAGCCGGGCGGCCGCGCCCGGGGGCATGGCGTCGGGCAGGCGCGCCAGGGCGGCGGCAATCTGTGGCTCGAGGCTCGACATCGCGCCGGCAGTATAGCCCCGCCCGCGGCCGACACCGCCCGGCCGGCGATTTGACATAAAAGGGGTCAGAGCCCTTTTTGAAAGGGCTCTGACCCCTTTGGGCCGGTCAGGCGACGAGCAGGGCCACGAAATCGTCGACCGGCATCGCGGCCAGCGTCTCGCGGTCCCCGATCAGCGGCTCGAGCGCTGCCCACTGGTTCTTTGCCAGCTTGCCCGACACGCTCGTGACGAACTTGTCGACCAGCACCGGGATCCCTTCGTCCCGCCGGGCGCGATGCCCGATCGGGTAGTCGACCGCGACCCGTTCCGTTTTCGTGCCGTCGGTAAAAAACACCTGCATCGCGTTGCCGATGTAACGCTTGTCCGGGTCGAAGTAGTCCTGCGTGAACTGTTCGTTCTCGCGGACTTCCATCTTTTCCCGCAGCGCGTCGATGCGCGGATCCGCCGCGACCTCGTCCTCGTAGTCCGCGGCGGTCAGCCGGCCGAAGATCAGCGGCACGGCCGCCATGTACTGGATGCAGTGGTCGCGGTCGGCCGGGTTGTCGAGCGGGCCCGTCTTGTCGATGATCCTGACGCCCGCCTCCTGGGTCTCGATCACGATGCGGTCAATCTCGTCGAGACGGTCGCGAACCTGTGCGTGCAACGTCATCGCGGCCTCGACGCAGGTCTGGGCGTGGAACTCGGCCGGGTAGGAGATCTTGAACAGGATGTTCTCCATCACGTAGCTGCCGAAGTCCCGCTGGAACTGAAACGGCCGGCCCTTGAACAGGACGTCGTAGAAACCCCAGGTCTTTGCCGACAGTGCCGACGGATAGCCCATCTCGCCCGTCATCGCGATCAGCGCCAGCCGGACCCCGCGACTCGTCGCGTCGCCGGCCGCCCAGCTCTTGCGCGAGCCCGTGTTGGGCGCGTGGCGGTACGTCCGGAGCGCGCCGCCGTCGATCCACGCGTGCGAGAGCGCGGTCAGGACCTTGTCCCGGTCGCCGCCGAGCATCCGCGTCACGATCGCCGTCGTCGCGATGCGCACGAGCAGTACGTGATCGAGCCCGACCCGGTTGTAGCTGTTCTCGAGCGCCAGCACGCCCTGGACCTCGTGGGCGCGGATCATGGCCTCGAGCACGTCCCGCATCACGAGGGGCGGCTCGCCTCGGCTGCGCCGCTGCCGGCTCAGGTAGTCGGCCACGGCGAGGATGCCGCCCAGGTTGTCCGACGGATGGCCCCACTCTGCCGCGAGCCAGGTGTCGTTGAAGTCGAGCCAGCGGATCATCGCGCCGATGTTGAACGCGGCCATGACCGGTTCGAGTTCGTAGGACGTACCCGGCACGCGCGCGCCGCCGGCCAGCGTCGCACCCGGCACGACGGGGCCCAGCAACTTCCTGCAGGCCGGGTAGTCGAGCGCCTGGAAACCGCAGGCCAGCGTGTCCAGCAGGCAGTAGTGCGCGGTCTCGAAAGCGAGCGCGCTGTCGATCTCGCCCGCGCAGACGTAGTCCGCGATCAGGGCCAGCTCCCCGTCCCACTCCGGGCGCTTCGCCGAACGTATGTCGATGTTGGACATCCTCAATACCTGTGCTTTGCAAAAAGGGTCAGAGCCCTTGCCAAAAGGGCTCTGACCCCGGTTGATGATTTCAGTCCCGCTCGCCGATCGGCACCCACGCGCGCAGCGGCGGCCCGACGTACTCTGCCGCCGGCCGGATCAGCTTGTTGTCCGCCCGCTGCTCCATGACGTGTGCCGCCCAGCCGGTGACGCGCGAGCAGACGAAGATCGGGGTGAAGAGGCTCGTCGGCACGCCGAGGAAGTGGTACACGGTCGCGGCGTAGAAGTCCGCATTCGCAAACAGTTTCTTCTCGTCCCACATGACTTTCTCGATCGCCTCGGACACCGGGTACAGGACCTCGTCGCCGGCCTCGGCTGCGAGGCGTCGGGCCATCTTCTTGTTGATCGCGTTGCGCGGATCCGACGTCGTGTAGACGCGATGCCCGAAACCCATGATCAGCTCTTTTTGCTCCAGCATCCTGTGGATGCCGCGCGCCGCCGCCTCGGGCGAAGCGAAGCGCTGAATCAGCGCCATCGCAGCTTCGTTCGCACCGCCGTGCAGCGGACCGCGCAGCGCGCCGATCGCACCCGAAATCGCGGAGTGCATGTCCGACAGCGTCGCGGTGATCACGCGCGCGGTGAAGGTCGACGCGTTGAACTCGTGTTCGGCGTAGAGGATCAGCGTCGTATCGAGGCACTTGCGATGCATCTCGCTCGGCTCTTTGCCGTGCAGCAGGTGCAGGAAGTGCCCCGCGATGCTCGCATCGTCCGTTTCCGTCTCGATGCGCTCGCCGTCCGCGTGGAAGCGATGCCAGTAGAGCAGCATCGACGGCAGCGCCGCCAGCAGCCGGTCGGCCGCATCGACCTGGTTGTCGAAGTCTCCTTCCGGCTCGATGTTGCCGAGAAAGGACACGCCGCTGCGCAGTACGTCCATCGGGTGCGCGTCCGGCGGGATCATCTCCAGCAGCTTCCGGAGCGGCGCCGGCAGCCCGCGGAGCGCCCGGATCTTCGTGACGAAGCCGTCGAGTTCGGACGCGGTGGGCAGCTCGCCGCGGAGTAACAGGTAAGCGACTTCCTCGAAAGATGCGTGTTCGGCGAGGTCCTCGATGTCGTAGCCGAGGTAGGTCAGCCCCGCGCCTTCCTTGCCGACGGTGCAGAGCCGGGTCTTGCCCGCCGTGACGCCCGCCAGACCACCGGTTTTCGGTTTTGCTCCCATCGTTGCCTCCTGCCCGGCCGCGCTCCGGCCGGCACTCGTCTCAGTCGTCGCCCGGGTCGCCGTTGTCGCGGGCGAAGAGTTCGTCCAGCTTGTCCTCGAACGACTGGTAATCCAGCACGTCGTAGAGCTCGGCGCGCGTCTGCATCGCAGCCAGGCTGCCGGCCTGCGTGCCCTCGCGGCGGAGTTCCCCGTAGACGCTTGCCGCGGCTTTCGCCATGGCCCGGAATGCCGACAACGGGTAGAGCGTCATGCGCACGCCCGCTTCCGCCATCTCCGCCGTCGTGAAGAGCGGTGTCTTGCCGAACTCGGTCAGGTTCGCGAGCACCGGGACCGCGACCGCCCGCGTGAACTGGCGGTATTCGTCGAGCGTCGTCAGCGCCTCGGCAAAGATCATGTCGGCGCCGGCCTCGACGTAGGCCGCCGCACGCTCGAGTGCGGCCTCCTGGCCCTCGACGGCGTGGGCATCGGTGCGGGCCATGATCGCGAAGGCCCGATCCTTGCGGCCGTCGACGGCGGCCTTTAGCCGGTCGCACATCTCGCCGGTGTCGACCAGCGCCTTGCCGGGCCGGTGCCCGCAGCGTTTCGCCGTGACCTGGTCCTCGATGTGGCAGCCGGCGGCGCCGGCGCGCGTGAGCTCACGGATGGTCCGCCCGATCATGAACGCACTGCCCCAACCCGTGTCGGCATCGACCAGCAGGGGCAAATCGGTGACCGCCGTGATGCGGCGGACGTCTTCGCAGACGTCGTTTAAGGTCGTCATCGCGAGATCGGGCAGGCCGAACGAGGCATTGGCGACGCCGGCACCGGAGAGATAGATCGCCCTGAACCCGGCCCGCTCGGCCAGCAGTGCCGTGTACGCATTGATCGCCCCGACGATCATGAGCGGCCGCTCCGCCTCGAGCGCCGCGCGGAATCGCGCGCCCGCCGTCCCGTTCCCTTTGTCGCCCCGCTTCGCCATCGCGATTTTAATCCGGATTAAAATAAAGCCGGACGATTCTAAACCACCGTGATCGGGTTTCCCAAATGCCCGGCGGCTTCAGCCGATCTCGACGACGGTGCGGCCCGTCACCTTGCCGTCCATGTATTCGTCGAAGGCGCCCGGCAGTTCCGCGAACGGGATCGTGCGTCCGCCGATCGTTTCCAGGTGGCGCGGCGCGAGGTCGCCGGCGATGCGCCGCCAGACCGCGAGCCTCAAATCGCGCGGCGTGTCGACCGAGTTGATGCCGAGCAGGCAGACCGCGCGCAGGATGAAGGGCAGCACCGTCGTGTTGAGCGTCGGGCTCGCGGCGAGGCCGATGCTCGCGATGTTGCCACCGTACCGCATGGTCCGCGTGAGCCAGGCCAGGTATTCGCCGCCCAGGTTGTCGATCGCGCCCGCCCACTGTGCTTTTTCCATCGGCCGCCTGCCGAAGTCGATGTCGTCGCGGAGCAGCACTTCGGTCGCGCCGATCTCCCGCAGGTAGGCATCGCCGTCCGCCTTCCCGGTCACGGCCACGACTTCGTAGCCCCTGCCGGCAAGCATGTCGATCGCGAGGCTGCCGACCCCGCCGGTCGCGCCGGTGACGACGATCCGGCCCTGGTCCGGGAGCTGCCCGTTCTGCTCCATGCGGTGGATGGCGAGCGCGGCCGTGTAGCCCGCGGTGCCGATGCGCATCGCGTCACGCGGGCTCAGGCCCTCGGGCAACGGCACGACGGCCGAGCTGTCGACCCGCGCGTACTCCGAGTAGCCGCCGTCGACCGTCTCGCTCAGGCCGCAGCCGTTGACCACGACGGCCGTGCCTTCGCGCAACTCCGGGTCCTCCGAGCTGGCGACGGTCCCGGCCAGGTCGATGCCCCCGTTCAGCGGGTAACGCCTGAGTATCCTGCCCTTGCCCGTCGCGGCCAGCGCGTCCTTGTAGTTGATCGTGGAGTGGCTCACGCGGATGACGACGTTGCCTTCGGTCAGGTCGTCCAGCGTGAGTTCGGCGAACCCGGCGACGACAGAGCCGTCCTGCTCGTCGATACGAAAGGCGCGAAAAGTGTCCATGCGGTTTCCTCCTGTGCGGCAGCAGTTTGGCGCGGTCAGCCGGCGGCCCGGGTCTTCGCCTCGCGGTCCAGCCACACCTCGAGGCCCAGTGCATTGAGCCTCACGTCGATGTCGAGGACGTGCCAGGCGCTGTCCCGATCACCTTCGTAACCGTGTTCGTCGAGGCGCTCGAGAAAGTAGTCGAACAATGCCGCCTCGAGGCGCCGCTTGCGGTCGGGTGCGTCGGCACAGCGGCGCGCGATGGCGACGAAAGCGTCGATTCCGGCGTGCATCTGGACAGCCAGGCGCTCGACCGGGCCCACGCGGCTGTAGTGGGTCAGGTACACCCAGTCCGGCTCATGCGCAAGGATGCGGTCGACGGAGCGGTGCGCCTCGGGCGGATCGAAGTGCA
This sequence comes from Woeseiaceae bacterium, assembly GCA_033721115.1. Taxonomy (GTDB): domain Bacteria; phylum Pseudomonadota; class Gammaproteobacteria; order Steroidobacterales; family Woeseiaceae; genus UBA1847. The sequence continues at coordinate 25,252 of JAWWBD010000006.1, read as the reverse complement.
CCGGCGTGCTCGTCGGGAAGATGATCGGCCCGGCAGTGGTATCGAGTTCGCGGTACGAGACGCCGAAGCTGTCGCCGGTGAAGACCCCGCGCGACGCAGGGTCGTGCAGGCAGTAGTGATGCCGCGCGTGACCTTCCGTGAAGAACAGCCCGAACTCGCGGCCCGCGAGCGAGATCGTGTCGCCGTCGGCCGCCTCGAGGATGCGCCCGGGTTCGACCGGCCGGATGTCGCCGTAGAGTTCGCGGGTCGCCTCCCTGCCGTAGACGGCCTCGGTGCCCGCGACGAGGCGCGTCGGGTCCACCATGTGGGGCGCGCCGCGCGGGTGCACGACGAGCCGCGCGTTCGGCAGCGACCGGAGCAGCAGGCCGGCGCCGCCGGCGTGATCGAGGTGTACGTGCGTCACGAAAACGTAGTCGACGTCACCGACGTCGAGCGCCTGTGCCTCGAGCGCTTCGAGCAGTAGCGGCACGCTGGCGTTGACGCCCGTATCGACGAACGCGGCCCGGCCCTGCTCGACGACCAAATGGCTCGCGTCCTGTTGCGGGCGCGCGTATTCGGTATCGATGGCCGTGATGCCATCGGCGAGCGCTGTCGTTCGCGCGCGCAACTACTCCTCGACGGTCGTCTCGAGTCCTTCGAGACGCGAGTAGTAGGCCGCGAGTTGCGCGATCTGGGCGTCCGTGAGATTGGCGGCGAGCGGCATCATCACCGCGTTCGCCCGCTTGCCCGAGCGATATTGCCTGAGCGCGTGCACGAGGTAGTCCTCGTACTGTCCGGCCAGCGTCGGCCACTGCGGAGAGGCGGCGATGCCGTTTTGGCCGTGGCACGCGGCGCAGGTTGCGGCGCCTTCGAAACTCGCGCCGGCCGTGCCTCCCGCGAGCACGGTCTCGTTGCCGAGGGTTGCGAGGTATGCCGCGATGTCCTCGATTTCCTGGTCCGTCAGGCTCTTCGCCTGGGCCTGCATCGTCGGATGTTGCCGCGTGCCGTCCTTGTAACCCTTGAGCGCCGCCACGAGATACGCCGCTTTCTGGCCACCCAGCTTCGGCACGCGGTACGACGGGTAGGCATTGCGATAGCCCTTGATCCCGTGGCAGCCGAGGCAGGAATAGGCGACGGCTTCGCCGCGCGCGGGATCACCTTCGGCCAGTGCCGGGGATCCTGAAAAGCCGACCAGTGCGACGGCGAGCGCGACGGCGGCGGCGGTTTTGGTCTCGAAAATCACAGGAAGCGCCTTGGGTTTACCGGGCCCGAACCCGGGTCAGCGGCTCGAACGAGGGCGCTATGGTAGTGAGTTGGCTCCCCGATTTCCAGACCGTTGCGGCGTGCGCTTGTCCCGCGCGTGCTAGGATCGCGGCCTCGCCGCCGCCCCTCGCACCGCCATGAAGAAGAGCATCGTCTTCCTGCTGATCCTGCTCGCACTGGTCGTGCTCGTGTCGCCAGGCATCGTCGGCCGGCTGGCCGAGCAGACGATGGACGAGAACCTCGACCGCGCGGCAATGGAATCGGCCGAGCTCCGGGTGACCTCGCGCGGCTTCGAGCGCGGCTGGTTTTCGTCGGCCGGCTCGCACCGGGTCGAGATCAGGGACGGCGAGATCCGCGGGCTGCTCGTCGCCCTGTTCGAGCCCGCGGACCCCGATGCGCTGCCCGCGCTTGTCATCGACACGCGTCTCGATCACGGGCTCATTCCGGTTACCTCGCTGGCGCGCAAGGAGGGCTCGCTGCTGCCGGGCCTCGGCAGCGCCGTGTCGACGGTTGCGCTGGAGTTTCCGGGCGGAGAGCGGATCCCCGTGCCGGGCACGATCTACAGCCGGATCGGCGTGACCGGCACGCTCGAGTCGCGCTACGTGCTGCCGCCGGGCAATACCGACGCCGACGGCGCCACGCTGACCTGGGGCCAGAGCGTGGTCGTCGTCACGAGCCAGCCGGTCGCCGGCAGCTTCACCGTGCGTGGCACGCTGGACCCGCTCGCGGCCGAAGCGCCGGACGCGACCCTGCTGCTCGGCGAACTCTCCTTCGAGGTCGAACAGACGCCGACGCGTTTCGGCATTCCCGTCGGTTCGTTCGGGTTCGAACTCGAATCGGTGGGCCTCGTCCGCCCCGGCAATTCGGTGACCGTCGGTCCCGTCTCGGTTTCGGCGTCCTCGGCGACCGCCGGCGATCGCATCGACGGCGACATCGAGCTCCGCATCGACAACGCCCCCCTGCCGCCGCTCGGCACCGCCGCCGTAGGGATCGAGCTGGCCCTCGACGGCGCGGACGGCGCGGCGCTCGCGCGCGTCCAGCGCACCGTCGACGCCCTGGTGACGGCGCCGGGCGCGACGTCGTCGGAACAGCGCCTCGAAAGGGAAATGCGCGAGCTGGTCGGCGCCGGTCTCGAACTCCGGCTCGCCCGCCTCGACGTCGAGCTGCCGTCCGGGACGATCGCAGCGAGCGGCCGGGCCGCGACCGCCGAGACCGACCCGGCGTGGCCGGCCATCCTGCTCGCGACGGATGCGGAACTCTCGCTCAAACTGCCGGCGGAGGTGGCCGACCTGGTCACGACGCTGTACCCCGAGGCCGGGGCCATGATTGCGCTGGGCTACCTTAGGCGGCAGGACGATCATTACGTCGTCGACGTTGAACTCGTCGACGGCACGATCACCGTGAACGGCGCCCCGATGCAGCTTTCACCGGGCGCGTTCCGCTAGGCCGGGGCGTCCCCGGCGAGGAACTCCTCCGCGAAGTGACAGGCGACCCGGCTGCCGGCGACACCGCGGGCCGCGGGGCGCTCTTCCGCACAGCGCCCCTCGGCGCGCGGACAGCGCGGATGGAAGGCGCAGCCGGCCGGCGTCGCGACCGGTGACGGCACCTCGCCGGTGATGGTCGCGCGACCGCCCGGATCTCTCGGGTCGGCGCGCGGGACGGCGGCGAGCAGCGCCTGCGTGTAGGGATGCAGCGGCTGCGACAGAACCGCAACCGCCGGCCCGAGCTCGGCCAGGCGGCCGAGGTACATGACCAGCACCCGGTGCGCCATTTCCTGTGCGACGCCGAGGTCGTGGGTGATGAAGATGACGGCGAGACCCGTCTCTGCCCGCGCGGTATCGAAAAGGCCCAGGATGCGCCGTCGCGCCCGGCCGTCCAGCGCGGCCACGGCTTCGTCGCAGATCAGTACCCTGGGCTCGAGGATCAGCGCCCGGGCAATCGCGACCCGTTGCGCCTGGCCGCCCGACAGCTCGTGCGGGTAGCGCGTCATGAATCCGGCCTCGAGGCCGGTCGCCGCCAGCGCGGCTTCGACCCGCGAGCCCCGCTCGGCGGCCTTGAGCCCCGGCTCGTGCACGGTGAGCGGCTCGGCGACGATGTCGCTTACCGTCAACCGCGGGTTGAGCGACGCGGCCGGGTCCTGGAACACGAGCTGGACGGCCCGGCGCGCCGCCAGCGAGCGGTCGGCGGCAAGCGGTGCCAGCTCCGATCCCGCCAGCACGATGCGCCCGGCGGCCAGCGGTACGAGTCCCAGTGCCGCGCGGCCGAGGCTCGTCTTGCCGGCGCCGGATTCGCCGACGACCGCGACGATCTCGCCCCGTGCAACCGCGAGGCCCACGCCGCGCACGGCGTGGAGCGGCGGGCCGCGGCGGGGCCGGTAGCAGACTGCCGCCCCCTCGATCCTGAACACCTCCGGCCCAGCCACCGCTTCGCGTGCGGCCCCCGGCGCCGGCGTCGCGGCCAGCAACGCTTCGGTGCCGGCCGCCTGCGGCCGCGAGAAAACCTCGCGGACCGGCCCGCTCTCCACGAGCCGCCCGGCCTCGAGCACCAGCATCCGTTCGCAGCGCCCGGCGACGATGCCCAGGTCGTGGGTAATCAACAGGAGTGCGGTGTCCTGCCGCAGCGACTCCAGGAGGTCCAGGATCTGTGCCTGCACGGTCACGTCCAGCGCCGTTGTCGGCTCGTCCGCGACCAGGAGCTCGGGACCGGCGAGCAGCGCGGAGGCGATCATGACCCGCTGCCGCATGCCGCCCGAGAGCTCGTGGGGCCACGCCGCCGCCTGGCGCGGCGCGTCCGGCAGGCCGACACGAGCGAGCATCTCGACGACTTTTTGCCGCGCGCTCGCGCCGCGCGCAATCCGGTGCTGCTCGAGTATCCGGACGAGCTGCCGCCCGACGCGGAGATAGGGATTCAGTGCCTGCGCCGGGTCCTGGAACACCATCGCGATGCGCGTCGGGCGGACCCGGTCGAGCACGCGCGCCGGCGCGCCCAGGAGTTCGTGGGGGCCCAGCCGGACGCTGCCCGAGATGCTTGCCGCGCGTGGCAGGAGGCCCATGATCGCGAGCGCCGTCTGGCTCTTGCCCGAGCCCGACGCACCGACCAGGCCGACCGCTTCGCCCGGCGCGACGTCGAAGTCGAGACCGCTGACGACGTCGGTCGCGCCGTAGCGGATCGAGAGATCCCGGACCTCGAGCAGGCTCACCGCGCGCCCCGCACGTCGACGGCGTCGCGCATCGCATCGCCTAAGAAATTGAAACAGAGCAGGATCACGGCCAAAAGCGTCGCGGGGATCAGGAGCATCCAGGCCGCGCCCTCCATCTGGTTGACGCCGGCATCGACCAGCGCGCCGAGCGAGGTCTGCGGTTCCTGGATGCCTAAGCCTAAGAAACTCAGGAACGACTCGACCAGGATCGCCTGCGGTATCGTCAGGGTCAGGTACACGATCACGACGCCGACCAGGTTGGGGGCGATGTGGCGCAGCAGGATGCGCGGCGTCGAAACGCCGATCAGCCGCGCGGCCTGCACGAATTCGCGCTCCTTGAGCGACAGCGTCTGCCCGCGCACGATGCGCGCCATGTCGAGCCAGTTGATCGCGCCGATCGCGACGAAGATCAGCAGGAAGTTCCGTTCGAACGCGACCATCAGCAGGATGACGAGAAAGATGAACGGCAGGGCGTAGAGCGTGTCGACGAAGCGCATCATCAGCGCATCGACGCGGCCCCCGGCGAGGCCTGCCAGCGCGCCGTATGCGACGCCGATCACGAGGCTCACGATGCTCGCGACCACGGCGACGAGGATCGTGATGCGGGTGCCGAGCATCGTGCGCACGAACAGGTCGCGGCCGAGATCGTCGGTGCCGAAGACGTGCGCGTCCCCGCTCCCGGGCGGTACCAGTATCCGGTCGAAGTCCGCCCGCTGGTAATCGTGCGGGCTGACGAGCGGGCCAACCAGCGCGGCCAGTACGATCAGTGCGAGCAACACGACGCAGACGCGCGCCGTGCGGCTTGCACGCAGGCCTGCGAACGTCCGCGGCAACGCGTTCACCGCTGCCGGATCCTCGGATCGATGACGCCGTAGAGGACGTCGACGACGAGATTGAGCAGGATGACGAGCGCCGCGTAGAAGATGACGATGCCGAGGACGAGCGTGTAGTCACGGTTCAGCGCACCGCGCACGAAAAACTGGCCCAGGCCCGGGATGCCGAAGATCTCCTCGACGACGACGGATCCGGTCAGGATCGCCGCGATCGCAGGCCCCATGTACGACAGCACCGGCAGCATCGCGGGCTTGAGCGCGTGGTAGCGCACGATGGCCGCCGTGCCGAGACCCTGCGCCCGTGCGGTCCGGATGAAGTCGCTGGCCAGGACCTCGAGCATGCTCGCACGCGTCAGCCGCGCGATGTAGGCGACCTGCGGCAGCGCGAGCGCCAGTACCGGGAGCACCAGCCGGCCCGCACCCGGGTTGCCGCTCCAGCCCGCCGGCAGCCAGTCGAGATGAATGGCGAACACCAGCACGAAGAGCGGCGCGACGACGAAGACCGGTACCGAGATGCCCGTCATCGCGAAACCCATCAGCAACCGGTCGCCGAGGGAATTGTGCCTCAGCGCCGCCGCGGTACCGGCCGCGACGCCGAGTGTCACGGCGCAGATCATCGCGAGCAGCCCGAGCTTCAACGACAGCGGGAATGCGCTGCCGATCAGCTCGGCCACCGTGTGGTCGCGGTAGCGGTACGAAGGCCCGAGGTCGCCCTGTACCAGGCCGGCGAGGTAGCGCCAGAGCTGGACCGGCAGCGGTTCGTCCAGGTGGTATGCCCGCGCGATATTGGCCTCGATATCGGGCGGCAGCACCCGCTCGGCGTCGAACGGACCCCCGGGTGCGGCATGCACCATCAGGAATGCGAGCACGATGACCAAGAGCAACGTCGGTATCGCGCCGAGTACGCGCAGCAGGATGTAGCGGGCCAAGTCCCCGTCCGAATGTCAGTTTGTTGCGAGACTCAGGTGCTGACTGTAATGGTAATCCAGGACGTTGTCCTGCCAGCCGCGGACGGCCGGGCTGACGAGGTGCTTGCTCACGTAGAAATAGATCGGGATCACGGGATGATCCGCGAGCAGCACGCGCTCGGCCTCCTCGAGGAAGAACCGGCGCCGTTGCGGGTCGACGCGGCTCGCTGCGCGCTGCATCAGTGAATCGTATTCGTCGCTCGCATAGCGCGGCATGTTCGAGGGGTTGCCGCTCTCCAGTATGCTCAGAAAAGTGTGCGCATCGTTGTAGTCGCCGATCCAGCTCGAGCGGAACACCTCGGTCACCTCCGCCTCGCGCATATTGGCGAGCAGCACCTGGAATTCCTCGTTGATCAGGGTGGTCTCGACTCCGAGCACGTTGCGCCACATGTCCCGGATCGCGAGCGCGACCCGACGCTGCGTATCCGACGTGTTGTAGCGCAGCTCGATTTCCGCCGGGTTGTCGGGACCATAGCCCGCCTCCCGGTACAGCGTCTCTGCGAGCGCGTGGCGCTCGGCGGCGTCGAGATCGGCATACGAAAGGCGAACCGGCTCGTAGTCGGCAACACCGGGCGGCACCCAGCTGTAGGCTGGCGCCTCGCCGCGGCCGAGCACTTTCTCGACGAGCACCTCGCGATCGATCGCCATCGACAGCGCCTGCCGGAGTGCCCGGTTGCCGGCGAATGGCGGGCGCGTCAGGTTGAAGCCGTAATAGTAGACCGCGAGGTATGGCGCGATCCGGAGCTCGTCGGGCCGCTCCGCGCGCACCTGCTCGAAACTGTCGGGCGGCACGTTCGACGTGATGTGCAGCTCGCCTGCCCGGTACCGATTGAGCTCTGTGACCTCCTGCGGCAGCACGTGGTAGTTGACGGCGTCGATCGCCGTCGCGGCATCATTCCAGTAATGCGCATTGCGCACGAGCCTGAGTACCGAGCCCGGCTCCCACGCCTCCAGCAGGTATGCGCCGTTCGACAACAGGTTGCCGGGACGCGCGAACGCGGCGCCGTGCTCGGCGACCGAGCCCGGGTGGACGGGAAACGTGCTCGGATGCGTCAGGAGACCGAGCAGGTAGGGTGTGATCCGTTCGAGCTCGATGACCAGCGTGTGGTCGTCGGGCGCGCGGACGCCCAGCTCCGCCGGCGGTCTGGCGCCGGCCGTGATCGCCGTTGCGTTGACAATCGGCGCAATCGACTGCGCGTAAAAAGCCGCGGTCGCCGGGTCGACGAGCCTTCTCAGCGCGAACACGAAGTGTTCCGCCAGTACCGGGTCGCCGTTCGACCAGCGGGCGTCGGGCCGCAACGCGAACGTGTAGACCAGGCCGTCTTCGGAAACCTGCCAGGCAGCCGCCGCTGCCGGGCGGATCGCGCCGGTCGGCGTGTACCCGACGAGCCCTTCGCCGATGTCGCGCAGCACTTCGCCCGACTGGGTGCTGCGCGCCTTGTGCGGATCCAGCGACTCGGGGTCCGAGGCCAGCCCGCGGTTCAGCGTCAGTCGTTCAGGGCCCGGCTGCTCGGGCGCACCGCAGGCGCCGAGGCAGAGCACGACGAGGACGGCAGCGAGGCGGCGGTACGGCATGCGCCAGAGCATAACGCAGGCCGCCTCAGGCGGAACGACGCAGTTGGCGCTTCTTGAGGTGAATGAGGAGCAGCGACACGGCCGAGGGCGTCATCCCCTCGAGCCGCGCGGCCTGGCCGACGGTCGTCGGGCGCACCGCCGCCAGGCGCTGGCGTGCCTCGTTCGACAGGCCGTCGACAGCCGAGTAATCGATGTCTTCGGGCACGCGCAGGCTTTCCTGCTTCGCCTGCCTCGCGATTTCGCGCGCCTGGCGGTCGACGTAGCCGGCGTATTTCGCCTCGACCTCGAGCGCGAGCATCACCTGCCCGGCCTGTTCGGCCGGCAAACCGGACAGCGCCGGGCCCGGCCCGACCTCGGGCAGCGCGACGACGTCGGCGTAAACCGTTCCGGGCCGCTTCAGGAGTTCCGCCGCGCGGACGCCGGCGGACTTCACGGGCGTGGCCCGGAGCCGTTCACGCTCCGCGCCGATGGCGGCCTGTTTGGCCTCGAAAGCAGCCCAGCGCACGTCGTCGACGAGACCGAGCTCGCGGCCTGTCGGCGTCAGCCGGGCATCCGCGTTGTCCTCGCGCAGGAGCAGCCGGTACTCGGCCCGGCTCGTGAACATCCGGTACGGCTCGCTGACCCCGCGCGTGACCAGGTCGTCGACGAGGACGCCGAGATAGGCTTCGTGCCGCGCCGGACACCAGGGCGCCTCGCCCCGTGCCGCACGCGCCGCGTTGACGCCGGCGAGGAGCCCCTGCGCGCCGGCCTCCTCGTAGCCGGTCGTACCGTTGATCTGGCCGGCGAAGTAAAGGCCGCCGACCGGGCGTGTCTCGAGTGACGGGTCGAGTCCGCGCGGGTCGAAATAGTCGTACTCGATCGCGTAGCCCGGCTGGGTGATACGCGCGTTTTCGAAGCCCGGGATCGTCCGCACGAATCGCTCCTGCACGGCCGCGGGCAGCGAGGTCGAGATCCCGTTCGGGTAAACGACGTCGGTCGTGAGCCCCTCGGGTTCGACGAAGACCTGGTGCGATTCCCGCTCCGCGAAGCGCACGACCTTGTCCTCGATCGACGGACAGTAACGCGGACCGACGCCCTCGATGATGCCGCAGTACATCGGCGACTCGTCAAGCGATGCGCGGATAATCTCGTGGGTCGCCGTCGTCGTTTGCGTGACGTGGCAGGCCACCTGCCGCGGGTGCTCGTCCCGGCGACCCAGGAACGAGAACACCGGTCGCGGTTCGTCGCCCGGCTGTTCGCGCATCGCCGGGAAATCGAGGCTCCTGCCGTCGAGTCTCGGCGGCGTCCCGGTCTTGAGCCGCGCGACGGTAAACGGCAGCGCCCGCAGGCGCTCGGCGAGCCGGTTCGAGGGCGCGTCACCGATGCGGCCCCCGGCCGCTTCGGTCCTGCCCACGAGGATGCGGCCCCCGAGAAACGTGCCGACCGTCAGCACGACGGTCCGGCCGGCGATCGTGACCCCGTCGGCCGTGATCACACCCTGCACGCGAGAATCCCGGACGACGAGATCGTCGATCGGGGCCTCGAGCAGCTCGAGGCCCGGCTGGCTGCCGAGGATGTCCCGGATCGCCCTGCGATAGAGCTCGCGGTCGGCCTGCGCCCGCGTCGCGCGGACCGCGGGCCCCTTGCTCGCGTTCAGCGTCCGGAACTGGATGCCGGCCCGGTCGATCGCCCGGGCCATCGCGCCGCCGAGCGCATCGATTTCCCGGGTCAGGTGGCCTTTGCCGATGCCGCCGATGGCCGGGTTGCAGCTCATCTGGCCCAGCGTCGCGAGCTTCTGCGTCACGAGCAGCGTCCGCGCGCCCGCGCGCGCGGCAGCGAGGCTCGCTTCCGTCCCGGCGTGACCGCCGCCTACCACGATGACGTCGTATGTCCTGTCCATCTGCTGTTCTGCCTGCCGGCCGCGGGCCGGGCGCCTGCACCCGTCCCGGCGGCGCATTCTAGATTGGCCGGCCCGGCGCCGCCAGCCGCGGGCTTGCCTTGGCGCAGCATCCTCGCCACCATACCCCGGTCCCGACCGGTCCACCGTGTTCCAATGACCAGATTCCTGCTGGCGGCGGCGCTCACGCTCGCCGCCGGCGCGGCCCCGGCCGCGCCAGACCTGACAGCCTGCCGCATCAACGCCGGGCCGGGATTCCCGGGTATCGACGCGCGCTGCGGGACGGTCGAGCGCCCGCTCGACCCGGACCGGCCGGATGCCGGGACGATCACGCTCAACGTGGCCGTCGTGCCGGCGCTGAGCCTCGAGCCGGCAGCCGACCCCCTCGTACCCATCGCCGGCGGTCCGGGGCAGTCCACCGTCCAGTTCTACGCCGCGTCGTTCACGGCATTCGAACGCATTCGCCAGGCGCGCGACATCCTGCTCGTCGACCAGCGCGGCACCGGCGACTCCGCGCCGCTCGGCTGCGAGCTCGACGAGGAAGTCGTCGAGGGCCGGTTCTCGCCCGAGCAGACCGCGCGCATCACCGAGGAATGCCTCGCGGCGCTGCCGCACGATCCCCGGTTTTTCACGACGAGCGTCGCGGTCCGGGACCTCGAGGCGGTCCGCACGGCGCTCGGCTACGGGCCGCTCAACCTCTACGGTGTTTCGTACGGTTCCCGCGTCGCGCAGCATTTCGCGCGCCGCTTCCCGGACTCGACGCGAACCGTGATACTCGACGGTGTCGTGCCGCCGCAGCTGCCGCTCGGCCCCGACATCGCGATCGAATCACAGCGGGCGCTCGACCGGGTGTTCGATCGCTGCCGGGAATCCGCCGCCTGTGCCGGGCGTTTCCCCGGCCTCGACGATCGCTTCGATGCGCTGGCGCGCACGCTCGGGAAAGAGCCGGTGTTCGTGGACCTTCCCGACCCCGTGACCGGCAGGCCCGATGTCGTCGAGTTCGGCCGCGATTCCTTCTCTGCCGCGGTGCGCCTTTTGCTCTACGACCAGCGCACGATTGCGCTGCTGCCGCTGTTGCTCGACTCCGCGGCCAACGGTTACTGGGCCCCGCTCGCCGCGCAGTTCCAGATGGCGGCTGCGTCCCTGAGCGAGGCTCTCGCCATCGGCATGCACAACGCGGTTATGTGTACCGAGGATGCGCCGTACATCGACTGGGAGCATGTCGACCACGATGCGCTCGAAACGAGTTACCTGGGCCCCCTCCAGGTCGAGGCAATCCGGGCGATGTGCTCGGTGTGGCCCCCCGGCGTCATCGACGACGACCTGCGTGACCCGCTCGCGACCGACGCGCCCGTGCTGCTCCTGTCCGGCGAAGCCGACCCGATCACGCCGCCCGAATACGCGCAGCTGGCGAGCGTGGAGCTCCGCCGCGCCTGGCTCCTGACGGGCCGGGCGCAGGGCCACGGGATCGCCGGCGTCGGCTGCATGCCGCGCGTACTCGCGCATTTCGTCGCCGAGCTGACGCTCGAGGGCGCAGGCGCGGACTGCCTCGACGATGCATTCGCGATGCCGTTTTTCCTCGACTTCACCGGGCCCGAGCCGTGATCGTCGTCGACGGCATCCACAAGTCCTTCGGCACGGTACAGGCAGTGCGCGGCGTGAGCTTTGAGGCACCCGGCGGCAAGATCACCGGGCTTTTGGGACCCAATGGCGCCGGCAAGTCGACCACGCTGCGGGTGCTGTACACCGTACTCGCGCCCGACGCCGGGCGCGCGTCGATCGACGGCGTCGACGTCGTCGCCGACAGCCTGGGCGCGCGCAGCCGCATCGGGGCGCTGCCGCACGGTGCCGGGCTCTACCCGCACCTGACGGCGCGCGAGAACATCGCGTACTACGGCCGGCTCTGCGGCGTCACCGGCAGCGAGCTCGACGACCGCGTCGCCAACATCATCGAGATGCTCGACATCGGCGACTTCGCGGACCGGCGCAGCAAGGGATTTTCGCAGGGCCAGCGGACCAAGGTTGCGCTCGCCCGGTCGCTGGTCCACGACCCGCAGAACATTCTTCTGGACGAACCGACGAACGGGCTCGACGTCATGGCGACCCGGTCGCTCAGGGAGCTGATCCTGAAGCTGAAAGCGGACGGCCGCTGCGTGCTGTTCTCGAGCCACGTCATGCAGGAGGTCGCGGCGCTCTGCGACGACATCGTGATCATCGCCAACGGCAGGGTCGCGATCGAGGGCTCCGCCGACGACATCCGCAACCGGACCGGCTGCGACGACCTCGAGGATGCATTCGTGCACGCGATTCACCTGGTGGAGCCGGACTGATGCGCACGCTGTTCACGGTCTTTGCAAAGGAGGTGCTCGACAACTTCCGCGACCGGCGCACGCTCGCGTCGGCCCTGATCATGGGCCCGGTCTTCGGGCCGCTCCTGTTCGCTTTCGTCATCAACCTGTCGATCGAGCGCTCGCTCTCCGACGCGGAAACCACGCTCGAGGTGCCCGTGCTGGGCGCCGAGCGCGCACCCAACCTCATCCGGTTTCTCGAGAGCCGGAACATCCGGGCGGGTGAGGCGCCCGCCGATCGGAGCGCCGCCGTCACCGCCGTCGAGACCGGTACCGCGGACGTCGTGCTCGTGATCCCGGCAACCTACGCCGCCCAGCTCGCCGCAGGCGAGCCGGCCCGCGTCGAGGTGATCTCGGACCAGGCCAATACCCAGGCCGAACGTGACGCCCGCCGGCTGCGCAGCGCGCTGTCCGCCTACAGCCGCGAGATCGGGGCACTCAGGCTCGTCGCGCGCGGCATCAGCCCGCGCGTCGCGCAGGCGCTCAACGTCGACGACGTCGACGTGTCGACCCCGAGCGGGCGCTCGGCCATCCTGCTCGGCATGATGAGTTATTTCTTCATCTTCGCGCTCCTGATGGGCGGCATGTATCTCGCAATCGACACGACGGCGGGCGAGCGCGAGCGCGGCTCCCTCGAACCGCTCCTTGCGCTCCCCGTCACCCGCGACCGCCTGATGCTCGGCAAGATCGCGGCGACCTGCCTGTTCATGGCGCTCTCGCTCACCCTCAGCCTTTGCGCTTTCTACGTCGCGGTGCAGTTCATGCCCTTCGAGGAACTCGGCATGACGCCGAATTTCGGTCCCGGCGTGATCGTCGCCGCCTTCTTCCTGCTCGCGCCGTTTTTGCTGCTGGGCGCCGCCGTCATGACGCTCGTCGCGTCGTTCACCAAGAGCTACAAGGAAGCGCAGACCTGGCTCAGCATCGTGCTGCTGGCGCCGACCCTGCCGATCCTCGTGGTGAGCATCCTGACGCTCAGGCCGCGCTTCGAATTCATGTTCGTGCCGAGCCTCTCGCAGCACCTGCTGCTCGTGGACATGGTCAAGAACGAACCGCTCGACCCGCTGCACGTCGCGGTATCGGTCGCGAGCACGCTGACGATCGGCGTGGTCCTGACCTGGATCTGTGCCCGGCTGTATCGCCGCGAAGGCCTGCTGGGGTAGGATTGCCCGATGGCGCTGTTTGCCGAACTCAGGCGGCGCAACGTCCTCAAGGTTGCGCTGCTCTACGTCGTCGCGAGCTGGCTGATACTCTGGTTCGTCCGGAATACGAGCGGCGCGCTGGGCCTGCCTGCATGGGCCGATACCTTCGTCATGCTGCTTCTGGCCATCGGCTTCCCGGTCGCCCTGATCTTCGCCTGGGTCTACGAAATCACGCCGGCCGGGCTGCGCAAGGCCGTCGACGTCGACCAGACCCAGTCGATCGTCTACAAGACCGGGCAGAAGCTCAACGCCGCGGTCGCGGTACTGCTGGTGCTCGGCGTGCTCGCGCTGTTCGGCGAGCGCCTGATGCCCAAGTTCGAGTTCCTGGTCCCGGGCGTGCCCGAGGGGGATCCGCCGGCCGGCACCGCGGCTCCGGCGGACATCCGCAGCCTGACGCTCGCCAACGGGCTTAAGGTCATCGTCTGGCCCGATCACGACATCCCCAACGTCGTCTTCTACAATTTCGTCCGCGCCGGCAGCCGCAACGAGTACCCGGGCATCACCGGGCTCGCGCATTTCTTCGAGCACATGATGTTCAACAGCACGGAGAACCTGCCGCCCGGCGAGTTCGACCGCAGGATGGAAGCTGCCGGCGGGTCCAACAATGCCTATACCTCGAACGACCTCACGGTCTACATGGACTGGTTCCCGAAGACCGCGCTCGAAACCATCGTGGCCCTCGAGGCCGACCGGCTGCAGAACCTGTCGTTCGAGCCGGACGTGATCGAGTCCGAGCGCGGCGTCGTGGCCTCGGAGCGACGCACCCGCGTCGACAACAGCCGCATCGGACAGCTCGTGGAGCAGATGTACGCCACCGCGTTCATCGCGCATCCCTACCAGTTCCCGACGATCGGCTGGGCTTCCGACATCGCGGCGTGGACGCGGGCCGACCTCACCGCTTTCTACCGGACGTACTACGCACCCAACAACTGCACGGTGGTTTTCACGGGCGACGTGACGCCGGCAGAAGTGTTCGCGCTCGCGGAGGAGTATTTTGCGCCGATCCCGCGCCAGCCGGCACCGCCCGCGGTACGCACGGTCGAACCGCCGCAGCTCGGCCCCCGCCGTTTGCTGCTCGAGGTCGCCGCGCAGACACCGCTGTTGCACATGGCCTTTCACGGGGGTGCGGCGGCCGACCCGCAGACCGAGCCGCTGAACCTGCTGCTGTCGATCCTCGTCGACGGCGATTCCTCGCGCCTGCACCGCGCGCTGGTCGAGGACGCCGGGATCGCCATCTCGGTCGCCGGCTGGCAGGACGAGGGCTTCGACCCGGGCCTCGTCTATTTCTACGCGACGCTGCCCGCCGGCGGCGATCCTGCTGCCGTCGAGGCGGCGCTCCTGGCCGAGCTCGAACGCGTCGTTGCCGGGGACGTGACCGAAGCGGAGCTCGCGAAAGCGAAGAACATCCGGCTCGCGGGTTACTGGCGCGACCTCGCCACCATCGACGGCAAGGCGGCAGCGCTCGGGGAGTACGAGGTGCTGAAAGGCGGCTACGAGCAGCTGTTCACGCTGCCGGACCGGCTCGAGCAGATTACGCTGGCGGATCTCGCCGCCGCCGCGGAGCGCATCTTCGACCCTGCCGGAATGACGGTCGGCGTGCTGGCACCGCCCGCGTCCGAGGCACCGGACCGGTGAAGTCGCTCTGCCGGGCTTTGCTTTGCGTCACGCTCTGCGGGCTCGCAGGCGCGTCGTTCGGGCAGGACGTCCGGCTGCCGGAGCGCACGCGCGTCGTGCTCGACAACGGCGTGACCCTGGTCCTCGCCGAGAAACACGAGGTGCCGCTGATCGGCGTTGAGGCAGTGCTCGAAGGCGGCGCCATCACCGACCCGGGCTCACAGGCGGGGCTCTCGGCGCTGCTCGCCGGGCTCCTGGAGAAAGGCGCGGGCACGCGGGACGCGGCCGCGTTCGCCGAAGCCGTCGCCGCCGTGGGCGGCACGCTCTCGGCCGGCGCCGACCTCGAGGCCATCACCGTTTCCGGCGAATTCATGAGCCGCGATGCCGACCTGATGGTCGAGCTGCTGGCGGACATGCTGCAGCGACCTGCGCTGGCCGAGGACGAATTCGACAAGCTCAAAAACCGCGCAGCGGAATTCATCCGCGCGGCGAAGGACTCGAACCTCGGGGCGCTGGTGCCCCTCTACGGGCGCGCGCTGCTGTTCGGCCAGCACGCTTACGGCCGTCCCGTCTCCGGCAGCGAAGCTTCGCTCGCGGCGATCCGCCATGCCGACGTGCAACGGCACTACGAGGCACAGCTCGGCGCCGACCGGCTCGTGATCGCCGTCGCCGGGGACTTCGACACGGCCGCGATGCAGGCGAAGCTCACGGACGCCTTCGCCGGCTGGCGTGCGGCAGCCCAGCCGTTGCACGAGGTGCCGCCCCCGGCGCCGCTGACGGGCAGGCGCGTCCTGCTCGTCGACAAGCCGGGCGCGACCCAGACCTATTTCTGGCTGGGCAACGTCGGTGTCGCGGTGACCTATCCGCAGCGCGCCGAACTCGACATCGCGAACACGGTATTCGGCGGCCGCTTCACCTCGATACTGAACAATGCGCTGCGCATCGAGTCCGGCCTGACCTACGGGGCTTTTTCGTCGCTGTCACGCCACGCCGCGCCGGGCTCGCTCGCGATCTATTCGTTCACCGAAACCGCGTCGACGATGGCTGCCGTCGATATGGCGCTCGATCTCCTCGGCGCGTTCCGGACTTCAGGAATCGACGCCGCCCAGGTAACGAGCGCGAAGAATTACATCCTCGGCCAGTTTGCACCGCGCCTCGAAACGGCCGCGCAACTCGCGGGCGCATTCGCCGAACTCGAGCAGTACGGTCTCGGTACCGATTACATCGACGGTTACGGTCCTGCCGTCGCGGCTGCCGAGGCAGCGAGCATCAATGCGGTGATCGCCGAAGTCTACCCGGTGCCTGCGGACCTCGCGATCGTGCTCTTGGGCGACGCCGAAAAAATGCGCGACGCGGCCGCCGGTTACGGGCCCGTGGTCGAGATGCCGATCACCGAGCCCCGGTTTAAAGCGCCGGCGGCCGAACCTGCCGTCGCGGGTCAGCGGTCGAAATAGAGCCGGACGCCGATCCCGTACGCCGTCGCGTCGTCGTCGAACTCGGCGCGCACGCCGACCGCGAAGTTGCCGGATACCGTGTACCAGGCGCCTCCGCCGACCGACGTGCCGCCGCCCGCGTCGTCGAGCTCGACGTGGCTGATCCGCCCGAAGAGCTCGAGGTCATCGCGCACCATGCTGCGGACCCCGACCCCGACACCGATGCCATCGTCGTCAACCGAGATACCCGGCGCGCTCGCATCGACCCGCACGTAGGCGAGCTCGGCGAAGAAGTCCGTCCGGCTGCTGATGGCCGTGTGCCAGCCGCCGCCGACGGCGAACTCGTCGAGGTCGACGCTGAAATCGAAATCGCCCGATGAGTACGCCGCAAACGCGTGCCAGCGATCGTTGAACGGCACCGACGCACGCGCCGAAAAACCGTTGCCGTCGACGTCGGCGAAGCTGTTGTCGAGATCCACGTCGACGTAGCTCGCCTGGATGAAGCTGTAACTGGGTTCGTCGGCCGCCGCCGTGCTCGCCACGAGCAGCGCGGCCATCATGAGCTTGCGCATCATGTTGCTCTCCTGGATTTCCGGGTGCCCAAACGCGGCGCGATCATAGCAGGCCGCCCGGCCGGCCTCTACTTGCCGATGCAGAATTCGGCGAAGATCCGGCCCAGCAGGTCGTCGGCCGTCACGGCCCCCGTAATCTCGCCGAGCGTGCGCTGGGCGAGCCTGAGCTCCTCGGCGAGCAGTTCCCCGGCGCGCTCGTCGCGCAGCGCTGCCCGCCCCGCCCGGAAATGCCGCGCCGCCGCCTCCAGCGCTTCCACGTGGCGGCGCCGCGCGGTAAAGGTCCCTTCGCCCGGCCCCCGGTGGCCGGCCAGCTCGAGAAGCCGCGCTTTGAGCGCATCGACGCCCGCCCCGGTCCGTGCCGAGAGCCGGATGACGGGCGGCTCGCCGCCCGCGGCGCCGGGCGTTTCGCCCGTCCGGTCGATCTTGTTGCGGACGATCGTTACCGGTATCCCGTCCGGCATTGCTTCGTCCACGGCAACCGGGCCCGGGGCCGAAGCGTCCTGCAGCCACAGCACGGCGTCGGCCCGCCCCAGCGCCGCCCGGGCACGGCGGATGCCCTCCGCTTCGACGAGGTCCGGGTCCTCGCGCAGCCCGGCCGTGTCGACGAGCTCGACCGCAAGCCCCTCGAGATCAATGCGTTCGCGCAGAATATCGCGCGTCGTCCCGGCCACCTCGGTCACGATCGCGGTCTCGGTACCGGACAGGTAGTTCATCAGGCTCGATTTGCCGGCATTGGGTGCACCGACGATGACGACGGAATAGCCGTCCCGCAGCACCCGCCCGGCGCGCGCCGCTTCTAGCAGCGCGTCGAACTGCGCCGCCGTGCGCTCGAGCGCATGCGCGAGCTCGGCGTCGGCAAGAAAGTCGATTTCTTCCTCGGGGAAGTCGATTGCCGCTTCGACGTGCATCCTGAGCCGCGTCAGCGCCTCGGTTAGCGCCTCGACTTCGGCCGAAAACCGGCCTTCCAGCGAGCGCAGCGCCGCGCGCGCGGCAGCGGCGGTACCGCTCGCGACGAGGTCAACGACCGCCTCGGCCTGGGCGAGGTCGAGCTTGTCGTTCAAAAACGCGCGCTGCGTGAACTCGCCGGGCGCTGCCCGCCGCGCGCCGAGTGCGAGCGCAGCTTCGACGAGCAGCGCCATCACCACCGGGCCACCGTGACCCTGCAGCTCGAGCACGTCTTCGCCCGTGTACGAGCCCGGTGCCGGGAAAAAGAGCGCGATACCGGCGTCGACGACTCCGCCGGTCGCGTCCCTGAAGCGGCGGTACGTCGCGTGCCGCGCCTTCGGCACGCTGCCGAGCATCGCCGTCGCGATCGCCGCGGCCGCCGGGCCGGAAATGCGCACGACACCGACCCCGCCAGCCCCGGGCGGCGTGGCTGCGGCCACGATCGTGTCGCCGGCTGCGTGCATGCCGCCATCAAACCACAGCTGCGGGCGCGGCGCGATTGCATCCGATCGCGGCCGACAGGCATCTGGAGGGTATGAAATCGATGACTGCAACCGCGGCCGGGCGGCAAACCGGCATCCGGGACTGGTTCGTCAACCCGGCCGAAGGGCGCCTGCGCGCCGGCTGGCGCATCACGGCTTTCCTGCTGCTGTTCTTCCTTCTGGCCGCCAGCGGGCAGGTCGGCCTGCGCGCGCTGCTGGGCAGCTTTCCCAAGGGTTCCCCGCTGGTCTTTCCGGTGCTCGCCGTCGCGGCCACGCTGGCCGTCCTTTTCGCGCGGCGCGTACTCGACCGGCGATCGTTCGCGTCGCTGGGGCTGACGCGGCCCCGGCGCGCCGTGCTCGATGTCGGTTTCGGCTTCCTGTTGAGCGGGGTGATGGCGCTCGCGATGTTCGGCATGCTCGCCGCGTCGGGATTGCTCGCCGACGTCAAATTTGCGTTCGACGCCGGGGCGCTGCCCGGCATCGTGCTGTATCCGCTCGCCCTGACCGTCCTCATCGGCTACTGGGAGGAGCTCGTCTTCCGCGGCTACCTGCTGCAGAACATGGCCGACGGCATGGGGCTGCGCCTCGCCGTAATCGTCTCGTGCCTGCTCTACGGTCTCGTGCACGCGGGCAACCCCAATGCGACCCTCGTCTCGACGCTGGTCATCGTCGGCTTCGGCTGGCTGCGTATTTACGGGTATCTCGCGACGGGCCTGCTCTGGCTGTCGATGGGCATGCACATCGGCTGGAATTTCTTCCAGCATTCGGTGTTCGGGTTTGCGGCGAGCGGACACTCGATGGGTTCGACCCTGATCTCGCATCGACCGACCGGCCCCGGCTGGCTGACCGGCGGCGCGTTCGGGCCGGAAGGCAGCGTGCTGATGCTGCCGGTACTGGCCGTGGCACTGGTCGCAATGCGGGCGTGGGCCCAACGGCACGGGAACCCGGATTCATCCCGGGACGGGTTGCCGGGACGGCGGCCGGGGCCGGCCGCCTAGGAGGACGACTTCGTCTTCTTCTTGCCGCTCTTCTGCTCTTTGGCTTCGCGCTCGACGACCTTGTTGATCTGCCACTGCTGGGCGATCGACAAGAGCGTGTTGGTCACCCAGTACAGCACGAGACCCGACGGGAAAAACGCGAAGAACACGGTGAAGATCACCGGCATGATCTGCATGACCTTGACCTGCACCGGGTCGCCCACCTGCGGGTTCAGCTTCTGCTGGAAGAACATCGCGGCACCCATGACGAGCGGCAGGATGAAAAACGGATCCCGCGATGACAGGTCGGTGATCCAGAGCGCGAACGGCGCCTGGCGCATCTCGACGCTTTCGAGCAGCACCCAGTAGAACGCGAGGAAGAACGGCATCTGGATCAGGATCGGCAGGCAGCCCGCGGCCGGGTTCACCTTCTCGCGCTTGTAAAGGTCCATCATCGCCTGCGACAGCGCCTGGCGATCGTCTTTGTAGCGCTCCTGCAGCGCCTTGATGCGTGGCTGCAGGTTGCGCATCTTGGCCATCGAGCGCCCGCTCGATTCGGTCAGCTTGTAGAACACGAGCTTGATCAGGATCGTGACCGCGATGATCGCGACACCCCAGTTGCCGAAGATGCCGTAGGCTTTCGACAGCAGCCAGAAGAGCGGCTGCGACAGGATCGTCAGGAACCCGTAGTCGACGGTCAGCTTGAGCGTTTCGTCGACGGACTCGAGCTGCGACTGCAGCTTCGGTCCGACGAACAGCGTCGTCGCGAACGTCTCCGTGCCGCCCGCGGCCACGGTCCGCGTGGGCCCGATGACGCTCGCGGTCGCGACCTGGTCGCGGACGGCGACATTGTAGCGCTGGCTCGTGCCGCGCTCCGGCACGACGGCGCTGACGAAGTGATGCTGGATGCTGCCGAGCCAGCCCCTGTCGCTCGTGAAGATCATGGGTCCGTCGTCGAGCAGGTCGTCGCGGTCGAGCTTCTCGGAGCGCTCGCCGTCATAGATGATCGGGCCCTCGAACGAGTAGGAGTCGACGTCGAACATCGACCGCTCCTGCGGGAACGAGCGGCGCTTGAGCTGCGCGTACGCAGCGCCGCGCCAGGGCTCTCCCGAGTCGTTCTCGAGCGTTTGCTCGAGGCCGATGATGTAGGAGCCCCGCCTGAACCGGTAGCGCTTCTCGACGGTCAGCCCGTCGCCGTCGGT
The DNA here is from genome assembly GCA_033721115.1 of Woeseiaceae bacterium. Classification (GTDB taxonomy): domain Bacteria; phylum Pseudomonadota; class Gammaproteobacteria; order Steroidobacterales; family Woeseiaceae; genus UBA1847. The sequence continues at coordinate 4,787 of JAWWBD010000006.1, read as the reverse complement.
CCAGCGCAGCGGGACGACGAGCTCGTCGGCCGAACCCAGCTCGTAGCGCTCGCGCCCGGCGGTGAACGTGGCGAGGTGATTGGGCTCGGGGCCCTCCCCCGCGGCGCGCAACCCGGACTGGATGAGGCCCAGGTTCGCGGCCGTCGTGTCGAGCAGCTTCACGAGATCGTCCGGCCGGTCTTTCGCAACCGGGTAGTCGAGCAGCGTCGCCTCGACGAGCGTGCCGCCGCGCGCGTCGATGACGATGTCGAGAACGTCGGTCAGCACGCGGATCCTCTCCCCCGCCGGCATCGACTCCGGTTCGTCGGCGGAATCGTCCGGGGCCGCGTCGAGCGCAGGCACGTCACCCTCGTCCATCGCGAGCGTCGGCAGATCGGCCGTCCCGTCCGCGGGCGCGGCCACGCCCTGCTCCGGCGGGGCGGCCTGCTGCGGCGGCGGTGGCTTGGGACCGTAGTCCGCCATCCAGGCCTGGTAGGTCAGCCAGACCATGATGGCGAAGAAGCCCCAGGTCAGAAGGCGCTGGTTATCCATCGGCAGGGGCTTCGCTCGTGGGCCGCGCCCGGCTGCAGCGCTGCCAGTGGCGGGCGAGGCTGTCGAACAGCTCGCGGTTCCCCGCGTCGGCCGCGGCGGGCTGGTTCATGACGATCACGTCAAGCCCCCCGATCCCGGCCTGCGCGTGCCGGAAGGATTCGCGGATGATGCGGCGGATGCGATTGCGGGCTGCGGCTTTTTTGCAGCGCTTCTTCGAAACGGCGATACCGAGGCGTGCGCGAGCCAGGTCGTTCGGCCGGCAGAGCACCGTGAAGTACCGGTCCCGGCTGCGTACCGGGTCGCGAAAGACTCGTGCGAACGCGGCTGCATTGAGTAACCGGTTTTCCTTCCTGAACCGATACAGAGAAGAACCAGCGACGCGTCGGTTGCCGTTCGCCGGGCTGACGGGTGTGCTCTCGACCGCAGCCTCGGGGCTACGGCGTCAGCTTGGCGCGGCCCTTGGCGCGGCGGCGCTTCAGAACGAGGCGGCCGGCCTTGGTCGCCATACGGGCCCGGAAGCCGTGCGTGCGTGCGCGCTTGATCTTGCTCGGCTGATATGTCCGTTTCATTGCCTGGTACCTGGTGGCGGCAGGCCGGCGCGCGGCCTGCTTTGAGAGGGCGGCAAGGGTACTGACCCGTACTTTTAGTGTCAATAGAAGGCCCTGGCGAACGCGCTTGCCGGCGTCACTCTGCGCGTGTCCCGGCCATCTGGCGACACCAATGCAGACGGTATAGACTGGCCGGTCTCGCTCCGCACTCTCACCCCGGGGGAAACCGCCTTGCCGGCCGACATGTCGCTCTGGAATCGCTGTGTCCGTGACCTGCAGGCGGAGCTTCCCGAGCAGCAGTTCAATACCTGGATCCGGCCGCTGCAGGCCGTCGAGGACGACGGCGTGCTGAAGCTCCTGGCGCCGAACAGCTTTGTCGTCGACCAGCTGCGGCGGCACTACATCGACCGGATTACCGAGATCGTCGACGGCAGCGGCGCCGGGGCCGCCGTCGTCATCGAGGTCGGCTCCCGCGAGGGATCAGCGGCGCCCGCGCACGGGGGCCCTGTTCCCGGCCGGGTTGCGACGCCGGCGCCTGGCTCTCCGCTCAGCCGGTCGTTCACGTTCGACAAGTTCGTGGAGGGCAAGAGCAACCAGCTGGCACGGGCCGCAGCGAGCCAGGTCGGCGAGAACCCGGGCACGTCCTATAACCCGCTCTTCATCTACGGCGGCGTCGGGCTGGGGAAGACCCACCTGATGCAGGCCGTCGGCAATGCCATGCTCGAGCGCGATCCGACCGCCCGCGTGGCCTACGTGCATTCGGAGCGCTTCGTCGGCGACATGGTCCGCGGTCTGCAGCACAACAAGATCTCGGAGTTCAAGCGGACCTATCGTTCGCTCGACGCCCTGCTGATCGACGATATCCAGTTCTTTGCCGGCAAGGAGCGCTCCCAGGAAGAGTTTTTCCACACATTCAATGCGCTGCTCGAAGGGCAGCGACAGATTGTGCTGACCTGCGACCGGTACCCGAAGGAGGTCAACGGGCTGGAGGAGCGCTTAAAATCCCGGTTCGGCTGGGGCCTCACGGTCGCGATCGAGCCCCCCGAACTCGAAACCTCGGTTGCGATCCTGATGAGCAAGGCACAGGCGGACGGCGTCGAGTTGCCGGAGGAGGTCGCGTTTTTCATTGCGAAACGGATCCGGTCCAACGTCCGTGAGCTCGAAGGCGCTTTGAGGCGCGTGACGGCCAATGCGCGTTTCACCCGCCGGCCGATCAACCTGGAGTTCGCGAAGGAAGCCCTCCGCGACCTCCTGGCGCTGCAGGCCCGGCTCGTGTCGATCGAGAACATCCAGAAGACCGTTGCCGCCTACTACAAGATCCGGGTCGCGGACCTGCTCTCGAAGCGCCGCAGCCGGTCGATTGCGCGGCCGCGGCAGGTCGCGATGGCGCTGGCCAAGGAGCTGACCAACCACAGCCTGCCCGAGATCGGGGACGCTTTCGGCGGTCGCGATCATACGACCGTGCTGCATGGCTGCCGGCGGATCGCGGCGCTCAGGGAAACGGACAAGCAGGTCGACAACGATTATTTGAATTTGTTGAGAACTCTGACAGGATAATGTGGATAACCCGTGGACAACGCTGCGGCGGGATTTTATCCACAGGCTACACACAGGCAGCGGGTCGCCCATTCAGGGTTTCAGAACCTTATCAAAACGAAGTAAGTTATTGGTTTTCTTAGGTTTTTTTTGGTTATCCACAAGAGCCCTGCCGCCCTATAACAACAGTAAACAGATAATTTCCAAATATTATTAACAGGTGCAATCCATGAATCTATCCGCTTCCAGGGACGTCCTTTTGCGGCCGCTGCAGGCCGTTATCGGGGTCGTCGAACGGAGACAGACGATGCCGATCCTTTCGAATGTGCTCCTGGCCGCCGGGGACGGCAGGCTGTCGGTGACGGCAACCGACCTCGAGGTCGAGCTGGTGGCGGAAACGGCCGTTGACGTGCAGTCCGGCGGTGAGGTGACCGTCTCGGGCCGGAAACTCCTGGACATCTGTCGTGCGTTGCCGGACGAGGCCACGATCGAGATCGCGGCTGCCGGTGACAAGCTCAACGTCCGGTCGGGGCGCAGCAAGTTCTCGCTGGCGACACTGCCGGCGGCAGAGTTCCCGACGATCGAGGACATCAAGGCGGGCCAGACGATCAGCGTCGATCAGGCATCGTTGCTCCGGCTCATCGAAAAGACGCATTTCTCGATGGCGCAGCAGGACGTGCGCTATTACCTGAACGGCATGCTGCTCGAAACCGGCGGGTCGCGGGTTCGCGGCGTGGCGACGGACGGGCACCGGCTGGCGCTGTGCGAAGTGGCCGTGGACGGGCAGAAGCTGGACGAGCAGCAGGTCATCGTCCCGCGGAAGGGCGTCCTCGAGCTGCAGCGGCTGCTGGACGGGGAAGGCAGCATCGACCTCGAGCTGGGTCCGAATCACGTCCGCGTGCAGCTCGACGGCATCCGTTTTACCTCCAAGCTGATCGATGGCCGCTTTCCGGAATACGAGCGCGTGATCCCGAAGGAGTCGCCGAACCTCCTGACCGCTGACCGCGAGACCCTGCGGGGCGCGCTGCAGCGGGCGGCGATCCTGTCGAACGAGAAGTACCGCGGGATCCGGCTGATCATCCGGGACAGCGGCGTCGTGATCCAGGCCCACAACCCGGAGCAGGAAGAAGCGGAGGAAGAGGTCGAGGTCGAGTACAGTGGCGAAGACCTCGAGATCGGCTTCAATGTCAATTACCTGCTGGATGCGCTGGGCGCCGTCGACGGTGACGCGGTGACGATTTCGGTCCTGGACAGCAACTCGAGTTGCCTGATCCGGGACCCGGGCAGCGACGAGGGCAGGTACGTCGTCATGCCGATGCGCCTCTGAGGGCGGCGCACAGCCGACCCGGTGCCGATCCGTACGTTTACGGCGACGGACTTCCGCTGCCTGGCGGAGGTCGAGTTCGAGCCGGACCCGGAATTCAGCCTGATCGTCGGCCCGAACGCGTCGGGCAAGACCAGCATCCTGGAAGGACTGGCCTACCTGGGCCGCGGCCGGTCGTTCCGGCGGGCGGGCACGACGGAGCTGGTCCGGCACGGGACTGAGGAATTCGTGCTGTTCGCCAGGGTCGCGGACGGGGACCACGAAACCCGGCTGGGGGCCAGGAACGGCCGGGCCGGGCTCGAGGTCCGGGTCGACGGGGTGGCGGGTGGCGGGGCTGCGGCACTGGCAGCGGCGCTGCCGTTGCAGGTCATCGATCCGGATGTGCACGACCTCGTGGCCGGGGCCCCGGACGAGCGGCGGCGGTACCTCGACTGGATCGCGTTTCACGTGGAACACGGCTACCTCGAGGCCTGGCGGCGGTTCCGGCGCGTACTCAGGCAGCGCAATGCCGCGCTGCGGGCCGACGCGGCGCCGGCGACGCTCGCTGGCTGGACGACCGAGTTCGTCGCGGCGGCGGAGCGCCTGGACACGGGGCGGCGGCGGGCGCTGCAGGCGGTCTTGCCGGCCCTCGAGGTGGCCACGGACCAGCTGCTCGGCGAAGCTGTGCGGTTCAGCTACGAGCCCGGCTGGAACCCGGACAAGGGGCTTGCCGCGGTCCTGGACGAGAATGCGAGCCGGGAACGTCAGGCCGGCGCCACCCAGTACGGCGCACACCGCGCGGACCTGAAGCTCACACGCGAGACGCGCCGGGCGCGGGCCATCGTGTCGCGCGGGCAGCAGAAGCTGCT
>JAWWBD010000005.1:0-32512 GCA_033721115.1 Woeseiaceae bacterium | reverse complement strand
TTGTTGTGGGGGGGGGGGGGGGGGGGCGCGCCGCTTGCCCCGGTGCCCGGGCGGTCTGTTCGTCCTCCCCCCCCCCCCCCCCCCCCCCCCCCGCCGATCCTAGCCGACGAGTGTGCCGACGAGTTCCGAGACCGACGCGAGGCCGTGGCGGTCGAGATAGTCGGCGATGCCGGCATTGATCTTCTTGCAGGCGAGCGGGTCGTAGAACAGCGCCGTCCCGACGCCGACCGCCGCCGCTCCCGCGATGATGAATTCGAGCGCGTCGTGCGCCGTCATGATGCCGCCCTGGCCGATGATCGGTACGCGGTGCGGACCCGCGACTTCGTAGACCTCCTTCGTCTTCAGGAGTGCGATCGGCTTGATGGCCGGGCCGGACAGCCCGCCCTGCACGTTGCCGATGACGGGCCGGCGCGCCTCGACGTCGACCGCCATGCCCGTGATCGTATTGATGACCGCAAATGCGTCCGTGCCCGCCTCGATGCAGAGCCGCGCGTTCTCGCGGATGTCGGTCTGGTTCGGCGACAGCTTGGTGATCAGCGGCTTGGTGGTAGCCGCCCGGCACGCGGCGACCACGCGCGCCGACATCTCCGGCACGTTACCGAACTGCACGCCGCCCTCCTTGATGTTCGGACACGAGATATTGATTTCCATGGCGTCGATCGGCGAGTCGTCGAAGCGGCGGGTCACGGCCGCATAGTCCTCGATTGTCGAACCGCAGACGTTGGCAATGAAGCGGGTTTCGGTGAAGTCGAGGCCCGGCAAAATCTCGTCGACGACGCGGTCCACGCCCGGGTTCTGCAGCCCGATCGCGTTGAGCATTCCCATCGGCGTCTCCCAGATCCGGTGCGGCGGATTGCCGAGGCGCGGTTCGCGTGTCGTGCCCTTGAGTACGACCGCGCCGACGTCGTGGTTCGAAAATCCCTCGACCCGGGTGTACTCCTCGCCGAAACCGACACAGCCGGAAAGCAGCACGATCGGCGAGGCGAAGGACAGGCCGCAGAAGTCGACGTGCAGGGGGTTGGCGTGGTCGGCGGACATCGGATGCGGCATTCTACGCCATCTGCGTACAGGGGTCAGAGCCCTTTAGAAAGGGCCCTGACCCCTCATCGGGAGCGCGCCAATGTTCCAGCTGATTCTCTTTGAGCCCGAGATCCCGCCGAACACGGGCAACGTGATCCGGCTCTGTGCGAATACCGGGGTCGCCCTGCATCTCGTCGAGCCGCTGGGTTTCGACCTCGAGGAACGAAGGCTCAGGCGCGCGGGGCTCGATTACCGCGAGTTCGCGAGCGTCACGACGCACCCGGACCTCGAGAGCTGCCTCGCGACGCTGGACGCGCCGCGGGTCTTCGCGCTGAGCACGCGCGGGTGCACGCGATACGACCAGCCGGCGTTCCGGGCCGGGGATGCGTTCCTGCTCGGCCCGGAGACCCGCGGGCTGCCGCAGGCGGTCATCGACGGCCTGCCCGAGGCGCAGCGGCTCAGGCTCCCGATGCGGCCCGGGAGCCGCAGCCTGAACCTTGCGAACAGCGCGGCCGTCGTTGTCTACGAGGCCTGGCGCCAGCTCGGCTTCGACGGCGGCGGCTGAGCGCTCAGGCCGGTTCGACGTTGCTGTTCAGCCGGAACTGGTTGCCGGGGTCGTAGCGGCCCTTGATCTCTGCCAGTCGCTCGTATGCCGGCCCGTAGTTGCCTACCGCCTGCGAATGATCGAAGTCGATGTTGCTGTAGTAGCCGCCGGTGTGGGGCTCGAGCCGGTAATACCATTCCCGCGACGTCGCGATGGCCCATTCGTCGTCAGCCGGGTCCATCCAGCCGCCGCCGACGATGATCATCGTCTCCGCATTGCGGTGCGGGAACGCGGTGTCGAGCTCGCCCACGCGCTTTACGGCCCCGCCGGCCGTATGGGTAAAGAGTGCGACGCGCGGGTCGTTGACATAGGACTCGATCATCGCGTCGACGAGACCCTGCGTGATTTCCCTGACCATGCCGTTCTTGATGTAGGACCGGACGCCGTGCCCGAAGGCGGCATCTTCCTGGGTCTGCATCACCATGTAGTCCTGGACCTTGACGCCGTCGTCGATCGGCTTGCCGATCTTGCGCAGCGGTTCCAGCTGCTTTTCGCCGGCAGCAGGGTCGCCGTTGTAGACGACCTCCATCAGGATCACGCCGGTGCCGTCGGGCAGCGTCACCATCGCCGGCCCGACGTAAAGTTCGTCGGACAGACCCTGGTACCACTCGCCGTAGAACTCGAGTACGTCGCGGGCCTGGTCGACCGGCCAGACGATGCTGCCCGAGAACACGTTGCGATCGAACGGGTGCAGCGCGTACTCGAACTCGGTCACGACGCCGAAGTTGCCGCCGCCGCCGCGGATGGCCCAGAACAGGTCGGGCTCCTCGTCGGCCGCGATCCGCCGGGCCCGGCCGTCGGCCGTGACGATCTCGGCGCCGGTCAGGTTGTCGATGGCGAGCCCGTACTTGCGGTTGAGCCGCCCGAAGCCGCCGCCCAGCGTGAAGCCGCCGACGCCGGTGTGCGAGACGACACCCGCCGTCGTGACGAGCCCCTTTTCGAGGGACGTCGTGTCCAGCGCATTGAGCAGGGCGCCGCCGCGGGCGCGGGCGCGGCGCGCATCCGCATCGACCGCGACCGTGTTCATCAGCGCGAGATCGACGACGATACCGTCGTCGCACATCGACTTGCCGGGCCAGCTGTGACCGCCGCCGCGCACGGCCGTCAGCAGGCCGCGCTCGGTGGCGAAGGTCACGGCACGGCTGACGTCCTCCGTCGTCATGCAGCGGGCGATGAGCGCCGGGCGCTTGTCGTGCATGCCGTTCCAGAGCTTGCGTGCGTCGTCGTACTGCGGGTGATTCGACAAAAGGACCGGGCCGGTCAGGCTCTCGCCGAGCTCGCGTACGGCGGCCCGCTCGAGCTCGATCTCGGCACCGTCGAGCGACACGGCGCGGATGCTCGTGTCGGCCTCGGTGGCCACCGGCGCTTTTCTTTCGCAGCCCGGCAGCACGGGAATCGCGGCCGCGACGGCCGCGGCCAGCGCAGTCTGGCAGAAATCACGTCGTTTCATTGCAACTCCCCGGTTGTGTGCTGTTGGTCTTGTTGGTGAATTCAGCTTAGACCAAAGCCGGGCGTTTGCAATCGGGTCAGCGCGCCGTTTCCAGCGCCTCGTCGAGCATGCGGACGAGCTCGTCGCGGCTATAGCTGAAGGGATGGTCCTCGTTGAGGCTGACGAGTTCCTCGATCGCCTTCCTGATGGTCCACTCCGCCTGCCGCTGTTCGGGTACGACGAGGTAGTGCGGCTTGGGATCGGCCGCGAACAGGGCGTGCAGGACGGCGTCGGCGACCAGGTCCGGCTCGGGATCGGTGTCTTCGGGGCGCTCCCGGCAGGTCTCGAGCATGCGGTTCACGCCTTTGTGAAACCGCGTGTTCTCGACGTCGTAACCCTGCTCCAGCAGCCGGTCGCAGCGGCTGTGGAAGATGTTCGTCCGGAAATTGCCGGGCTCGACCGCGATGACCTCGACGCCGAAATCCTCGAGCTCCCGAGCCAGGGAGTCGGTATAGGCTTCGAGGGCATGCTTGCTCATGCTGTAGATCCCGTAGAAGGGTCCGGAGAGAACGCCCGAGATCGAGCTGATATTGACGATGCGGCCGCGCGATTCGATGAGCAGGGGGGCAAAGGCCCTGGTCACGCGATAGGGTCCGTATACGTTCACGTCGAACAGGAAGTCGAGCTCGGATTCCTCGATCTCGATCAGCGGCCCGATCACGTTCACGCCGGCATTGTTGACGATGCCGTGGAGCACCAGGCCGTGGCTCCTGACCGTGTCGACCGCCGCGTCGATTTCGGACTGGATCGTCACGTCCAGCCGGATGCCCTGCACGTTCTCGATGGCGCTCAACGCAGCGATGTCCCCGGGCTTCCTCGCGCCGGCAAAGACGAAATGACCCTCCGCCGCCAGCTTCCCGGTGATCTTGCGCCCGATGCCGGAGCTGGCGCCCGTCACGAGCACGGCCTTCTGCCCCGGGTCGGGGGCAGCGAGCGCGGGCCCGTCCGGCACCGCGACCAGGAGGCCGAGCGCCAGGTACAGCAAGCCGGTCATTTTCATGGACCGTGCTCCGAGGTCAGCTCCCGGCTCATCAGCGCCCCGACGGCTTCCTGGGGCGACGCGTTCTCGTAGATGATCCGGTACAGCTCCCGCGTGATCGGCATCTCGATGCCCAGTTCGTCGGCGACTTCGCTGACCGCCTCGGCGGCCATCACGCCCTCGACGACCTGGCGGATCTCCGCCTGCGCCGCCGCGACCGTGAGTCCGCGCGCCAGCGCAAGCCCCATACGCCGGTTGCGCGACTGGTCGTCGGTGCAGGTCAGCATCAGGTCACCCATGCCGGCGAGCCCCATGAACGTTTCCCGCCGGGCCCCGAGGGCAACGCCCAAGCGCGTCATCTCGACGAGGCCGCGAGTGATCAGCGCAACGCGGGCATTGGCGCCGAAACCGAGCCCGTCCGAGATGCCGGCGCCGATCGCGAGCACGTTCTTGACGGCGCCACCCACTTCGACGCCGACGATGTCGGTGGCGGTATAGGCGCGGAAGTTGCTGCCGGACAGCGCCACCGCGAGGTCCTGCGCGAAGCCCTCGTCGGTCGACGCCACGGTCATCGCGGTCGGCAGTCCCGCCGCAACCTCCTTTGCGAAGGTAGGCCCGGACAGCACGGCGACCGGGCAGTCGGTCCCCAGGACCTCGGCGGCGACCTGGTGCGGCAGCTTGCCCGTATGCAGTTCGAAGCCCTTGCTCGCCCAGGCGACGCGCGCATCGGGCGGCAGGAGCGGCTTGATCGCGACGAGCGTTTCCCTGAGCGCGTGGCTCGGCACGACGACGAGCACGTCGCGGATGCCGGCCAGGCAGTCCGCCAGGGTTGCCTCGATCCCGATCGGGTCCGGCAGCCGGACGCCGGGCAGGTACTCGGCGTTTTCCCGCGCCCGGGCCATCGCCGCCTGGCGCTCGCGGTCGCGGCCCCAGAGCCTGACGCTTGTGCCCGTGCGGGCGAACTGGATTGCGAGCGCGGTCCCCCAGGAGCCGGCGCCGAGTACCGCGATGCGCGTTTGCGGCGCGGCGGCTATTAGTGGGTCTCCTCCGCAGGCTTGGCCGCCGCGGCGCGTTGCTCGAGCGACTGCGCATACAGCGCATCGAAGTTGATGGGCTGGAGGATGAACTCGGGGAAGCCGCCCTTCTGGACCATACTCGCGATCGACTCACGCGCGTAGGGGAACAGCAGGTTCGGGCAGTAGCTGCCGAAGATCGCGCCGAGTTCCTCCTCGGCGTAACCCACGGCTTCGAACAGGCCCGCCTGGTGGAGCTCGACGAGAAAGACCGTGTTGTCGCCTTCCTTCGCATCGACGGTGATCGTCAGCACGACCTCGTGGAGGTCGTTGTCAAGCGCGGTGTGACTGCTGCGCAGGTTGAGGCTGGTCTTCGGCGACCACTCGCCGGCCTGGAAAACCTTCGGCGCCTGCGGCGACTCGAAGGAAAAATCCTTGATGTAGATCTTCGCGACCGAAAGCCGCTTGCCCTGCTCATTCACTTTTTCGTCTGTCATTGCTGGTTCCTGGTTCTGCGTTGCGCAACCCGTGGCGGGTCGCGTGCGGATGGATGATAACCGGGGCCGGGTCGGCGTCAGGTCCTGGTCTTCGTCTTTTTCTTGCTGACGACCGGCAGGCCGGCCTGGGTCCAGGCGTGCATGCCGCCCTTGAGTCCGTAACTCGATTCGAAGCCCGTGCTGCGGAGCCGGGTGACAGCCTTCGTCGACGTGACGCCGGCGTCGCATACGGCGACGACGGGTTTGTCCCTGAAGCGTGCGATCTTCTTGCTCGCCGGATCGAAGTCCTCGAACGGGACGTTCTTCGCATTGACGATGTGGCCCCGCGCGAACGCTTCCGGGCTGCGCAGGTCCAGTACGACGGCGTCGTTGTTGATCAGGGCAACCGCATCGCCCGGCTCGACGGTCAGAAGGCCGCTGGCCTTGCGCCTGAGCTCGGTGAACACGACCAGGAAAAAGCTGGTCATGAGCAGCACGACGAGCACCGTGTGCGCGGCTGTAAACTCTATAATTCTGTCCATTGCGGGGTTGGCGGCGGGACTTGCCGCCTCGCTTGTCGCCAAACGAGCATTATACCAAACTGACCCTTCATGAAGCCTGCCTTTGCCCTGCTCTGCCTCTTCCTCGCCGCAGTCCCGCCGCCGGTTCCGGCGCAGGACGCCGCGCTGACCAAGATCAAGGAGCAGGAACTCGAAGAGGTCCGTGAACGCATCAGTGCGCTCAAGGACCGGATGGACGAACGAGCGCGCGCCCGCGACCGGGTGACCCGGGAGCTGCAGCAGGCCGAGGAGGTCATCGCCGAGAAGCGCCTGCGGCTGAAAGAGATCGAGCGGGAACGGGACCGGAGCACGGAACGCCGGGCAGCCCTCGATGCGGAGCTGAGTGAGCGGCGCGCGGAGCTGGCGGCGGAATCCGGGGAGCTCGCCGCCCAGGTGCGGGCTGCCTACATGAGCGGGACCCAGGAGCGCTTCCGCCTGCTTTTGAACCAGCGCGACCCGGCGACGCTGGGGCGCCTGCTCGCCTACTACGGTTACCTCAATGACTATCGTGCGGGGAACATTGCCTCGATCAACGAGCACATCCGCGAAATCGCGGTAATCCGTGGCGAGGTGGCGGCCGAGGAAGCGCGGCTCGAGGACCTGGCCAGGCGCCGCTACGAGGAGCTGACCGCGCTGAATACGGCGCAGGAGGAGCGGCGCGAGCTGCTGGCGTCGCTCAGGGCGCGCATGGCCGACGAGGAGCGGGAGATAGAGCGGCTCGCAGCGCAGGAGCAGGAACTGTCACGGCTGTTGGCCGAGCTCACCAGCATCCTGTCGGACTACCCGATCAACTCGGAGGACCCGTTCGCGGCGCACAGGGGGCGGCTGACCTGGCCGGTCGCGGGCAGCCTCGTGCACGACTTCGGCCAGCCGCGCGCGGGCGGCCAGCTCAGGTGGAACGGCGTCGTACTCGCGGCCCCGCGGGGCCGCGAGGTGCGCGCGGTCTACCACGGCCGGGTCGTATTCGCCGACTGGCTGGCGGGACTCGGGCTTTTGGTCGTCGTCGATCACGGCGACGGCTATCTCAGTTTGTACGGGTACAACGAGACGGTGCTGAAAGACGCCGGTGACTGGGTGGCGCCCGGCGACGTGCTCGCGACGGTCGGCGACAGCGGCGGCCAGGCCCGCGCCGCGCTCTATTTCGAGATCCGGAAGGGGTCCGCGCCGCTGAACCCGCACCAGTGGGTAACCCGCCAGCCCAAGGGTTGAGCGCAAACCGTGACGGCCATATAGGCGCCTCACGGGTGCTGTGCTATGGTCATCGGTCGCGCGCCCGAAGCAGGGCTCTGCGCTGCCGCTGGAGACTCGCATGTCGTTGAAAACCAGGGCGATCCTGGTCTTGGTCATCGGTACCGTGATGGGCCTCGGACTGTCGTTCGGCGGTGCGCTCATGACGCGGCAGCCGGTCGCGGACGAGGCCGACCTGGCCTGGGAGCAGGCGCGGATGCTCGCCGAGGTCATGGACCGGGTCAAGCGCGATTATGTCGAACCTGTCGACGACAGCGTGCTGCTCGAAAGCGCGATCCGCGGCATGGTCGCGGACCTCGATGCGCATTCGCAGTACCTTGACGCCGACGAGTATCGCGACATCCGGATCTCGACCAGCGGCAGCTACACGGGCATCGGCATCGAGGTCAGCGAAGTCGACGGTGTGATCCGCGTGATCACACCGATCGCGGGGTCGCCCGCGGCGCGCTCCGGGATCCGGAGCGGTGACCAGATCGTGGCCGTGGACGGCGTGACCGTCGAGGCAGACGACCTGCAGGCGACGATCGACCGCATGCGCGGCCGCCGCGGTTCGCACATCAGCATCAGCGTGCTGCGCGAGAATGGCGAGGTCGTCGTGCACGAGATGCGCCGGGAACTGATCCGGGTCGCGAGCGTGCACCACGAGATCCTCGAGCCTGCGCTCGGCTACGTCCGCGTCAACCAGTTCAGCGAATCGACGGCCCGCGAGGTCACTCGCGCGATCGACCGGATGCAGGACACCGTGGGCGGCATGCTCGACGGGCTGGTCCTCGACCTCCGGAACAACCCGGGCGGCGTGCTGGAGTCGGCCGTCGACGTCTCCGATCTGTTTCTCGACGCCGGCGTCATCGTCACGGCCGAGGGCCGGACGAGCGAGTCGCGCTTCGCACGCTATGCGCACCGCGGCGACGTACTTGACGGTGCCGCGATGATCGTGCTCGTCAACAAGGGCTCTGCATCGGCGTCGGAGATCGTTGCCGGCGCGCTGCAGGATCATGGCCGGGCACTGATCGTCGGCACCGAGACCTTCGGCAAGGGGCTCGTGCAGACGGTGATGCCGCTGTCCCGCGGCAGTGCCATCAAGCTCACGACGTCGCGCTATTACACGCCCTCCGGTGATTCGATCCACGAGACGGGCATTACGCCCGACGTTCACGTCGACGACACGCCGGGCTTCCCGGACCTGAGCCTGTCAGGCATCGTCGACCGCGAGCAGGACCAGCAGCTCCACGAGGCGCTGGGCCACCTGCAAAACCGCCGCGTGATGCACAGCAGCGCCAGATGACCCGCCATCGCGCGGGCCTGCTCGTCGCCCTGGTCCTCGCGGCAACGACAGCGGCAGGCGAACCGGCGCCCGGCATCTCCATCATCATCGACGACCTGGGTTACGAGCTCGCGGCGGGCCGGCGCGCCATCGCCCTGCCCGGACCGCTGGCCGTGGCGATCCTGCCGGACACCCCGCGCGGGCGCCTGCTGGCGGAGGCGGCGCACGCGGGTGGCAAGGACGTGCTGCTGCACCTGCCGTTGCAGGCTGCGGATTACCGCGATTCCGCCGGTCGCGGCAGCCTGACGCTCGACATGAGCCGGCAGGTGTTCGAGTCGGCCTTCGGCGCAGCGCTCGACTCCGTGCCGTACGCGATCGGCGTCAGCAGCCACCGCGGCAGCCTGCTGACCCGGCATCCGGGCCACATGGCCTGGCTGATGGAGGCGATTGCAGCGCGGGACGGGCTGGTCTTCGTCGACAGTTACACGACGCCGAAAAGCGTCGCCCTGCAGATCGCGCGCGAATCCGGTATCACGGCGGTCCGCCGCGACGTGTTCCTCGACCACGAGCCGACACCGGACGGTATCGCCCGCGAGTTCGGGCGGCTGAAACGGCTGGCCCGCGAGCGCGGAGTCGCGCTGGGGATCGGGCACCCGTATCCGGCGACGCTGGATTTTCTCGAAGCCGTATTGCCGGCGCTCGCCGCGGACGGGTTCAGGCTGGTGAGCCTGGGCGACCTGCTCGCGGCCGAGCGCTGATGCCTGCCGGATCAGGTTGAACCCGTTCACGACGCGCGGCTCTAAGGTAGATTCTCAATTACGGGACCATTCATGGAAGTCACCCGACTCGTTACCGGGCTCGCGCTCGCTGCGACCATGCTCGCCGCCGCCGCGGCAGCGCACGCAGACGGACTCGATCACTGGCTCGTCGGTACCGGCACGCCGGTCCTGCTGGCGCAGGCGGACACCGCGCAGGCGACGGAGGCCGCTGCGCCGGACAGCGGCCCGGCAGAGCAGGCCTGTACGACCGAGTTCGACCCGGTCTGCGGCGCCGACGGCAAGACCTACAGCAACGCCTGCGTCGCCGAGGCGACCGGCATCGATATCGCAAGCGCGGGCATGTGCGGCACCGGTCAGACGGTCTGTCCGGAAACCTACGATCCCGTCTGCGGCGTCGACGGCAATACCTACATCAACGAGTGCTTCGCGGTCCAGGCCGACATCGAGATTGCGGGCCTGGGCGAGTGCACGGCGAGCGGTTGTCCGTCGCTCAATGACCCGGTGTGCGGCATGAACGGGCGCACCTATCTGAACCGCTGCGAAGCCGACGCGGGCCGGATACCGGTCCAGAATAGCGGGGTTTGCGACCTCGAGAACTGCCCGCTGGTCGTCGCGCCGGTCTGCGGCGAGGACGGCGTGAGCTATGACAATGCCTGTCATGCGGACCGGGCCGGCGTCATGACGTACACGCTGGGCGCCTGCGCCCGGCGGCCCTGCCCCAACCTGTTCGTGCCGGTCTGTGCCGCGAACGGCAAGACCTATGCGAACGCCTGTCACGCCGAGCGACAGGGTGTCCGGATCGACTATGCCGGCGTCTGCGAGGAACAGGGCCGCAATTGCACGCGCGAGTACCTGCCGGTCTGCGGCATGGACGGCGTCACCTACAACAACGAGTGCATGCTCGAGAACGCGGGTGTCGAGAAAGCCTACGCGGGCGCCTGCTTTGGCGAGTAAAAGCAAGCGAACGGGGTCAGAGCCTTTTTGCAAAGGGCTCTGACCCCTTTTTCGTGGAGATCAGGGGTAGGTGTAGCTCGACTGGATGCCGAGCGGCAGCCCGATCGCGTAGTAGATCAGCAGGAAGGCGGTCCAGCTGACGAGGAACCAGATCGAATACGGCAGCATCATCGCGGCGAGCGTCCCGATGCCCGTGTTCTTGACGTAGCGCTGGCAGTAGACGACGACCAGCGGGAAGTACGGCATCAGCGGTGTAATGATGTTCGTGCTCGAATCCCCGACGCGGTACGCCGCCTGGGTCAGGTCAGGCGAGATGCCGAGCGTCATCAGCATCGGGACGAAAATCGGTGCGAGTAGTCCCCATTTGCCACTGGCCGAGCCGATGAAGATGTTGACGAAACCGGTCAGCAGTACGATGCCGATGATCGTTATGGCCGAGGGCAGTGCGAGCGCCTTGAGCGCGGCCGCGCCTTCGAGCGCGAGCAGCGTGCCGAGATTCGAGGCGCCGAACGCGTAGACGAATTGCGCGATGAAGAACATGATCACGAGGTAGTACGCCATGCTGTGCATCGCGTGGGTCATGCCCTCGATGATGTCCTTCGTGCCCCTGAAGCTGCCCGAGACGTAACCGAACACGATGCCGGGCAAAAGGAACAGGAAAAAGATCAGCGCGACGATCGACTGCATGATCGGCGCCGTGAAGCTTGCGAGGGCACCACTCGCGTCGCGCCAGGGCGAGCCCCCGGGAATCAGCGTCGCGAACAGGACGACGAGCCCGAGCACCATGACGATGAGCGACCAGCGCAGGCCGCGACGCTCCTCGGGCTTCAGGTCGTGTACTTCGGGCAGGTCCTCCTCGTCGCCGTCGATCGCCGTGCCCGCGATCCGCGGCTCGACGACGCGGTCGGTCAGCCACCACCCCAGCCCGACGATCAGCAGCGAGGACGCCGTCGTGAAGAAGTAGTTGTTCAGCGTGTTGATCTGCATGTCGGGGTTCAGGAGCTGCGCGCCGCCCTGGGTCAGGCCCTGCAGCAGCGGATCGAGCGCGGAGGGCACGAAATTGGCGGAAAACCCGCCCGACACGCCGGCAAAGGCCGCGGCGATACCCGCGAGCGGATGCCGGCCGGCGGCGTAGAAGATCACGCCGCCCAGGGGGATCACGAGTACGTAGCCCGCGTCGACCGCCGAGTGGCTGACGATTCCGACCAGGATCACCATCGGCGTCAGGAACCACTTCGGCGTGACGTTCAAGAGCGCGCGGATTGCGGTCGTGATGAACCCCGAGTGCTCGGCGACGCCGATACCGAGCATCGCGACGAGCACCGTGCCGACCGGACCGAAGCCGACGAAGTTCGAGACCATGTTGGTCATGAACGTCGTGATGCCGGAACCGGTCAGCTGGTTGATGATGACGATCGGCTGCCCGGAGCGCGGGTCGATGACGTCGAAGGTCAGGTAGGACAGGAGCCAGGACAATACCCAGACGACGACCAGCAGCGCGATGAACAGCACCGTCGGGTCGGGGAGCTTGTTGCCGATCCGTTCGACCGCGGCGAGGATGCCGGCGTCGGCCTTGATTGCGTCCTGTTGTTGTTCTTCAGCCATCGGTTTCCCCCGTTACCAGCCGCAGCTCCGGCCTTCGTTCTGGTCCTCGAGCCACGACATCAGCGGCGCGAAGTAGTCGATGATCGCGGTCGCGTCCATCTGCCGTGTCCCGGTCAGCTTTTCCAGCGTGTCCGGCCAGGGCTGGCTCGCGCCTTCCTCGAGCATCGCCCACAGGCGGTCGCCGGCCTCCTTGCTGCCGTACACCGAGCACTCGTGCAGCGGGCCCTCGTAGCCGGCGGCATCGCAGAGCGCCCGGTGCATCTGGAACTGCATGACGCGGGCCAGGAAGTATCGCGTGTAGGAGACGTTGGCCGGGATGTGATACTTCGCGCCCGGGTCGAAGTCCGCTTCCGTCCGCTCGACCGGCGCCGCGACGCCCTGGTAGCGCTCGCGCAGCGCCCACCAGGCGGCGTTGTAATTGTCCGGCGTGATCTCGCCGGAGAAGACGCCCCAGCGCCATTCGTCGATCAGCTTGCTGAACGGCAGGAACGCGACGCGGTCGAGGGCAACCTTCATCTGGTTGTTGATCGTGTCCTTCTCGCTCTGCTCGGCCGAGCCGACAAGGCCGACCTCGGCCAGGTAGCCGGGCGTCATCGAGAGCAGCACCGTGTCGCCGATCGCCTCGTGAAAACCGCTGTGCGCGCCGTCCTGGAACAGCGGCGGCTGGTGGTTGTAGGCCCACTGGTAGTAGTTGTGCCCGAGCTCGTGATAGATGGTGCGCAGCTTCTCGAACTCGGGGACGATGCACATCTTGATCCTGAGGTCCTCCTCCATGTCCATCGTCCAGGCGCTGGCATGGCAGGACACCTTGCGGTCGGTCGGTTCGACGAACAGCGAGCGCTCCCAGAACGTGTCGGGCAGGCGCGGCAGCCCGAGCGAGACGTAAAAGCTTTCCGCGGAGCGCACCATCTCCTGCGGCGAATAGCCTTTTTTCTTCAGCGCGCCGTCCACGTCGAGATCGGAACCGCCCGGATAGGGCTCGACGAGCTCGTAAACGTAGCCCCAGCTCTGCGCCCACATGTTGCCCAGGAGGTGAGCCGGGATCGGGCCGTCCTGCGGCACGCGGTCGGTGCCGTAGTGTTCCCCGAGTTTTGCGCGCACGTGGCACTGCAGCGCCTCGTAGAAAGGTTCCACCTGCTCCCAGAGCCTGAGCGTCTCGGCGCGGAATTCCGCTTCGCTCATGTCGTAGCCCGAGCGCCAGAGCGCGCCCAGGTCCTCGAAGCCGATCTCGCGGGCCCCCTCGTTCGCCAGCTCGACGTAGCGGCTGTACATGTTCCGCATCGGCTTCGCGACCTCGCGCCAGCCGACCCAGAACTCGAGCAGCTCGTCGTAGTCGCGGCGCTCGCGCATCAGGCTTTCGAGCTGGTTGCCGCTGTAGCACTCGGTGTCGCTGCGGCAGTATTCACCGGCACCGTAGATGCCTTCCATCTCGGTCTGCAGGCCGGTCAGCTCCTTGCGCCTGGCGGGGTCATCCGGCGCCGGCAGCGGGTTGCCGAGACGCAGCATCCTGATCGCGCGCTCCGTCTCGGGGCTCATCGCGGTTCCGTCGTAGCGCATCGATTGCTTGACGGCGCGCGTGTGCCACGCCGCGCTGCGTTCGTTCGCGCGCTGCTGCAGCAGGGCCGTGTCCTGGTTGATGTAGGTGGCGTAGACCCAGCCGGCCGCGGCGTTCTCGAGCCACATGTCGCGGGTTTCCGCGTTGATTCGTGCGACGAAGGCGTCCGCGCTCTCCGCCGGCGCCGCGGGCGCCTCGGCGTCGGCAGGCGCGGGATCGTCCGAGCAGGCCGGCAGCCAGAGGGCGAACAAGAGAGCCGGAACGAGTTTTTCGAGTTTTCGCATGATGATCCCTTACTGGATTGGCGGCCGGGCGCTCAGTGCACGCCGTGCATGCCCCGCCGGAGCAGCGGCGAGACGAGCAGCACGAACACGCCGACGCCGACGCCGAAGTACATGAGGAATTCGAAGAGTTCGGTGTAGGTCGCGAGCGCCGCGCCGGCATCGGCAACTGCCCCGTCGCCGCCCGTGTCGATCGCGGCCATCTTGCCGATACGGGTCGCGACGGTCTCCGACAGCGCGGTCGCCAGGAACCAGGTACCCATGCTGACGCCGACGACGCGGCCGATCGAGAGCTTGGTCACGGCCGAGAGGCCGACCGGCGACAGGCACAGCTCGCCGGTCGTGTGCAGCAGGTAGGCGAGCACGAGCCAGATCATCGCGACCTGGCCCGACTGGTCGGGAAACTGCGCGCCGAGCACCAGCGCGCCGAAACCGAGGCCGGCCTGGACGATGCCGAGACCGAATTTCACCGGGGTCGACGGCTCGAGGTTCCGCTTCGAGAGCCAGATCCACAGCGAGGCAAAAGGCAGAGCGAGCAGCATGATGAAGCCGGCGTTGAGCGAGCCGAACTGCGCCGCCGTAAACGTGATCCCGAACGCCTCGCGATCGACGACGCGATCGGCATAGAGCGTCATCGATCCCGCGGACTGTTCGAACAGCGCCCAGAACACGATGGTCGTCAGGATCAGGAACATCAGCACGACCGTGCGGCCGAACTCGGGCGAGTTGTGCGTGAGGAAGCCGTAGACGACGAAGCCGACGATCAGAAGGGCCGCGATGTAGACCATGATCTCGGCGAACCGGTCGCCGCCCGGGATGTAATTCGTGTTCTCGTGCAGGTCCAGCGCGCCGGCGGCGGCATAGAGCCCGACCAGGATCGCGACCGCGGCGAAGGAGTAGGCGACCGTGTTGCTGCCACCCTTACGGTGCACCATCGAGTAGAGGATGATGCCGACGATCGAGACGATGAGGAACACGTTCTGCGTCAGGAACACGACCGGTTCGTGCTGGACGAGCAGCCACAGGAGGCCGAGCACCGGCAGGCTCAGCAGGTAGATCGACCACTCGCGGCTGATCGGGCCGAACACCTTCTCGGTCAGCTTGCCGGGCTCCGCCGGTTCCGCGTGGCCGTGCAGGTGCTTTTGCCCCTTGAGGAACGTGAAGAGGCCGAGGATCATGCCGATACCGGCCGCGCCGAAGCCGTACTTCCAGCCATAGGTCTCGCCCAGCCAGCCGCACAGGAGCGTCGCCGTGAACGAGCCGATGTTGATGCCCATGTAGAAGATCGTGAAACCGGAATCGCGACGCGGGTCGTCCTGCGGATAGAGCTTGCCGACGATCGTCGAGATGTTGGGCTTGAGATACCCGACGCCCATGACGATCAGCGCGAGCGCGAGATAGAAGACCTTGAGTGCCGCCGTGTCCTGGATCGTGATCGCCGCCGCGAGCACGGTGCCGGCGGCGAGGACCTCGCCGGTCGCGAGCCTTAAGTCGTCGGTCAGCGTCGTGCCGGCCGCGTAGTACATCGCCTGGTGGCCCTCGACGGCCATCAGGATGTGGCCCAGCGACAGCAGGATGCCGCCGAAGACGACGGCCTTGCGCATGCCGAGATAACGGTCGGCGATCAGGCCGCCGATCACGGGCAGCGCGTACACGAGCCCGGCGTAGGCGCCGAGGACGTCGAGGCCGGCTTCATCGGAGAACAGGTGGTACTTGGTCAGGTACAGGAGCAGCAGGTATTTCATTCCGTAGAATGAAAAACGCTCCCAGAGCTCGGTCGCGAAACAGACGTACAGCCCCTTGGGGTGTCCGAACAGTTCCTCGTCGTGCGAATAGTCCTCCGCCGTGGCGGCCACGGACTCGTTCATGCTTTCCCCCCGGGCGCTTTGCCTGCGCCGTCACTGACCCGTTTCGGGCCACGAATTAAACAACATTTCAGGTGTAACTTGCCACCTGCGGCCGGGATTTTGTCAAGGCTGCCCGGCTTCCGCCTCGCCGGCGCGCCGCGGCGCGAACAGCTTCGACATCAGGAGGCCGAGCTCGTACAGGATGTAGACGGGCACGGCCAGCAGTGTCTGGCTGATGACGTCCGGCGGCGTCAGGAACATGCCGACGACGAAGCAGGTCAGGAACACGTAGGGCCGCGCCTTGCCCAGTTTCTCGGGCGTCGTGAGGCCGGTCCAGACGATGAGCACGGTCGCGACCGGCACCTCGAATGCCAGGCCGAAGGCCAGCACGATCTTGATGATGAAATCGAGATACGAGGCGATGTCGGTCATCATCTCGACGTTCGCCGGCGTGACGGCCGTGAAAAAGCCGAACACGAGCGGGAAGACGACGAAGTACGCGAACGCGATGCCGGCGTAGAACAGGAGGATGCTCGTCGCCAGCAGCGGGAACGCGAAGCGCTTCTCCTTGCGGTAGAGCCCCGGTGCGACGAAGGCCCAGACCTGGTAGAGCACCACCGGCATCGCGAGGAACAGTGCGACGAAAAACGTCGTCTTGAACGGTGTCAGGAGCGACGAGGCGACCTCGGTGGCGATCATCTGCTGCCCGGGCAGCACGTCGACGAGCGGCTGTGCGACCGTCTCGAAGATATCCTGGGAAAACGGCAGCAGGACGACGAACAGCCCGATGACGGCGGCCGTCATCTTGATCAGCCGGCTCCTGAGCTCGATCAGGTGCGAGAGCAGCGTGCCTTCGGCGAGTTCCTCTTCTTCGCCGTTTGTCGCCGGTGCTTCGCTCACCCGTCCGCGTCCCTGGCGCGTCCCGGCGCGTCCCGGGCCTGGTCCTCGGGTGCCTCGGCGGCGGGTTCAGCGGACTCGTCGTGCAGCGGCGAATAGGTGTCGTCGTCGTTGGGGATGTGCTCGGGCGGGGGATCGGGATTCAGTTCCGGGTCCGTCTCGGCGGCGAGCGGCGGCGGCGCAGGCTCGGGGTCGCGTTTCGGATCGGACGCTGTGGACGCGAAGGGCGGGGTCGGCGGCAGCAGCTTCTTGTGCTGGTCGAAATTGAGTTCTTCCTCGAGCTGGCGCTTCATGACCCGCGTCATGCGCCGGGCCTGGCCGATCCAGCTGCCGATCCTGTTCGCGATCTCGGGCAGGCGCTTCGGGCCGAGCACGATCAGCCCGATCACGAGCAGGAGGATGAACTCCGAACTTCCGATTCCGGACATCGAAATGTGCCGACTCAGGCGTCTTTGCGCTTCTCTTCGGCAGGCGTGTTGTCGAAGTCGGCGTCCTGACCGGAGTCGTCCTCGAGCCGGTCTTTTCCTTTGTCTTCTTCGGCTTCGTTCATGGCGGAACGGAAGCCTTTGACCGCGTTGCCGAGGTCAGAGCCCAGCGTGCGGAAGCGTTTGGTTCCGAAGATGGCAAGCACGATGACCAGCACGATCAATAGTTGTGGCCAGCTGATGCCTGAAAGCATGTTGAAACTCCCGGGACGGTGCCCTGCGTTTGATCTGATTGGCGATGATAGCGCGTCGCGCCCGTCAATACCGTGTCGGCGTCACACCGGTGCCGGGCCTCAGCTTTCCAGCCAGAAGGTCACCGGGCCGTCGTTGGTCAGCGATACCTGCATATTGGCGCCGAAACGGCCGGTTTCAACCACGGCGAGGCGTTCACGGCAGGCAGCAGCCAGCGCCTCGAAGCGGGCCTCGCCCGTGGCCGGTTCCGCAGCGCGGGTAAAGCTCGCCCGCGTGCCCTTTTTCGTATCGGCGGCCAGCGTGAACTGGGGCACCAGCAGCAGCGCGAGTTCCTCGTCGAGCAGGCTCCGGTTCATGCGGCCGTCGGCGTCGGGAAACACCCGGTAGGTCAGGATCCGCTCGGCCAGCCGGGTGACGTCTCTCTCGGTGTCGTCCCGGTGCACGGCCACGAGCACCAGGAGGCCGGGCCCGATCCCGGCGATGGTCTCCCCCCGGACTGCCACGGCAGCGTGTGAGACTCTCTGCAGCAAGGCGATCATTTGTCGGGGCTTGGCTCCGAAACGGGCGGCGGGACCCGTTTATTTATGCATTAACGAATTACGAAAGCCACCCGGAGGCCGCGGCGCTGCGACCCTCGGGAAACCGGCCCGCAGTCGTGGCACCCCACGAGGCAGGGGTTATCGGCCGCGGTGGATTGCCAGGGACGGCAGTGCCGCGGTTCGGCTGCGGGCCGGACCCCTTCGGCCGTCAAAATCGGCAAGAACCAAGAAAAAGTGGGATTGTTAACTATTTTAATGCGCATAGATAGGAAAATAGTGGGATAGACAGGACATTTTTCGATCCCACCAAATTGAAGTTGCGTCCCGGGCAAACGCCAATAGACTGGGCAGGTTTACGACACCGGCCACGGGGCATTCATGAAAAGACGACAATTCGTCGGCGGCCTGGCGGCTGCCGCGACGGTAACGGCCTGCAGCGGGGAATCGGGTGAACGGACGACGGCGGCCGCTGCCGGCGAGCGCTTCGAGTGGTCCTGCGTGACGTCGTGGCCGCCCAAGTACCCCGGGATGGGCATGGGCGTCGAAAACCTGGCCGCGCGCATCGCCGCGATGTCGGGCGGGCGACTCCGGATCAAGGTATACGGCGGCGGCGAGCTCGTACCCGCGTTCGAGGTTTTCGACGCGGTCAGCCGCGGGACCGTCGAGATGGGCCACGACGCGGCCTACTACCACAAGGGCAAGGTGCCAGCCGCCCAGTTCTTCACCGCGATCCCCTTCGGCATGAACTACCTGGAACTCAACGGCTGGCTGTTCTACGGTGGCGGGCTCGACCTCTGGCGGGAACTGTACGCGCCCTTCGACCTGGTACCGATCCCGTGCGGCAACACCGGCGTCCAGATGGGCGGCTGGTTCAACAGGGAAATCAATTCGGTTGCCGATCTCAGGGGACTCAAGATGCGTATCCCGGGCCTCGGCGGCGAGGTATTGCGGCGCGCCGGCGGCACCGCCGTCGCGATGCCCGGCTCCGAAATCTTCACGTCGCTCAAGACCGGCGCGATCGACGCCACCGAGTGGGTCGGGCCCTACAACGACGTCGCCTTCGGACTGCACGAAGCGGCCCGCTACTACTATTACCCCGGCTGGCAGGAGCCCGGGCCCGGGCTCGAGACCGTCATCAACCGTGCAGCGTGGGACGCTCTGCCGCCCGATCTCAAGGCCATCGTCGAGACGGCCTGCCAGGCGATCACGACCGACATGGTGGCCGAGTACACGCACGGCAATGCGTATGCGCTCAAGCGCCTCATCGACGACCCGAAGATCGAGGTGCGGCGTTTCCCGGACGACGTGCTGGACCTCTTCGAGTCGATCACGCACGAACTGGTCGCCGAAATGACGAAGGGGGATGCGCTGGCCGAGCGCATCCGCCAGTCCTACTACGACTTCCTCGAGGTCTCGCGCGAGAACCAGCGCGTGTCCGAACACGCATTCCTGGAGACGCGTTACTAGTTGCCGTAGATGCGCCCCGGCAGCCAGGTGACGATCTCCGGAAACGCGGCGAGCAGGAACAGGCAGCCGAGCTGGATCGCGACGAACGGGATCACGCCGCGGTAGATCTGGGCCGTCTCCACCGTATCCGGCGCGACGCCCCGGAGATAGAACAGCGCGAACCCGAACGGCGGGGTCAGAAACGACGTCTGCAGGTTGATCGCGATCATGATCCCGAGCCAGACCGGGTCGAGGCCCATCGCGAGCAGCACCGGCCCGACGATCGGCACGACGACGAACGTGATTTCGATGAAGTCGAGCACGAAGCCCAGGAGGAACATGACGAGCATGACGACGAAGACCGCACCGAACACGCCGCCCGGCAGCGCTTCGAGCACGGCGCGGACGCCGTCGTCGCCGCCGTAACCGCGAAACACCAGCGAAAAGACCGAGGCGCCGACCAGGATCAGGAACACCATGCTCGAGATCTTGAGCGTGCTCCGCATGATTTCGTTCAGGCGGGTGAAATCCAGCTCGCGGCGGCCGAGCGCCAGCGCGAGCGCGCCCATGGCCCCGACGCCCGCGGCCTCGGTCGGCGTCGCGAGCCCGGCCAGGATCGAGCCGAGCACGGCGAAGATCAGCAACAGGGGCGGGGCGATCGCGCGCAGTACGCGAACAACGCCGACGCGGTCGCCGGCGGCGGCGTGGGCGGGCATCAGCTCTGGTTTGAAGAACGCGACGACGACGATGTAGACGATGTAGAGCAGCACGAGCAGCAGGCCGGGAATCAGCGCGCCGGCGAACAGGTCGCCGACCGAGACCGTCTTCGGCGAGAAGATGCCCATGTCGAGCTGCGCCTGCTGGTACGCGGACGTCATGACGTCGCCCAGCATGACCAGGATGATCGACGGCGGGATGATCTGGCCGAGCGTGCCGGACGCACAGATCGTGCCGGTGGCGGCCTCGGGCGAGTAGCCGCGGTTCAGCATCGTCGGCAGCGACAAAAGGCCCATCGTGACGACGGTGGCCCCGACGATGCCCGTGCTCGCCGCGAGCAGCATGCCGACCACGGTGACGGCGATGCCGAGCCCGCCGCGCAGCGCGCCGAAGAGCGCCCCGAGCGTGTCGAGCAGTTCCTCGGCGATGCGCGCCCGCTCGAGCGTCACGCCCATGAACACGAACAGCGGCACCGCAACGAGCGTCTCGTTGGACATGATCCCGAAGACCCGGTTGGGCAGCCCGGAGAGCAGCGCGTCGTTGAAGGTGCCGGTGGCGACGCCGGCGCCGGCGAAGATCAGCGCCGTGCCGCCGAGCGTGAACGCCACCGGGAAGCCGGCGAGGAGCACCAGGACCACGGTCAGGAACAGGAGGCCGGCGACCCACTCCACGGCGTCAGCCCCGCCGGATCCGCGCGACCGAGCGCGCGAGCAGCGAAAGGCCCTGCAGGCCGACGGCGACCGGCATCAGGACGATGATGGACTTCAGGGCCGGGATCCACGGATAACCGAGCCCGCCCGGCTCGCGCGAGGTTTCCCTGAGCGACCAGGACGCCAGCGCGAAGTCGACGGACGCCCAGGCGAGGTAGCCGCAGAGCGGCAGCAGGAACAGGAGCACGCCGGCCGCGTTCACCCAGGCCTGCCGTACCTCGCTCATGCGGCGATAGAAAATGTCGACGCGGACGTGATCTTCGTCGAGGAGCGTGTAGGCGGCGCCCAGCATGAAGACCGCGCCGTGCATCCAGATCACGGACTCCTGCAGCCAGATCATCCCTTCGTCGAACAGGTAGCGCATGACGACCACGACGAAAGTGACGAGTACCATGAACAGAGTGAGCCACGAGACCGCGTGCCCGGTCGCCCGGCTCAGCCGATCGAGCCGGTTCACATCATTCGCCTTGCCTGTCGCGCCAGCCACCGCTTCGCCCGGTGACCGCTCAGTGCCGCCAGAAGGTCGGCGTGATCAGCACCAGCAGCGTGAAGATCTCGAGGCGCCCGAGCAGCATGCCCGCGATCGCGATCCACTTGGCGGTGTCGGACAGTGTCATGAAGCCGGAGGACACCTCGCCGAGACCGGGGCCCAGGTTGTTGAGGACGGCCGCCACGGCGGAGAACGCGGTCACCTGGTCGAGCCCGGTCGCCATCATGGCGACCAGCATGACGCTGAACACCACGACGTAGATCGAGAAAAAGCCCCAGACCGCATCGACCACCCGGTAGCCGACGGCCTTGTTGCCGAGCTTGACCGGGATCTCCGCGCTCGGATGCACGAGGCGTGCGATCTCCCGGACGCCCTGCTTGTAGATCAGAAGCCAGCGCACGACCTTGATGCCGCCCGCCGTCGACCCGGCGCAGCCGCCGATGAAACTCGAGAAGATGAGCATGACGGGGAGCGCGGCCGGCCAGGCCGAATAGTCGGCCGTCGTGAAGCCGGTCGTCGTCGCGATCGAGACCGCCTGGAAGACGCCGTTGATGATGGCGTCCGCCGGGCTCGCGTAGCTCTGGTGCTGGATCAGGCCCAGCACGACGAGGATCGCCAGCGCGACGAGGATCAGCGTGTAGCCGCGGAACTCGGGATCGGCGCCGTAGTGTTTGATCGACACCCAGCGCCAGGCGAAAAAGTGTAGGGAAAAGTTGATACCGGCGATGAACATGAACACGATCGCGACCACGTCGATCAGCGCGCTGTCGAAATAGCCGATGCTCGCGTCGTGGGTGGAAAAACCGCCGATGGCGACCGTCGAGAACGCATGGCAGATCGCGTCGAACCAGTCCATCCCGGCCAGCAGGTAGCTGATTGCGCAGGCGGTGGTGAAGGCCAGGTAGACGTACCAGAGCGCCTTGGCGGTCTCGGTGATCCGCGGCGTGAGCTTGGTGTCCTTGACCGGCCCGGGCGTCTCGGCCCGGTAGAGCTGCATGCCGCCGACGCCGAGCATCGGCAGGACGGCAACCGCGAGGACGATGATGCCCATCCCGCCCAGCCACTGCAGCTGCTGCCGGTAATAGAGGATCGACCTGGGCAACGTGTCGAGGCCGGTGACGACGGTCGCGCCGGTCGTCGTCAGCCCGGAGATCGACTCGAAGACGGCATCCGTCAGCGACAGGGCGGGCAGGGGCGAGAAGTAGAGCGGCGCCGCCCCGAATGTGCCGAGGACGGTCCAGAAAGCGGCGACGACGACGAACCCGTCGCGCAGGCGCAGCTCCTTCCTGACCTTGTGCACCGGGAGGAACAGGAGGAGCCCGGCGGCCAGGGTCAGGCCGAAGCCCTGGATGAACGGCAGCCAGGCGTCCTCGCCGAAGAGCAGGCTCACGGCGATCGGGGGCAGCATCGTCAGGCTGAACATCATCAGCAGCAGCCCGAGGATGCGTTGTACGACGGTCCAGTTCATCGTCGCGAGGCGCGCTCAGACGAAAGAGACGCCGACCTGGAACAGCTTTTCGAGGCTCTCGATCCGGCGCCGGTCGGTCAGGAACATGATGACGTGGTCGTCGCTCTCGATGACGGTGTCGTGATGCGCGATGATCACGTCGTCGTCGCGGACGAGTGCCACGATCGAGGCACCCTTCGGCAGCTCGATGTCCTCGATGGCCCGGCCGACGACCCTCGAGTCCTTTTCCCCGCCGTGCGCGATCGCCTCGATGGCCTCCGCGGCACCGCGCCGCAGCGAATGCACCTTGACGACGTCGCCGCGCCGGACGTGGGCCAGCAGCGAGCCGATGGTCACCTGCTGGGGGGAGATGGCGATGTCGATGCTGCCGGCCTCGACGAGGTCGACGTAGGACGGGCGGTTGATGAGCGCCATCACCTTCTTCGCGCCGAGCCGCTTCGACAGCATGGAGCTCAGGATGTTGGCCTCCTCGGAGTTGGTCAGCGCACAGAACACGTCGACGTTGTCGATGTTCTCCTCGAGCAGCAGTTCTTCATCCGCGGCGTCGCCGACGAGGACGATCGCCTTGCCCAGCATCTCCGAAATGTGCCGGGCACGGCGCCCGTCACGCTCGATGATCTTGACCTGGTTGGTCTGCTCGAGCGCGAGCGCGAGCCGGACGCCGATGTTGCCGCCGCCCGCAATGACGACCCGCCTTACCGGGTCCTCGAGCCTGCGCATCTCGCTCATGAAGACCCGGATGTCCTTGCGGTCCGCGATGAAAAACACCTCGTCGTTTTCCTGGATCACGGTGTCGCCTTCGGGCAGCATCGCCTTGCCCTTGCGGTAGATGGCCGCGATCCGCGCCTCGGTATTCGGAATGTGTTCCTTGAGCGTCGAGATCTGCTGGCCCACCAGCAGGCCGTCGCGGTCCGCCTTGGCGCCGACGAGCCGGACCCGCCCCTCCGCGAAGTCGAGCACCTGCGACGCGCCGGGATAGAGGATCAGCTGCTCGATGTACTCGCAGACCAGCTGTTCCGGGCTGATGCGGACGTCGATCGGGATCGCGCCCTGGTTGAAGAGCCCGCTCGACGTCATGTATTCGGCGGCGCGGATGCGCGCGATCTTGGTCGGCGTGTGAAACAGCGTATACGCCACCTGGCAGGCAACCATGTTGGTTTCGTCGCTGTCGGTGAGCGCGACGATGATGTCGGCGTCGTTGGCGCCGGCGCGATCGAGGACGTCGGGATAGGCGGCGTGGCCGACGACCGTGCGGATGTCCAGCCGGTCCTGCAGCTCGCGCAACACGTCCGGGCTGGTGTCGACGACCGTGACCTCGTTCGCTTCCTCGCGAGACAGATGGTAGGCGGCGGAAGAGCCGACCTGTCCTGCGCCCAGAATGAGAATTTTCATTGTTCTTGTCGGCCCCGGGTCGTGAAGCGGTCTGCGCAGCCTCGGCCCGCACAGTTTACATCAAGTCGAGATTCGCATAGTTCAGGACGAGCCACTTGGTGCCGGCGGTCTCGAAGTTCACCTCGACGCGTGCATGCGCACCCTGCCCTTCGCAATTGAGGACGATGCCCTCGCCGAACTTGCCGTGGCGGACTCGCTGGCCGAGGCGGATTCCCGACTCGGGTTCCGGCCGCGACGCAGAACGCGGCGACCGTGTGCTGCTCCGCAGCGGGCGCGAGACCTGCACGCGGGGCCGGATCTCCTCGACATGCTCGGCGGGGATCTCGCTGATGAAGCGGGACGGCTGGGAAAAACTGTCCATGCCGTGCAGGCGGCGCTGTTCGGCATAGGTAATGTAGAGTGCCTGCATCGCGCGCGTGATACCGACGTAGCAGAGCCTGCGTTCCTCCTCGAGACCGCTCGGGTCGGCAATCGAGCGCTGGTGCGGGAAGAGCCCGTCCTCCATCCCGCTCATGAACACGAGCGGGAACTCGAGCCCCTTCGCGGAATGCATCGTCATGAGCTGGACGCAGTCCTCCCAGGCGTCGGCCTGGCCTTCGCCCGCCTCGAGCGCCGCGTGGGCCAGGAACTCGTCGAGCGGCGCCATTTCCTCGGCGGGGTCCGGCTCGAAGCTGCGGCCGGCGCTGACCAGCTCGAGCAGGTTTTCGACCCGGGTCTCGCCTTTCTCGCCCTTGTCCTTTTTGAAGAAGTCGACGAGGCCGCTGGCATGGATGACGTGATCGATCGTATCCGCCAGGTCGAGCGCAGTCGTGTCGCTGGCCATGCGCTCGACCAGGTTCAGGAAGGCCCTGACCGCGTTCGCCGCACGCGCGTTCAGCTCGTCGCTCGCAATCGCGCCGGCCGCCCGCCACAGCGGGCAGGCATTGGCGCGGGCGTAGGCGCGCATCTGGTCGATCGTCCGCGCGCCGATGCCGCGCGTGGGCTTGTTGACGACGCGCTCGAAAGACGCATCGTCGTCACGGTTCGCGATGAGCCTGAGGTAGGCAAGCGCGTCCTTGATCTCGAGGCGCTCGAAGAACCGCAAGCCGCCGTAGACGCGGTACGGGATACGCGCATTGATCAGCGCTTCTTCGAGGACCCGGGATTGCGCGTTCGAACGGTACAGCACGGCCGCTTCCGCGCGCGGGTTGCCCTGCTCGATCCAGTCCTTGAGTCTCGCGATCACGAAGTCGGCCTCGTCGCGCTCGTTGTAGGCGGCGTAGACACGGATCGGCTCGCCCTCCGCGCCGTCCGTCCAGAGGTTCTTGCCCAGCCGCGAGTCGTTGTTCGCAATTACCGCATTGGCGGCTTTCAGGATCGTGCCGGTCGAGCGGTAGTTCTGTTCGAGCTTGACGACGGTCGTGCCGGGGAAATCCTTCCTGAACCGGTGGATGTGCTCGACGCGGGCGCCGCGCCAGCGGTAGATCGACTGGTCGTCGTCGCCGACGACAAAGGGAATGCCGTCGGGACCCGCGAGCAGCCTGAGCCAGGCGTACTGGATGGCGTTCGTGTCCTGGAACTCGTCGACCAGGAGGTGCGAGAAGCGGCGCCGGTAATGATCGAGCAGCCCGGCGTTGTCGCGCCAGAGCTCGTGGGCGCGGAGCAGCAGCTCGGCAAAGTCGACCAGTCCGCCCCGCGAACAGACTTCCTCGTAAGCGGCATAGAGGGCGATCATCTGGCGCCGCGTCGGGTCGCCGCCGTCGTCGAGGTGGGTGGGCCTCAGGCCCTCGTCCTTCTGCGAGTTAATGAAACCCTGGATCTCGCGCGGCACCCAGCGCGTATCGTCGATCTCGAGGTTTTTCAGGAGCCGCTTGATCAGGCGCAGCTGGTCGTCGGAGTCGATGATCTGGAAATTCTGCGGCAGCCCCGCCTCGCGCCAGTGGCGCCTGAGCAGGCGGTGCGCGAGACCGTGGAAAGTGCCGATCCAGAGGTGATTGACCGGCATGCCCAGGAGCGCCTCGATGCGCCCCCGCATCTCCGCTGCGGCCTTGTTCGTGAACGTGACGGCGAGCAGGCTCTGCGGCGAGACGCCCTCGACGTCGATCAGCCAGGCCGCGCGATGCACCAGCACCCGCGTCTTGCCGCTGCCCGCGCCCGCTATCACGAGGGTCGGCGCAGCCGGCGCCGTCACCGCCCGCCGCTGCGCGTCGTTCAGTGATTCCAGTATCGGGGTGACGTCCATCGAGCGCGGGATTCTAGCAGACATCCCGGGCCCGGCGGCCGGCCGCTCATTGCTGCCAGGTGATCCCGAGCGAGTAGCGATTGCGCTCGTAGGCGATGCGCGTATCGGTCGACGTGAGCTCGCGGAATTCGGCATTCGCGACGAGGCTCAAAGTGCGCGTCAGCTTGTAGTCGAGCCGGAACCGGCCGTACCCGCTTTCGAGCGTCTTCGGGCCGGCGGCCGGGTTGTGGAAGGCATAGGCGTTCGGAAAATCATAGACGCGGTAGTTCGCGTCGAGTTCGAAGCGCATGCGGCTCGCGATCAGCCAGCTGAATTCGAAGCCGAAGTGGTCGCGCGAGTAGTCGTTGTACCCGAGGTAGCGATCGGTCCGTTCCGTGCGCCGGTATTCGAAACCGAACCACATGCGGCGCGTAATGCGCTGGCGCGCCAGCAGGCCGGCCTCGAGGTAGTCGTAGCGCACCGAGGGATTGGTGACGAACTGGTTGCCGTCCAGGTCGAACGACGGGCGGTTGCTGTAGCGGCGACTGGACTTCCTAAGGTTCAGCCGCAAAAGCGAGGTGCGGGTGAACCGGTACTGGGCGTTGCTGCGGGCCTCGAAAAACTCGTGGTCGTACTCGGGCACGATCCCGGTGTCTTCATAGTCCCAGAGCTGGCCCTTGAACGCGAAGCCGAAGGACAGCTTGTCGTGTGTCTGCCTAAACGCGATCTGCGGCCCGTAGCGAAGGTAGTTCAGGCGGTCGTCGATCGATTCCCCGTTGATCGCGCGCGGTGTGCCGTCGTCGGGGTCGAAATAGGTTTCGTCGTGCTGGGCGATCGTGAAAGCACTGTGCAGGCGCCGCTTACGCGTCTCCGTTTCCCGCTCGAATTCGTTGCCGAAGCGGAGCTCGTGGCTGTACTCGTTGGCGTTGTCGAGTTCCTTGTCCTGGTACAGGCGGCCGACCAGGCGGTAGCCCGTGAAAAAGGACTCGAAGCGCAGGATGTTCAGCCAGTACTTCACGCCGAGGTCGACGGGCATGTAGGCGCCCGAGACCGGCTCGGGCGTCACGAGCGGCTGGTTCGGGTTCGAGAAGTCGACGTAGTTCTGGTCCGGGGTCCGGTAGACGTTGTCGTCGTTGCCGAACCCGATCTTCGCGCTGAACTCGAAGTCGGTGAAGCGCCGTTCCTCCTGGCGCCGCTCGGCTCTCTGCGTCAGCGTGTCCTCGGCGCGCCGCTCCTTCTGCAAGCGCGAGATCGCCTCGATGGCCAGGCGCCGGATTTTCGGGTTTTCCTCCTGGTCCCGGGCCTGCCGGAACCAGTCCAGCGCCTCTTCGGTATTGCCGGCGGCGTAGGCGTTGAGGCCCAGGTTGTACTGCGACAGCACCCGCAGCTCGGGTGCGCGGGCTGCGTCGAGCAGGGCGGCCCGGGCGCGGATGTGCTGCCCGGCGCGGTAGTGTGCGATGCCGGTGTTGTAGTCGAGGAGCGGGGACACCATGCCGGCGTCGGCCGCCTGGCGATAGCGCAGCAGCGCCGCCCAGTACAGGTCGTCACGGAACAGCCGGTTGCCGTCGGCGAAGGCTTCCTGTGCCGTCATCGCGCCGGCCGGGCCGGCCGCGAGAAGCCAGAAAACGAGTGCCAGCAGGCCGGCGATGCCCGGGCGGGGGCCGGACAGCCTCGATGTCGGGGTCGCGAAAATGGCCCAAGCTCCCATATGCGCGTTATGTAGAATGCCTAGGGTAACGACAATCGCCCGCCGAAAACTATGACGTGGCGCAAGAAATCCCCCTGCACGCAGCGCATGCAGGGGGATTTCGGGGTCAGGCAGCCGGTTCGCGGCCGCCGGGGCGGCGCTCAGACGGGCTCGTCACTTGCCGCAGGCTCGTCGCCGAGCTCGTCGGAGAGGTCGTCGACCAGGTCGTCCGCGATGTCGCCGGCCAGATCGTCGGACATTTCGTCGGACATTTCGTCGGCGAGGTCGTCGGACATTTCGTCGGCAACGTCATCTTCCATCTCGCCTTCGAAGTCGTCTTCCATCTCGTCGGTTTCGTCCTCGGCAGGCTCGTCGAAGTCATCGTCGTCGACTTCCTCGCCTTCCTCGTCCTCGAAGTCGTCTTCTTCGTCGAGGTCTTCGTCTTCGAACTCACCGTCGTCCTCGAACTCGTCCTCGAACTCGTCGCCGTATTCCTCTTCGAAGTCGTCGTCGGATTCGTACTCGTCCTCATACTCGTCTTCGTACTCGTCGTCGTCCGATTCGCGCCCGGATTCCTCCTCGTACTCGTCGTCGTCCGACTCGCGCTCCGACTCTTCCTCGTACTCGTCGTCGTCGAGGTCGTCGTCCGAGTCCTCGTCATCGCTTTCCGGGCCGCGCATTTCGGTCACGGCAGCGTCGATCCGGGCGAGGTCGTCGATGATCTCCATCGTGACGTCCAGGTCGTCGAGCTCGCCGTCGGCGAACGCCCAGGCCGGGAACAGTGCAAAGCACGTCAGCACGAGCGTCGCGGCAAAAATGTTGAACTTCCTCATCATCCAGCTCCCTTTTCCATACCGGGTTCCGTTCCGGTTTCCCTCAACCGATGTTGACCCGCACCCGGAAAGTCCGGTTGCGGTGTTCGTGTTCCAGGCGGGCCGTCAGTTCGCCGCCCGCGGGCGTGAGTGCGATCAGCGTGAGCGGCAGCACGTTCTTGCCGGCATCGAGACTCGTCTGCCAGGAGATCTCGCGCTGCCCCGGAAAGCCGGCGAGCTCGACCCCGTCCGGCAGCGACACGGTCAGCGTCGCGCGTTCCAGGGCGGCGGCGGAGGAGAACACGAGATTGACGGTGCGCGGCTCCTCGAGCGCCATCGTGATGCCCGGGATCGGGGCGTCAGTCTGCGGCAGGTCCGGGTTGCCGAGGAAAGCCCCGGCGATCATCCAGAGCGCGAGGCCGGCGGCAAGCGCGGAACCGAAACCTGCAGCGAGCCAGCGGTTGCGCTGCCTGCGGCTGCCGACATGCGTCGCCCGCGCCAGCGCCCGCTCGTAGAAACCCTCGTCGGGCTCCGGCGCCGGGTAGGCGCCGAGCAGGGCCAGCAGTTCGCGATCGCGCTTGTCGGTGTCGGTATCGTGCATCTCGTCGTCCCTCGGTGCTTACACGAACGGGATCAGGAAAGGGTTCCGTCCGCGGTCAGGATTTCGCGGAGGCGCGCGCGCGCACGGTGCAGCCGGGACTTGATGGTGCCGGCCGGAATTCCCGTAAGTGTTTCAATTTCATTGATTTTATAGCCTTCGGTGTCGTGCAGGAGCACGACCGTGCGATGCTCGTCGCTGAGCTGTTTCAGGGCGGCGTCGAGGCGCCCCAGCTGCTCGATCCGGCGGCTGTCATAATGCGGATCGTCCGGGCCCGGCAGGCCGGCCAGCCCTTCGCCGGGCAGGCTCCCTTCCTCCACGAAGCGCAGCCGCTGGCGCTTGCGGTGCCGCGCGCCGTCGACGAACAGGTTGTACATGACCCGCGCGAGCCACGACCCGGGATCGTCGAGTTCCACGAGCTCATCGAGCTTGCCGTATGCCTTGACGAGCAGGTCCTGGAACAGGTCCTCCGCCTCGGCCTTGTTGCCCGCGAGGCGCCAGGCGAGCCGGTACAGCCGGTCGAAATGCGGCCGCACGATGCGTTCGAAGGCCAGGCTGTTCTCGGCAGTGCTCATGGGCGCGCCAGTCTAGAGCGGTTTCGCCGGAGCACAAGGGACCGCGTCGAAGATTCAGGGCGCGGGCCCCCGGGTCCGCTCAGAGGCTCAGCTGGATCAGGAAATAGTGGTCGATCAGGAGCGCGGAGAACAAGAGCCCCAGGTAGGAGATCGAGAACCTGAACGACTTCATCGGCAGCTCGATTTCGTCGGGCCGGCGCCACATCCGGATCGAGTAATAAAGGTACCGGGCGCCCAGCACGACGGCCGTTGCGAGGTAGATGATGCCGCTCATCCCGACCAGGTAGGGAATGATCGTGATGAGCGCGA
The DNA here is from genome assembly GCA_033721115.1 of Woeseiaceae bacterium. Classification (GTDB taxonomy): domain Bacteria; phylum Pseudomonadota; class Gammaproteobacteria; order Steroidobacterales; family Woeseiaceae; genus UBA1847. The sequence continues at coordinate 2,321 of JAWWBD010000005.1, read as the reverse complement.
GCAGAATCGTGTAGAAGAGTACGTTGAGCCGTGTATACGCGTCGCCGTGCGTCACCGGCAGCATCGGGATGTCCACCTTGGCGTAATCGTCCCGCCGCGCGATCGCCAGTGCCCAGAAGTGCGGCGGCGTCCAGACGAAGATGATCAGGAACAAAAGCAGCGCGTGCGCGTGGATCTCGCCGGTCACGGCGGTCCAGCCGAGGACGGGCGGGGCCGCGCCGGCGGCGCCGCCGATGACGATGTTCTGCGGCGTCGCGCGCTTCAAGAAGACCGTGTAGACGACGGCGTAGCCGATCAGCGAGCAGAACGTCAGTACCGCGGTCAGCGGGTTCACGAAGAACCACAGCACGATCATCGATACGACGCAGAGCAGCGCGGCGAAGGCGAGCGCCGACTTCTCGGTCAGCTTGCCCTGCGGCAGCGGCCTGCCCATCGTGCGCATCATGCGGATGTCGATCCGGGCATCGAGGACGTGATTGAACACGGCCGCGGAAGAGGACGCGAGACCGATACCGAGCGTTCCCAGCACGAGCGCCTGGGCGCCGGGCCAGCCGGGAACCGCAAGAAACATGCCGACGATCGCGGTGAAGACGATCAGCATGACCACGCGCGGCTTCGTCAGCTCGTAGTAGGCCCGCCAGTCGGTCGATGTGGTCTCTGCTATCGTGTTCACGCGCGTCGTTTCGTCAGCCGATCCGGGACAGCCGGAGCAGGTGCTCGATGTCTTCGACCATGTCCGCGGGATCGATATCCGGCGCGAAGTACATGACGAGATTGCCGAGCGGGTCCAGCAGGAAATACCCGCCGGCCGGTACGCCCCCGGGCCGCTTGTTGTCGAGCAAGCCGGCGAGGCTTGCGTCCTCTATCGTAATCAGGCCCTGGTGTTCCCCGGCGAGGAACAGGGTATCGGGCGGCGTCGGGCCGTGCAAGAACACGCGCCTGAGCCGCTCCATGTCGCGGCCGAGCATCAGGCGCGACTGGCGCAGCGTGTAGAGGGCATCCCGGCAGGCTGCCGCGCATGCGCCGGTATTCACGTAGAGCAGCACCCAGGCGCCGTCGTTTTCCGGGTTGAGCGGCGAGTCGGGCAGGGCTTCCGGCACGCTGACGATCGGGGTAAGCAACGTGCCGTGGTTGGTGCCGTCGCCCGCCGCGGCAAACCAGCCGCCGTAGTAGAGCCACGCCGCGAGCACGAGCGGCCCGAAAAAGACCAGCGCGATCAGCCCGAGCTGGATGCGCGCCCGGGTGCGCCGGTCAGCCATGGCCGCGGCGCTGCCGGCGATAGTGCCAGACGAGGAGCGCTGCGAGCACGGCACCCATGGCGAACCACTGCAGCGCATAGGCGAAATGCCGGCCCGGGCCCATTTCCTCGGGGACCCAGTAGCGCAGGAACCCGTGGCTCTCCTCGGGGTCGAGCAGGAGCACGACGGGATCTACGGCGCGGCCGAGCGCTGCCTCGATGTCAGCGATTGCCGGGTAGACGGCATGTTGCGGCCAGTCCTGGCCGGCCTCGATGGCGTCCCCCATCTTGTAGCCGGCACGCGGCAGGGAGCCCGCCCTGCCGCGAACGGTGATCCGTCCGGCATCGAGCGCGAGGTCCGCGCCGTCGATGCCGTCGGCCCGGCGCTCGATCCAGCCGCGATTGACGAGCAGCAGCGGTTCGTCCGCCGCCACCTCGAGAGGCAGGATGACGTAATGGCCGATGCGGCTCTCGAGGATGATGTTGTCGAGCAGGAACTGGCGTTCCGCCAGAGGACTGCCGGTCGCCCGGATGCGCTGGTAGGGCCGGGTCGTCGTGCCGGGCGAGTAGCTTGCATAGCCTGACTCGTCGGCAAAAAGCTCCTGCTCTGCGCGCTTCTCGAGGCCGCGACTGACCTGCCAGGCCCCGAGCGCCGCGAACTGGACGACCAGCAGTGCGCCGATCGCGAAGGGCAGCCATCCGGGCAGCGCATTTTTGGCTGTCGCATTCACGCTATACTGATTCGAGGCTTCCCGCCGGAACTCCAATGAAAGTCATCGTACTGCTGTTGCTCGCGGCCATCGTCGCCAGCCTCTTCTCGGGCCTCTTTTTCCTCGCCCGAGACAAGCAGGATTCGACCCGCCTGCTCCGCTCTCTCAAGATCCGGGTGGCACTGTCCATCATCCTGATCGCGTTCCTCGTCAGCGCGTTTTCGCTCGGCTGGATCAGGCCCTGAGCCGGTCGGGCCAGTCGGATACCGGGTGGCCGGTCGGGCAGGCATCGGCCCGGAAAGCCGGTCGGGACGTTTCTCGACCGAAATAAAGCGCAGCGCAGCGAGCCATTCGGTCGAGGAACGTCCCGACCG
>JAWWBD010000004.1:0-32953 GCA_033721115.1 Woeseiaceae bacterium | reverse complement strand
AGCTGGATCTCTGATCGGCGCACTGACAATTCGATTTGGCGCCTCCTGCGGTGTTCGACGCCGACCTGGATACCTTTCGACCCTAAATTACCACCTCGGGGTCGTGGTCTGTCGGCAACATTTGAGCAGGGCCGCGTTAGCGGAAAGCCTGTTGTTGCCACGGCTGACCCCACTTGTTGCTCCGGTTCGAGAGCGACGGTCTGTGACGGCACAGGCGGGAGGCGCCTCCTTCTCCACCAGCAAGCTACTCGAAGCGGCTGCGTTTCATCCCGATGTCTGCCGAACGTGACCCACTCGCCGGGCTGCGGTCGCGCGGCCGTGACGCGCGACGTGCGCTGACGGATAGCGAACGGGCAACGGCCTCGCGCCGCATCGCCGCAACTGTCATACGGACCCATGAGTTCAACGCCGCCCGGTTCATCGCCTGCTACCTGCCGATGCGCGAAGAGGTGGATCCGGCGGGCGTCATCGCGCGCGCCTGGGACGCGGGCCGGCGCGTCTACGTCCCGGTGCTGGGCGCGCACGGCAGCATGTTTTTCGGCCGGCTGGCAGCCGACACCCGGCTGGCAAAAACGCCCTTCGGCCTGTACGAACCTATCGATACCGAGGTGATCGCGCCGCGCAAGCTGGACCTCGTCATCACGCCGGTCGTGGCCTTCGACGACCGCGGCCATCGCATCGGGATGGGCGGCGGCTACTTCGATCGCGCGTTCGCATTCCTCAAGCGCCGCCGGCACTGGCTGCAGCCGAAGCTGTTGGGCCTGGCCTTTGACTGCCAACAGGTAGACGGCTTTGAACCGAATCCCTGGGACGTGTCCCTGTACTCCGTGGTGACTGAATCCGGCCGCAAAACTTTCGGCGGCTCCTGAACATCCGCGATGCTTTTCGACCGGGTCGAAGTTCTCTTCGACGCATACCGAATCTCGACATCTGTCCGAAGCGAGGTTGCGAGTTTCCGAGATCGAACGAATTGAGGCTTTCGCCGGCTAGCAAAAACTGTTGACTGTGTCACGCTACTTGCTGGATTTTTTGACACTGTTGTATATACTCAACGCCGGGTACCCGACACGGAGAAACTGATGGCTACCAAAAAGAAGTCACGCAAGAAGGCTTCGAAGCGCAAAGTCGCTAAGAAGCGGAAGACAACGGCGAGGAAGAAAGCGGCGCCGAAACGTCGCGCAACGAAGAAGAAAGCTTCGAAGCGCAAGACGAAGAAGAAAGCAACCAGGAAGAAGGCTACTAAGAAGAAAGCCAAGAAAAAGGCTAAAAAGAAAGCCAAAAAGAAGGCTAAACGGAAAGTAGCCAAGCGCAAGGCCAAGAAAAAGGCCAAGAAAAAGGCTAAGAAGAAAGCCAAAAAGAAGGCTAAAAAGAAAGTAGCCAAGCGCAAGACCAAGAAAAAGGCTAAGAAAAAGGCCAAGAAGAAGGCCAAAAAGAAGGCGACCAGAAAGAAGGCTACGAAGCGTAAAGCTTCGAAGAGAAAGGCTTCAAAGAAGAAGCGGTAGTCTTCGAGTCGCCGGGAAGTTTGGAATTCTTCCAGGCAACCAGGAGTGCCCGCGCAAGCGGGCACTTTTGTATCCGGGTCAGGCTCTGAGCACGGGCCGCAACGGGAAAATCGATCCATGGACGCCACCGAGAAAAAGCGCCGCGCCGCCGAGGCGGCCCTCGCGTTCATAGAGCCCGGCTGCCTGCTCGGGATCGGCACCGGTTCGACGGTCAATGAACTCATCGCCATGCTCGACGGGGTGCGGAACCGGATCGACCGTGTCGTATCCAGCTCCCGCGCATCGACCGAGCGTCTCGAGGCGGCCGGCTTCGAAGTTTCGACCCTGAACGACGTCGGGGACCTCGACGTCTATATCGACGGCGCCGACGAGTCGAACAAGCGACTGCAGCTGATCAAGGGTGGTGGCGGTGCGCTGACGCGCGAGAAGGTGCTCGCCGGGGCCGCACGACGCTTCGTTTGCATCGTCGACGACTCGAAGCTGGTCGGCATGCTCGGGAAGTTCCCGCTGCCGGTCGAGGTCCTGCCCATGGCGCAGGCCTTCGTCGCGCGCCGCCTGGTCAAGCTGCGCGGCCAGCCCGTCTGGCGCGACGGCTTTGTCACCGACAACGGCAACCACATCCTCGATGTGCACGGTCTTGCCATCACGAACCCGCTGGAGCTCGAGACGCGGCTCAACCAGATCCCGGGCATCGTCACGGTCGGCATCTTCGCCCACCGGGCCGCCGACGTGCTGCTCGTTGCCGGTGACGGCGGCGTCCGCGAAATGCGCGCCTGAACCGCGCCCCGCTCGCGCGTCCAAACCGGCTCCGCCGGTTTAGTCGAACCTTTCAGGTTCTCATCCCGGTCCTGGCACAAAAACAACGCGGCCCCGCGAGGGGGCCGCTTTGTTTTTGGCTGGGGGACCAGGATTCGAACCTGGGTTGACGGAGTCAGAGTCCGTAGTCCTACCGCTAGACGATCCCCCAAAATCCGCCGTCGTGCCGCGCCCGGTCAGCGCTTGGAGTACTGGGTCGCGCGGCGCGCCTTGCGCAGGCCGACCTTTTTGCGCTCGACCTCGCGGGCATCACGGGTCACGAAGCCGGCCTTGCGCAGCGTGGGCCGCATCGACTCGTCGAACTGCATCAGCGCCCGCGTCAGCCCGTGCCGTATGGCACCGGCCTGGCCGGTCGTGCCGCCACCCCGGACGTTGACCTTGACGTCGAAACGCTCGGTCAGTTTCAGGAGCTCGAGCGGCTGGCGCACGATCATCTGCGCCGTCTTGCGCCCGAAAAACGCGTCGAGCGGCTTGTTGTTGACCATGATGTTGCCGCTGCCCGGCTGCAGGAATACTCGCGCCGTCGAAGTCTTGCGTCGGCCCGTGCCGTAGAATTGTGTCTCACTCATCGTATATCGCCTCGTGTCTCAGGCACCGGCCTCAGACGTTAATCTCCAGGGGAATCGGCTGCTGCGCTTCGTGGCCGTGTTCGGGCCCGCGGTAGACGCGGAGCTTCTTCAGCATCTGCCTGCCAAGCGGCCCCCGCGGGAGCATGCCCTTGACGGCACCCTCGATCACCCGCTCCGGCGCCTTTTTCAGCTGCTTCTCGAGCGAAATCGTGCGCAGGTTCCCGATGTACCCGGTGTGGTGATGGTACAGCTTGTCGCGGAGCTTGTTACCGGTCACGCGGACCTTCTCGGCATTGACGACGACGATGTAATCGCCCGTGTCGACGTGCGGCGTGAATTCCGGCTTGTGCTTGCCGCGCAGGCGCCGGGCGATTTCCGTCGCCAGGCGGCCCAGGGTCTTCCCGGTCGCGTCGACGACAAACCAGTCGCGACGAACGTCTGCGGGCTTGGCAGAAAACGTCTTCATTGTCTTGGGTTTCCGTAGGGAAAATGAGCCGGCCGCCGCCAAGCGACGGCCGAAAGGCGCGGAATTTTACTCGACGGACCGCCCGGATGCAAACGTGCCGGGGGCCGTCACCGGCCGGCTGTTCCTCCGGCCGCCCAGCTTCTTTCCAAAAGGATATCAGGCACTTGCGGGGGGCAGCCCGAACCTCAGAACGTGTACTCGAGCGAGAGCGCGGTATAGGTGTCCGTGTTCTCGGTAGCCAGGGGCACGTCCGAGTTGTTCTTGATCGTATAGGAGGCCACGAGTGAAATGTTGCCGACCAGCCTGGCCGACAGAGCCGTCACCGACTCCAGGTAGGTATTCTCGTTACCCGATTCGACGTCGATGTCCTGCCGGAACTCGGTGGTATCGCTGATTTGCCAGCGGTAGTCCAGCCCCGCGCGGACGACCGTCTCGCGCTCCTCCGTGCCGTCGGCCAGGTCCGACTGCCGGGCACCGGCACCGATTTCGGCGTTCAGCTGGTGGCGTTCCCGATCGACGAGGCGCCGCCCGTAACCGATCGTTTCCGAGAGCTGCTGGTCGTAGCCGCTGAACCGGTCCTTGCGCCAGCTGATCCGGCCGAACAGGTAATTGAACTCGGAGAGGTTCCACGTGCTCTTCCAGCCGAAATCGTAGGCTTCCGAGGTCGTGACGTCGTCTTCCGTCGCGTTGATGGCCTTGGCGCGAGCGCGGTGCTCCCAGGAGCCCGTGGTGTATTTCACTTCCGTCGCCGTGTTCAGGCTCGAGTTTTCCGTGTTGCCGGACGTAGCCAGGTAACCCAGCGTCGCCACACCGCTCCACGGTCCTTCTCTTTCCTCTTCCTGTGCCGCGGCCGGCAGCGTGACGGCAAGCAGCAGCAACGTAACGAGAAACAGCTCACGAACTCTCATCGGTACCTCCTCCAAAGGGCGGCGGAGTATACGTGCCGGGGCCGGGCATTGCTATACTGGACCCGATGCCCGATCGCGAACTCACCGCCCTCGATCGCCTGCTGGCCGGCCTCAACAATGCGCTACACACCGTTGCTGCCCCGGCCCGCAGCCCGGCGCGTCCGTACCCGGCGGCCGGTCTGCCCGAAGCGCAACTCGATGCGTCCGAACGGCGGCACGCTGCCGGGCTGATGCGCGTGAATCACGCCGGCGAAATCGCCGCCCAGGGCCTTTACCAGGGCCACGCGGTGGTCGCCCGACAGGCTGCCGTCGCGGACCAGATGCAGCAGGCCGCACAGGAGGAGTTCGACCACCTCGCCTGGTGCGAGGCGCGACTTTCGGAACTCGGTGCCGGTCCGAGCCGGCTGAGTCCGCTCTGGTACGCCGGGTCTTTCCTGATCGGCGCTGCGAGCGGTGTGCTCGGCGATCGGTGGAGCCTGGGCTTCATCGCCGAAACCGAGGACCAGGTCTGCGAACACCTGACGTCTCACCTTGCGGACCTGCCCGGCGCCGATGCCCGAAGCCGGGCCATCGTCACGCGCATGCGCGAGGAGGAACAGGTGCACGGTGACGATGCGGTGGCCGCCGGCGCGGCGGAGCTGCCCGATCCCGTGCGGCAGCTGATGCGGCTGACGGCCCGCATCATGACGACGACCGCGTACCGGATCTGATGCACGATTTTCGCAACACCGCGATGCATCGACGATGTTCGCTGCAAAAACACGCACTTAGCTTGCCCTGACCCGGGAACTGTATTAAAAAGGCGACAGCCGCTCCGAGGACCAGCCCATGCAGACATCAGCGAAGAACCTAAGCGACGTCCCGACGATCAATCGCTTCCTCAGCTACTGCCGTGTGCGCACGGTGCCGTCGAAGACCGTCATCATTCACGCGGGCGACCTGCCGGACGTTCTTTACTACATCGTCGAGGGATCGGTCGAGGTCATGATCGAGGACGAGGACGGCAACGAAATGGTGCTCGCTTACCTGAACAAGGGGCAGTTCTTCGGCGAAATGGGGCTGTTCTACGAGCAGCCGACGCGCAGCGCCTGGGTGCGGACCCGGACCGAGTGCGAAATCGCGGAAATGACCTATCCGCGCTTCCGGCAAATCGCGAGCGAAAGCCCGGGGCTGGTATTCGAACTCGCGACCCAGCTCGCTTCGCGGCTCGACCGCACCAACCGCAAACTCGGTGATCTCGCGTTCGTCGACGTGACCGGGCGGGTGGCGCACGCGATCATGGACCTGTGTAACGAGCCCGATGCCATGACCCACCCGGACGGCATGCAGATCAAGGTGAGCCGGCAGGAGCTGAGCCGCCTCGTCGGCTGCTCGCGCGAAATGGCCGGCCGCGTGCTCAAGGTACTCGAGGAACAGGGGCTCGTGACGGCCAGCGGCAAAACCATCGTGGTCTACGGCGCCCGCCCCAAGCGCAACCTCTGACGGCTTCCGAAAAGGGGTCAGAGCCCTTTTCAAAAGGGCTCTGACCCCTTTTTCGTTGTGGTCGAATTTGCCCGGATTCTCAGCTGGCTTTGGCGATCTCGGCCTGCATTGCGGAAATCGTCGCCGCGTAATCCTCGCTGCCAAAAATCGCCGAGCCCGCGACGAAGGTGTCGGCCCCCGCGGCAGCGATGGCCTGGATGTTGTCGACCTTGACCCCGCCGTCGATCTCGAGGCGGATCTCCCTGCCGCTCGCGTCGATGCGCTTGCGCGCCGCGCGGAGCTTGTCGAGCGCCGCCGGGATGAAGGCCTGACCACCGAACCCCGGGTTCACCGACATGATCAGGATCATGTCGACCTTGTCGAGGACGTGGTCCAGCCAGTCGAGCGGCGTCGCCGGATTGAAGACCAGCCCGGCCTTGCAGCCGTGGTCGCGGATCAGGGCGAGCGAGCGGTCGACGTGGCGACTCGCCTCGGGGTGAAACGTGATGTAGCTCGCCCCCGCCGCCGCGAAATCCGGGATGATGCGATCGACCGGCTCCACCATCAGGTGCACGTCGATCGGCGCCTCGATGCCGAAGTCGACCAGCGCCCGACAGATCGGCGGGCCGATCGTCAGGTTCGGCACGTAATGGTTGTCCATCACGTCGAAATGCACGATGTCGGCGCCCGCATCGAGCACCGCGCGCACGTCGTCGCCGAGACGCGCGAAATCGGCTGAGAGAATCGAGGGGGCGATCAGCGGCTTCACTTTGTGTGTTCTCCTGGTGTGCCTGTTGCCTAGGTTCGCCTAATTCCGATGCGTTGTGCAACGCACCTCTGATCAGCGGATCGACCGGCGTGCCTTGAGCATCTCGTAGGCTGTGCGAATCTCGCGCGTGCGCCGCTCCGCTGCGGCGACCGCCGCCTGGTCCGGGTTGCTCCCGGCGATCTTGTCCGGGTGATTCCGGTTCATCAACCGGCGGTACGCGCGCTTGATCTCGTCGTTGCTCGTGTCCGCATCGACGCCGAGCGTGCGGTATGCCGCCCGAACCCGGGCCGCGTCTGCGTCGCCTGCCGGCGAGCGCCGAAAGCCCTTCTGGGCCCGAACCATTGCCTCGAGCTGGGCGAGTTCGACCCGGCCGACGTCGAGCTCGGTACAGATCTTCCAGAGCAAGGCGCGTTCCCGGTGCCCGAAACGCTCCTTGGCGAGCGCCACCTCGAGCAACAGGCGGACGAAAATCGTCCGCGCTTCCGCCTGCCGCCCGCCCTGACGCCGGAATTCCCGCGCGGCGCCCGTGATGGAAAAATCCCGGGCCTTACCCTCGTCGAACCAGTGAATCGCCTTGCGCACCTCCGCGGGGCCCAGTCCCAGCCGGTGCATGATCGAGCGCGCCGCGCGAATCTCTGCCTCGCTGACCCGGCCATCGGCTTTCGCGAGGTGACCCATTGCCTGGAACAGCGGCCGGACGAAAGTCTCGGGCAGGCGGTCGAGCCGCCGGCCGCGGGCATCGAATGCGCGATACCGCGCAGCGAAACCGCGATCGAACTGGTGGCCGAGCAGCAGCCCGAGCAATGCGAACCAGGGTTTGAGCGTTGCAGCCCCGGCCAGCGTGCCGATGATCTTTCCCCAGTACAACTCGCCACCCTGCCGCCGCGCGTCGGCCAATCCTAACCCGCAGGGCGGCCGTTGCCTATCGGGCCTGCTTGCCTCGCCCGCCGCCAGCGGCGATGATCCGCGCATGCCCGAGGCGACGCGGGGTCGAGCACAGTGAGCCAGCAGGAAGCGATGTACGAATCCAGCATCCCGGAGCTGCCGCTGATCGGACGCGGCAAGGTCCGCGACATCTACAGCGTCGACGACGATCACCTGCTGATCGTGACGACCGACCGGCTCTCGGCGTACGACGTCGTCATGCCGGACCCGGTGCCCGGCAAGGGCCGGATCCTGACCCGGATCTCGCGCTACTGGTTCCGGATGATGGCCGACCTCGTCGATAACCACCTGACGCCCCGCGAAGTCGGCGACGTGCTGCAGGACCGCGACCTCGCTGCTCGTCTCGCGGAGCGCTCACTCGTGGTCCGGCGCTTAAAGCCCCTGCCCATCGAGGCCGTCGTCCGCGGCTACCTGATCGGGTCCGGCTGGCGCGACTACGAGTCCCGCGGCGGGGTTTGCGGCATTCCGCTGCCACCGGGGCTGCGGCAGGCCGAAAGGCTGCCGGAGACGCTGTTCACCCCGGCGACCAAGGCCGAAGCCGGTGCGCACGACGAGAACATCGACTTCGACAGGGTTGCCGACCTGATCGGCGCGGCGCTCGCCGAGCGGGTGCGCGACCTGTCGATCGCGATCTACGAGCGTGCGGCAACGCACGCGCTCGACCGCGGCATCATCATCGCGGACACGAAGTTCGAGTTCGGCACGGACGACGCGGGCCGCCTGTACCTGATCGACGAGGTACTGACGCCCGATTCCTCGCGGTTCTGGCCCCTCGACAGCTACGCGGTCGGAACCAGTCCCCCGAGCTTCGACAAACAGTTCGTCCGCGACTACCTGGACACACTCGACTGGAACCGCAAAGCGCCGGGCCCGGAACTGCCGCAGGACATCCTCGAACAAACGCGCCGCAAGTACGAGGAAGCGCTCGAGCGGCTGACCTGATGACGGGCACGGGCTCCCTTATACTGGCCGGGTCATGAAGATCAGCCCGCGCAAGCAGCTCGACGAACTCGTCTGGGGCGACTTCCTGGAGAAACGCGGCGCAGTCGGCCGCTGGGCCGCAATCGTCGTGCGCTATTTTTACGCCCTGGTGCGCGACATGTTCGCCGGCCAGCTCATGCTGCGTGCGATGAGCCTGGTCTACACGACGCTCCTGTCGGTCGTGCCGCTGATCGCGTTCAGTTTTTCGGTGCTGAAGGGCTTCGGCGTCCACAACGAGCTCGAACCGCTGCTGTTCGAATTCCTCGCGCCGCTGGGGCAGCAGGGCGCCGACATCACGCGCAAGGTCATCGAGCTCGTCGACAACGTCAAGGGCGGCGTGCTCGGTGGCGTCAGCCTGGCTTTCTTCATCTTCACGGCCGTGTCGATGGTGCAGAAGATCGAGGAGAGCATGAACTACGTCTGGTACGTCGCCAAGCGTCGCAGCTTCGCGCGCAGCCTGACCGAGTACATGGTCGTCATGCTGGTCGGCCCCGTCATCATCGTCATCGCGCTCGGCATGATCGCATCGCTCGAGAGCGTGGCGCTGGTGCGCTTCTTCCAGGATCTCGGCTGGCTGCAGCCCGTTTTCGCTCTGACGAGCAAGCTCACGCCCTACCTGCTCGTCGCCGCCGTCTTCACGTTTCTGTACATGTACATCCCGAACACGAAGGTCAATTTTCGCTCGGCCCTGGTGGGCGGCGTCGCGAGCGGCTTCATCTGGGCGAGCTTGAGCGCCATCTTCGCCGCGTTCGTGGTCTATTCGACGACCAGGTTCCTCATCTATTCCGGTTTCGCGGTGGCGATCCTGGCGCTGATCTGGCTGTATCTCAACTGGCTCGTGCTGCTCGTCGGGTCACAGCTCGCCTTTTATCACCAGAATCCGGCCTACCTGCGCATCGGCCACCGCGAACCGCGGCTGTCGAATTCGCTGCGGGAGCGCATCGCCCTCAACACGATGCTGCTCGTCGGCAAGGCATTCCGGGAGGCAGACACGTCAATCACGATCGAGACGCTCGCGCGACGCATGCGGATACCCTCGATCACGCTGCAGCCGGTCCTCGAGGGCCTCGAGGAAAACGGCCTGTTGCGGACGACGGAACGCGACGTCCTGCTGCCGGGCCGGGAAATGAGCCGGATCCGCCTGCAGGACATCCTGACGACCGTGCGGGAGCGTGGCGAGACAGGCTCGCATCGCGAGCCGCGCTGGTCGAGGCCCATCCGCGACCTGGCCGACAAGGTGGATGCCGCGGTCGTCGCCGCCGTCGACGACCTGTCGCTGGCGGAGTTCCTGGACCAGACCGAGGACGCCTGAGGCGCTCAGGCGCCCGCGACCGTCATTTCCTCGACCAGCAGTGCCCCGCAGCGTATGCCGCCGCGCAGGTCCAGGTCGTCACCGAGCGCGGCGATGCGCCGGTAGAGTTCGCGCAGGTTGCCGGCGATCGTCACCTCGTGCACTGGGTAGGCGATCGAGCCGTTCTCGACCCACTGGCCGACGGCACCGCGTGAATAATCGCCGGTGACGGGGTTTACGCCCTGGCCGATCAGCTCGTCGACGATCAGGCCGGTACCCATCTCCCGCGCCAGCGACTCGAGGTCGCCGCCGGTCCCGGGCACGACGAGGTTCTGCGCGCCGCCGGCATTGGCCGTCGTTTCGAGACCCAGGCGCCGGGCGGAATAGCTGCTCAGCAGGTAGCCCTGCAACACGCCGCCGGCGACGATGTCGCGATCGAAGGTGGCGACGCCTTCCGCGTCGTAGGGTGCACTGGCCATGCCCTTCGGCAGGTGCGGTCGCTCCTCGATGCGCAGGAACTCGGGGAAGATCTGCTCGCCGGCTGCACCCAGCAGGAACGATGCCTTGCGGTACTGCGCGCCGCCCGAGATGGCCGCGATCGCGTGCCCGATGAATCCGCGCGCAAGCTCCGGCCGGAACAGCACCGGTGCCCGCGTGGTCGCGATCTTCCGCGCACCGAGCCGGCCCAAAGCGCGGCGCGCCGCACCCTCGCCGATCGCGGCCGCGTCATCGAGTTCCGTGGCGTCGCGCGCGGCGGTGTAATGGTAATCGCGCTGCATCTCCCCGTCGGCCGACGCGAGGACGGCACAGCTGATCGAGTGCCCGGTCCGCGCGTAACTGCCGACGAAACCGTGGGTATTGCCGTACGCGCGCAGGCTGCGATTCGTCGCGACGGTCGCGCCTTCCGAATTGGTGATGCGCCTGTCGAACCCGAGGGCCGCCTGCTCGCAGGCAATGGCCATGTCGATCGCGACCCGCGATTCGATCGGCCACGGATGGTCGAGGTCGAGGTCGGGGATCTCCGTGCACATCAGCCCGGCATCGGCGAGGCCGGCGTACTCGTCCCTTGCCGTGAGCGTCGCGAAAGTGCAGGCCTTGCGGACGGTTTCTGCAATCGCCCCGGCGCTCAGGTCCGAGGTGCTCGCGCTGCCCTTGCGCTGGTCACGATAGACGGTGATGCCGAGACCGCGATCGTTGGTGAACTCGAGGTTTTCCACCTCGCCGAGGCGCGCCGTCGCCGACAGCCCGAGATCGTGGCTGGCAGCGACCTCGGCCTGGTCCACGCCCTCACGCCGCGCTTGTGCCAGCGCCGCGGTCACGAGCGCCTCGAGCGCCCGTTCGTCGAGCGATGCCTTTTCTGCAACGACTGCCATCGTGTCTCCCCGGTCGAAGGGAGGTAAGCTTAGCGGGTGACCGCCGCAAAGCCCAGCAAGAGCGCGCAGAAACGCGCCCAGCTCGAACTCAGGAAGCTCGGCGAGGCGCTGATCGACGTCGGCGATGCCGAACTCGATGCGCTCGGGCTCGACCAGGCGCTGCTCGATGCCATCCGGGCCGCGCGGAAAATGCGCGCCCACGGTGCGCTCAGGCGGCAGAAGCTCCTGATCGGCAAGCTGATGCGCGACGCCGACGTCGACGCCGTACGTGCGCTGCTGGATGCGCGAGCAGCGACCAGCGTCGCCGACAAACGCCGCTTTGCCGCAGCGGAACGCTGGCGGGACCGTCTCGTCGCGGACGGCGACGCGGCGCTCGCGGAGTTCATCGAAGCTACCGGCATCGACGACGGCGAACTGGCGTCCCTGGTTGCCGAGCTCGCGCGCCTGCCGGACGAACGCCGCGCCAGACACCTCGGGCGCGAGATCTTTCGGCGCATCCACGCGCTCCTGCCGGACGCCCGCTGAACGGCACGCGGCGGCGCCCGGGCCGCCGTTCAGGTTAGAATCGGCGCATGGCACCCAAGGTCGGCATCATCATGGGCTCGCGTTCGGACTGGGACACGATGCGCCATGCGGCAGAGACGCTGGAGTCTCTCGGCATCGAGCACGAAACCAGGATCGTGTCTGCGCACCGGACCCCGGATCTGCTGTTCGAATATGCGGACGCCGCTGCCGGCCGCGGCCTCGAAGTCATCATCGCCGGCGCCGGCGGCGCTGCGCACCTGCCCGGCATGACGGCAGCCAAGACCCGCCTGCCGGTGCTCGGCGTACCGGTCCAGTCGAAGACCCTCTCCGGGCTGGACTCGCTGCTGTCGATCGTCCAGATGCCCGCGGGCGTCCCCGTCGGCACGCTCGCGATCGGCAGGGCCGGCGCCGTCAACGCGGCGCTGCTCGCCGCCGCCATCGTCGCGAACGGCGACCCGGATGTCGCAGCCGCGCTCGATGCCTTCAGGCGCCGGCAAACCGAGAGGGTTCTCACCGACGGCGACCCGACGCGCTAGGCCCCCCGAACATGCGCATCGGTATCATCGGTGCCGGGCAGCTCGGCCAGATGCTCGGTTTCGCCGCCCGCGAACTCGGCGACAGCTGCACCTTCCTGGACCCCGCGGAAAACCCGCCCGCCGCCCGCGCCGGCCCGGTGATCACGGCGGCGTTCGACGATGCGGCAGCCCTCGAGCGGCTCGCGGCGGCGTCCGACGTCGTCACCTACGAGTTCGAAAACGTGCCGGTCGCCGCGCTCGACACCATCGAGCGCCGGGTACCGATCTATCCGCCGCCGGCAGCGCTCGAGGAGGCACAGGACCGGCTTGCCGAGAAACGCCTGTTCGAGCGACTGGAAATCCCGCTGCCGGCCTACCGGGCCGTCGACTCGCACGCCGATCTCGAGGCCGCTGCCCGTGACATCGGCCTGCCGCTCGTGCTGAAGACGCGCCGTTTCGGCTACGACGGCAAGGGCCAGGTCGTCATCCGGCGCGAAGCCGACATCGAATCGGCCTGGCGCGCCCTGGGCGGGGATTCACTGATCGCCGAAGCGTGGGTCGCTTTCGACCGCGAGGTCTCGGCGCTGGGCGTGCGCGGCACCTCGGGAGAGGTCGCGCTGTATCCGCTGACCGAAAACCGGCATGCGGACGGCATTCTGCGCCGCTCGGTCGCCCCGGCGCGTGACGCCGCGGCACTCACCGCAGCCGCGAGCACCTACCTGCGGCGCATGCTCGAGGCGCTCGACTACACCGGCGTGCTGGCGCTCGAACTGTTCGTGACGGGCAACAGGCTCCTCGCCAACGAATTTGCGCCGCGCGTGCACAACTCCGGGCACTGGACGATCGAAGGCGCCCGTACCAGCCAGTTCGAGAACCACGTCCGTGCGATCACCGGCCGGCGGCTCGGTCCGGCGAGCGCCCGCGCGCACGCCGGCATGCTGAACCTGATCGGGCAGATTCCCCCGGGCGCACAGCGCCTGGAACACGGCACGCTGCACGATTATGGCAAAGCGCCGCGACCGGGCCGGAAGCTCGGCCACATCACGGCCGTCGCCGAATCCGCCGCCGAGCTCGACCGCCGGCTCGCGGCGATCGAGGCCGGACTGGGCGGGGCGGCCGGCGGCACCGACCCGCCCGCCGCGTAGCCTGCACGCCGGAAAACCGGGTAAACTGGTCGGATACGCCCGTAATAAACGATATGTCGTATCTCGAACACTTCAGTCTCGAGGAGCAGCCGTTCCGGCTGACGCCCGATCCGGACTTCCTGTACTGGAGCAAGCAGCACGCGCGCGCCAAGGCCTACATGGAGTCGACGATCTGGCTCGCCGACGGCTTCGTGGTGATCACGGGCGACATCGGCTCGGGCAAGACCACGCTGCTGCAGTCCTTCCTCGGGGAACTCGAGGACGACGTCGTCTACGCGGTCGTCTCGCAGACCCAGCTGTCGCCGACCCAGTTCCTGCAGGCCGTACTGACCGAGTTCGGGTTCAAGCCCTTCAACAAGCAGAAGGTCGAACTGCTCGACATGCTGAACATGTTCCTGATAGAGCAGTATGCCGCCGGCAAGAAAGTGGTCCTGATCGTCGACGAGGCCCAGAACCTGTCCCGCAAGGTGCTGGAGGAAATCCGGCTCCTGTCCGGTATCGAGACCCAGAAGGAGAAAGTGCTGCGGATCATCCTCGCCGGCCAGCCGGAGCTCAAGGAGACGCTGGAGTCGACGAGCCTGAAGCAGCTCGTCCAGCGCGTCCGGCTCAAGTTCCACATCGGTCCGCTCGATCGCCGCGAAATGCGCGAGTACATCGATCATCGACTCACCGTCGCGGGCCGCGAATCGAACGACCTGTTCGGGCAGGACACGTTCGAGCTCATCTATCGCTACACGGCCGGCGTGCCGCGCCTCATCAACACGCTCTGCGACACGGCGCTGCTTTGTGCCTTCGCCGACGAGAAAGCCGCCGTGGGCACGGACGAGATCATGGCGGCCGTCGCCGAGCTCGGCTGGCAGGAGCACGCTGCGAACAGCGGCATCTACAACGTGCCGCCGCGCGTGATCGCGTCCGACGCGGCAGCCGGTCACGTCACCCAGATCGAGGTGCGCTCGAACGGCGAGACGCTGTCGGTCCAGACCTTCCCGCCCGGCCGCATCATCGTGGGCCGGTCGCCCGACAACGAGATCTACGTCAAGAGCAAGTTCGTGAGCCGCCACCACGCCCAGCTGACGAGCGACGAGGACGGCTGCGTCATTGAGGACCTGAACAGCACCAACGGGGTTTTCTTCGGCGAGCAGCAGATCAAGAAGCGCAGGCTTTCGGACGGCGACGTCGTCTCGCTCGGCGTCCACGAGCTGGTGTACACGGACCTGCGCCGCAATGCCGGTATCGAAGCGGAGCCCGAGGCCGGGAACAGCGATGACGCTGCCGCTGAACCCGATCGCGACGAGGCTGACGACGCGCCGCGCGGTTCCGCCGTTGCCGAGTAAGGCGGCCGCCTACTGGCCGGTGCGGCGCTGGTTGACGCGGTAGTCGCGGCGCTTCAGGAGCACGACGAGCCCGCCGACGAGACAGACCAGTCCCGTCACGAAACAGATCGTGGGCCAGTACCAGTAATTGACGTACATCGACGCCGCGAGCGAAATCCCCCCGAGCACCAGGTAGAAGTAGGGCAGGCTTTCGTAGATTGGTTTCGCGACCCACATGCCGCCGCATTTTCCACGCCCGGCCGCAGCCCGTCCAGTCGGCCAGCCCCGGCGGGGGCCGAAGGCCTGCAGGCAGCGTGCCTAGCGCCGCGTCCGGCCGACGCCGAACAGCCCCAGCAGGCGGGATACGAAGGAGTCCGACAGCCCGTCGACGGCCAGGTCGGGCTCGTATTCCTCGTTCTCTGCCCCCAGCCCCATCACGAAGTTGCGCGAGGCGTTGTCCAGGTCGTGCTCGGTGATCGTGCTGTCGAATGCCATTGTTCTCTTCCCTGAGCGGACCCGTGCACGTTAGCGCGGAAATATGTCGCGCGCAGTGACCGGCCTCACAGAGCGCGGCGCACGATTGGCCGCGACGATTATGTCAAGCGGGTGCCGCGTTGGCCGCTGCCGCACGTGCCGGCGTCACGCGGTCCCGCCGACGGTGAGTTCGTCGATCCTGAGCGTCGGCTGACCCACTCCGACGGGCACCGACTGGCCTTCCTTGCCGCAGGTGCCGACGCCGGCGTCGAGTTCGAGGTCGTTGCCGACCATCGAGATGCGTGTCAGCACCTCCGGTCCGTCGCCGATCAGCATGGCGCCCTTGACCGGGGCGCCGACCTTGCCGTTCTCGATCAGGTAGGCCTCGCTCGCCGAGAAGACGAACTTGCCCGAGGTAATGTCGACCTGCCCGCCCCCGAAATTGGGCGCGTAGAGGCCCCTGTCGACCGACGCGATGATCTCGGCGGGATCGTGCGGCCCGGCCAGCATGTAGGTATTGGTCATCCGCGGCATCGGCAGGTGCGCGTAGGACTCGCGCCGGCCATTGCCCGTGGGTTCGACCCCCATCAGGCGGGCATTCAGCTTGTCCTGCATGTAGCCCTTGAGTACGCCGTTCTCGACGAGCACGTTGTACCGGCCCGGCGTGCCCTCGTCGTCGATGACGAGCGAGCCGCGCCGGTTGGGCAGGGTCCCGTCGTCGACGATCGTGCACAGCTCGGAAGCGACTCGCTCGCCCACGCGCCCCGAGAAGGCCGAGGTTTGCTTGCGGTTGAAGTCACCCTCCAGCCCGTGCCCGACCGCCTCGTGCAACAGGACGCCCGGCCAGCCGGGCCCCAGCACGACCGGCTTGGTACCGGCCGGGGGGGGAACGGCATCGAGCTGCACGTTGGCCGGGCGCACGGCCTCGCGCGCGTACCCGCGCGGCCGGTCGCCCGCGAGAAAGTAATTGAGATCCGCCCGCGCGCCGCCGCCCGCGTAGCCCTGCTCGCGGCGCCCGTTTTCTTCCAGGATCACCGTGACGTTCAGGCGCACGAGCGGCCGGACATCCGCAGCGAGCGTGCCGTCCGACGCCGCCACAAGAACCAGGTCGTGGCAGCTCGACAGGCTGACGATGACCTGTTCGATGCGCTTGTCCATCGCGCGCGTCGCGCTCTCGATCTCTGCCAGCAGGCGGGTCTTGTCGGTGTCGCTGATGCTCGTCGTCGGATCGTCGGGCGGATAGAGCGGCGCCGGCTGGCTGCGGCTCCATGCCGCAACCGACTTGCCGTCGCCGCGGCGCGCAATCGCCCGCGCCGCGGTCGCCGCCTGCTCGAGCGCGGGCAGCATCAGCTCGTCGGAATAGGCAAACCCCGTCTTCTCGCCGCTGACCGCGCGCACGCCGACGCCCTGCTCGAGACTGAAGCTGCCTTCGCGGATGATGCCGTCCTCCACGGTCCAGCTTTCGACGCGGCTGAGCTGGAAATACAGGTCGGCGAAGTCGATCCCGCCCTGCATGATCGACCCGAGCGTCCGGCTCAGGTGCCGCTCGTCGAGTCCGGCCGGATCCAGGGTCCGCGCCATTACCGTTTCGATCGTCCGTGTATTCGTGTCAGTCAATTCGTCTGTCCTTCAGCTCCGCCGAGTCTTCGATTTGCAAGGGCCGGAAAATCGCCGCGCAGGCAGCCCGGCAGCTCCGGGTCCAGTTCCGCCGCAGCGTGGCCGTCACCCTCCGGCAGTTCCGCGACGACCCTGCCCCACGGATCGACGATCAGCGAATGCCCGTAGGTGGACCGGTCGTCGGGATGTGTCCCGTATTGCCCGGGCGCGATCACGTAAGCCAGGTTCTCGATAGCCCGCGCCCGGAGCAGCGTATGCCAGTGCGCCTTGCCCGTCGGCACCGTAAAGGCGGCAGGCACGGTGAAAAGCGTAGCACCCATGTCGACGAGCCGGCGGAAGAGCTCCGGGAAACGCACATCGTAGCAAATCGTCAGGCCCAGGTGCCCGGCCGGCGTTGCCACGACGACCGGATCCTCGCCCGGGTACATCGACCAGGACTCGCGGTAGGAACGCTCGCCGTCCGGCAGCCGGACGTCGAACAGGTGAATCTTGCGGTAGCAGGCACGCTGTGACCCGTCCGGGGCGACCACGGGACAGGCGCCGTAGACCCGCTCCGGCTCCGGCGAGGCGAGCGGGATGCTGCCGCCGACGAGCCAGAGCCCGGTATCTTTGGCCGCCGCCGCCAGCCAGTCCTGGATCGGCCCGTGACCCGGTGTTTCGGCATGCCGCGCCTTGTCCCGGCTTTTCTCGGGCATCAGCGCGAAATTCTCGGGGAGCACCGCGAACTCGCAGCCGTCGGCCGCAGCCGCTTCGATCAGGCGTCTCGCCGTCTCGAGATTGCGGCCAATGTCCGACCCGCTCGACATCTGGATGGCTGCTACGCGCATACGTCAACACTCCCGGGGCCGGTCACCCGGCCCTGTCGATACAGTTGGTATCCGCGACCGTCCTGGCAAAGACGTCGGCCGCGGAGCGCTCGATCAGCGGCTCGTCCCAGGAGCCCTCGATCTGATAATAGATCTCGGTCGCCTCCTGCAGCGGTTTCTTGAAAAGCTGGGAAAAGACCAGCATCACCGCGGCGACCTGCGGGCCGCCGAGGACGCCGCCGACCACCGGCAGCGTGTTGCCGAAATTGGCGCTGACGACCGCCGCCTGCTCGTAGTCGCGGTCCAGGAGACTGGCCCGGCCGACGATGCCGATGTTCGCAGCGGGCCCCTCCAGCGACAGGTCGCAGGTGGCGGCGACGCCGTCCTCGAGCTGAAACGTTCCGCTGATCCGGTCGAAACCGAAGCCTTTCTGGAAAACGTCACGGAAATCCAGCGACAGGCGCCGCGGGAGCGCGACGATGCTGAGAAGGCCGAACATGCGGCCTGCCCCGGGCTCGACCTCGTCGAGCTGCCCCGTGCCGATCTCCACCGTGACGTTGCCGTCGAGGCTGTCGAGGAAGTCCTCGCGGGGCCCGCCGGACCAGCTCAGGTCGAGCTGCATCGACAGTTCGTCGGACACGATGCCGGGGTCGTAGTCGAGGCGTTGCATGGTTTCCTCGACGTTCGTGCTCTTGAGTTCTGCCTCGACGTAGCTCCTCGATCCGCGCGGATCGGACTCGTCGATGACCCAGCCCCCGCGGCCGGTGATCCCGAACGACGGGTCGCTCGCGACGATTGTCTCCGACTGCAGGCCGTCTGCCGTATGCCGGAACGTCGCCTCGACGGCACCGAGGTGGCGACCGTCGATTGCGAACTCGCCGGCCGTGACCACGATCGTCGGCAGGGCGCGCGGATCGGCTTCTTCCCGGTCCTCGCCGGGAGGCGATTTCCCGTCGCCGGGCAGCACGAGCCGTTCCATGTCGAGGACGAGGTCCCGGCCCGACTGGAAGTCGTAGGGAACGATCACCGCGCCTGCGACGTCGGGACCTTCGACCGCGACCTGCCAGTCGAAAGCGCTGCGATCGACACGGTATTGATGGTCGACGAGATGCTGGCCCAGGATGAACAGGCTGCCGACTTCGAGATCCAGCGAGCGCACCCGCTCGCCGATGCCGCCTCCGCCCCCTTCCCGGGACAACGCGAGCCATTCGTCGAAACGGATGAGGGGCGTCGCGCCGCGAATGTGCAGGCCGCGCGTCTCCGCCGGCTCTTCGACCGGGGCCGGGGCCTCGGCGAGGCGTACGACGCCGCGGTCGAGGTCCCAGCCCGCGCCCGGTTTTTCGAACGCGAGGGTCCAGGCGAGCAGGCCTTCGGCCGTGCCGCGGGTCACGATTCGCTCCTCGCCGGGCGGGAACTCGATGCGCGCCGCGATCGGCAGCGCTGCTTCCGCCGCCTTGCCCGCGGGAGCCGGGAGGTCGACGCCGAGATCCGTGAGCGGCGCATCGATTTCCACGGCGAACGGCGTGGGCACCTCGCCGCGGCCGCGCGGGAACAACAGGCGTGCTGCGTAGGGCGTCGATCCCGACAGGCGCCCGCCGAGGGGAATTCCGAGTTCCTCGACGAGCGCCTCGGCGGTCGCCGTGCCCGCCGCGGAAGCGACGATGCGGTACATCGGCAGTTCCTCGGGTGCCGGCGCCAGCTCGATCGCGACGGGTCGCCCGAGAAACGTGCCGCCGAGGCCTTCGCTGGCGATGTCTTCCTTTTCGACCGTGATGATGCCGGAGAGGTCGGTCAGCGGCGCCGGGAAGCCGTCCAGCGCGAGCCTCGCGCCGCTGGTCTGCAACCGGGTCGTGAACCGGAGCGCATCGGTATCACGAATCGGCACGCTCAGGTCCAGGCTGAAAGCGCCGTCGCCTTCCAGGGCGAGATCGTCCAGGCGGCCGCCGAAAACGTCCTGGCCGAGCGGGCTTTGTGCGAGCAGCTGCCGCACGGAGTCGATCGGCCCGGTGGAATAGGTTTCGAGGTTGATGACCGGATTGCGGAAATCCGTCAGTTCGAAGTTCGCATCGTTCACCGCGTTGCCGGCCGTTACGAGACGGTTTTTTTCGGTGAACAGCCGCATGTTCTCGACGGCCAGCACGGCTTCGATGATCTCGGCGGTCGGCCAGCGCTTCAGGTAGCGGATCTCCGCGTCCTCGATGTGCGCTTCGATATAGAAGCGGCCCTCGCCACCGTCGAAGGGCCACTTGTCCATGGGCCCGTAGAGGCGCGCGCTGCCGCGCGGGATGCGCCCAGCCAGGATGCCCTCCTGGAACCATGCGCTGGTATTCGGTATGCGCGGGATGAACGGTATGTAGCGCTTCGCCGTGGCGAGATCGTTGATGCTCCAGCTTGCGGCGAGATCGACGATCGGTGCGTTGCTGTCGTCCGCGAGCGTCACCTCGATGTTGGTACTGACCGCGAAATCCGCGTTCTCGAGCACGATGCTGTCGGACAGGAGTGTCGTCCGGTTGTTGCTGCGGCGCCAGATCAGTGTCCCCGACGCCTCGTCGAGCACCGCGGTCTGGCCCAGGAACCTGGGGTAGGTAATGGCGAGACCCGGCGCATCGAGTTCCAGCCTGCCGCCCGCGCGATCGGCGCGCAGCGTCCCGGTGAACCCGCGAATGCCGGGTCGTTCGTCGACGGCAGCAAACCCCGCCGCGTTCAGCGTGGCCGCGACGTCGTAATGCAGCGTATCCGTGTCCATGCCGGCGAGCGTGAGTTCCAGATCGCGGATCTCGCCCGACGCAGCATAACGCTCGACGAGCCCGGCGCGGTCGCGGTCGAGCCAGGGCAGTGCGAGCCGGGCGTCGTCGAGGCGCAGGTAGGACGCGCGGACGTCCAGCATTGCGATCCGTCCCTCGGCGTCGGTTCCCGCTTCGATGCTGAGCGTCGATGCGGGCCATGCGCCCTGCTCCGTCCGCAACGCATAGTCGGACGCTGCGACCAGCCAGCCGTCCGTACCGCGTTCGTATTCGAACGTGCCCTCGATCGCGAACGGTGGCGCGGCGCCTGCCTGTACTTCCCGTAAAGCCAGCTCCGCGACCGCGCTCCTGAGCGTACCGCCCACCCATGCCATGCCGAAGTCGACGTCGCCGCGGCCGCCCGCCAGCACGGAGATGCGCGGCAGGCCGAGCGCCGCGACGCCGTCCAGCAACAGGTCATCGACCTCGACCCTGACGTCCCAGCGCCGCCCCTCGCCCGACGCGGTCCCCACGCGGCTCGCGAGCATCGTCGCCTGTCGGCCCAGGTCGGCCGGCAGGATGATGTCCGCATCGATCTCGAGGCGACCGTCGTCGCGGCGGACGCTGGCCCTGTCGACGGCGAAGACGCGGGGCCGTTCTGCATCCGGCTGCAGGTAGTAGAGCACGATGTCCTCGCCGAGGATTTCGAAGTCCCCGACGTTCGGCCGCTGTGGCCCGCGTTTCGGCAGCAGTTCG
Organism: Woeseiaceae bacterium; assembly: GCA_033721115.1. GTDB lineage: Bacteria > Pseudomonadota > Gammaproteobacteria > Steroidobacterales > Woeseiaceae > UBA1847. The sequence continues at coordinate 11,998 of JAWWBD010000004.1, read as the reverse complement.
TCGAGCGTGTTGCCCTGGAACCGCCACTGGCCGTCCTCGTGCTGCCGTACCTCGAGGATCGTGTCGCGGATGACCACGCGATCGACGACGAGCTTGCGGTCCATCACGAGGCGCAGGAAGCCGACGCCGATGCTGACTTCCTCGGCATTGACGATGCGTGTCATCGTGTCGGCGTGCAGGAGTTCTGCGTTGTAGAACTCGACTTCCGGCCCGCTGAGCCCCCAGCGCGCATCCATGCCGGAGAATTCGACCCGCATCCCGATGGCCGCGCTCGCCCAGTCCTTGATGTCCTCCTGGTACTCCGGCAGGCGCGGCAGGAACAGCCGGAACAAGCCGACGGCAATCGCGAGCAGGATTACGATCCCCGCCGCCACGTAGGCGAGAAACTTCGCGATTGCTTGCAGGATCTGCTTCATCTGCCCCCGTCTACGTACCGGTTACAACAGGACGACGTCGAACTGGTCCTGGAGGTAGAGGCTTTCCGGCTGGAGCCGGATCGCCTTGCCAGTCTCCTCCTCGAGCGTCGCGAGTGCCGGGGCCTGTTCGTCGAGCAACAGCTCGATCACGTCCTGGTGCGCGAGCACGAGCGCCTCGTCGAACTCGAACTGGCGTGCCTGCCGAATGACTTCGCGGAAGATCTCGAAACAGACGGTCTCTGGCGTCATCACGAAGCCGCGTCCTTCACAGGTTGGACAATCGTGGCACAGGATGTGCTGCAGGCTTTCGCGGGTGCGCTTTCTGGTCATTTCCACGAGCCCCAGCGGCGAAACCGGCGAAATCTGGTGCCGCGCATGATCCCGGGCCAGCGACTGCCTGAGCTGCTGCAGCACGTTCTCGCGATGCTCCTCCTCCAGCATGTCGATGAAATCGATGATGATGATCCCGCCCAGGTTACGGAGCCTGAGCTGGCGGGCGATCGCGACGGCTGCCTCGAGGTTCGTCCGGTAGATCGTCTCCTCGAGGTTCCGGTGCCCGACGTAGCCGCCGGTATTGACGTCGATCGTCGTCATCGCCTCCGTCTGGTCGAAGATCAGGTAACCGCCCGACTTGAGCGGGATGCTCCGGTCCAGCGCCTTCCTGATTTCGTCCTCGATGCCGTGCAGGTCGAAGATCGGCCGGCGCCGCCGATACTGCTCAAGCATGGGCGCGACGTCCGGCAGGTAACTTGTAGCGAACTTCTGCATTGCGCCGAAATCGCCCGCCGAGTCGACGAGAATGTGATCGACGTCGGTCGTGACGAAATCGCGCAGGATTCTGAGCGGGAGGGACAGATCTTCGTGGATCAGCTCGCCCGCGGCCGCGACCACACTCCGTTCGCGAATAGCCTGCGCAAGCCGCGCCAGGTACCGGAGATCGGCCGCGAGCAGTCTGCCGTTCGCCCCCTCGGCGGCAGTCCGGACGATCGCGCCGCAGGCGAGTCCCGCTTCCTCGAGCAGGCTGCCAACGAGCGCTCGCAACCGCTCCCGTTCCTCCTCGTCCTCGATCCGCGCCGAGACGCCGACACCCTCGCCGGTCGGCAGCAGGACCAGGTGCCGTGCCGGCAGGGTGATGAAGGTCGTCAGCCGGGCACCCTTGTTCCCCAGCGGGTCCTTAACAACCTGTACGAGCAGCTCGTCGCCCTCGCGAACGATATCGCGGATGTTGGGCACCTCGGGCTCGGCAGCAGCGCCGTTGTCACGGCGCACGATATCGGAAACGTGCAGGAACGCCGTGCGCTCGAGACCGATCTCGACGAAAGCCGCCTGCATTCCCGGCAGCACGCGGGTCACGCGACCCTTGTAGATGTTGCTGATGACGCCACGCCGGGCGGCCCGCTCGATGTGGACTTCCTGCAGGATGCCGTTCTCGAGCAGTGCAGCGCGCACCTCGCTCGGCGTGACGTTGATCAGGATTTCTTCTTTCGGTGACTCGTCGCTCATGCCGTTTCCGCCGTGACGGCCGGGTCAGACCGTCGTACCGAACACGTCGAGGCCGGCGCCGCGCAGCAGCTCCGCCGTCTCGAAGATCGGCAGGCCGACGACGCCGGAGTAGCTGCCCTCGATCGAGGCGACGAAGACGCCGCCCAGGCCCTGGATCGCGTAGGCCCCCGCCTTGTCCGCGGGCTCTCCACTTTGCCAGTATTGCCGCGCTTCGTCCGGCCGGATGTCACGGAATACTACGTCCGTGACGGACAGTGCGGTAGTCACGGCGGCACCCGCGCGCAGCGCGACCCCGGACAGCACCTGGTGGCGGCGGCCCGACAGGGCGGTGAGCATCGCGACGGCATCGCCCCCGTCGGCCGGTTTGCCGAACACCCGGTCATCGAGCACGACGGCCGTGTCCGCCCCCAGGACGAGCCGTTGCCCGCCTTCGCGTGCTGCGCACGCCTTCGCCGTCGCCAGCCTGAGCACCATGTCCGGCGGCGCCTCCCCCTCGAGGCGCCGCTCCTCCAGGTCGACGCCCTCGACCGTGAAATCGAAACCGAATGTCGCGAGCAGTTCGCGGCGGCGCGGCGAAGATGAGGCGAGGTGCAGCATCGGTCGTGGCATCGGTCGTCCTGGTCGTCTCAGTCGCGATGGTAGGGATGCCCGGACAGGAGCGTTGCCGCACGGTACAGCTGCTCCGCGAAAACGACCCGGGCCAGACCGTGGGGCAGTGTCAGCTTCGACAGGGACCAGGTGAACTCGGCCCGTTCGCGGCAGTCGGCAGCCACACCGTCGGGTCCCCCGATGACGAAGGCGACGTCACGACCTTCCCCCTGCCAGTCGGCGAGCCTTCCCGAGAACTCCCGGCTCGTGAGCTCGCGACCGCGTTCGTCGAGCAGGATCATGCGCTCGCCCGTACCGAGTCGGGACAGGATCGCCGCCGATTCGTCGCGCAGGGCACCTTTCGGGGGCGCGTTCTTCACGCGGCGCGCTGCGGCGACAGGGTCGATCCGGAAGCGCCATGCCGGGGGCAATCGCGAGGTATAGGCGGCGACGGCCTCGTCCACCCAGGCCGGCTGACGCTCGCCGACGGCGATGAGCCTGATGTGCATGCGGGTTCCGGGTCCCCAGGGCCGGCTGGCAGCCGCATCAGCGCGGATCGCCCGCCTTGAGCCCGGCCGGGTTGCCGAGCGACCAGAGCTTCTCCAGGTTATAGAACTCCCTCACCTTCGGCAGCATGACGTGCACGAGCGTGTCCTGCAGGTCGAGCAGCACCCACTCGCCGCCCGCCTCACCCTCGACGCCGATCGGTCGGTGGCCGGCGGCGCTGGCCTTTTCGGCGACGTTGTCCACGAGCGCCTGCACGTGGCGACTCGACGTGCCGCTCGCGACGACCATGTAGTCGGTCACCGTCGTCATGTCGCGGACGTCCAGCCGGACGATGTCCCGTGCCTTGACGTCGTCGAGCGCGTCGACGACGAGATTGCTCAGCTGCTCACTGTTCATACCTGGTTTGTGCTCCTCTCGGGTTCCGAATCCTTTCCGGCGCGGGGTGCCGGATCCTGGTAACAACCTTCCTCGACGATGATGTCGCGGACCGCATCCGGCATCAGGTAACGAGGGTCCCGGCCGGCCCCGACCAGTTCCCGGATCGCGGTCGAGGAAATCTCCAGTTGCGTCACTGCATGAACGTGGATGCGGCCGTGCGGTGCCTCGTGCAGTTCCGTGGCGCGCTGCGTGCGGTGCCCGGCGAGCAACTCGCCGAGCGGTCCGGTGTCGGGTACCTGCCAGCCCGGCCGGTGTGCAACCACGATGTGGGCGAGGTCCAGCAGTTGGTCCCAGCGATGCCAGGACGCCAGGCCGAGGAAAGCGTCCATGCCCAGTATCAGACCGATCGGACGGGCCGAAAATTCCACCCGTTTTGCCTGCAGCGTGTCGAACGTGTAGGAAGGGCCGTCACGCTCGAGCTCGCAGGTATCGACGATGAAGCCGGGTTCGTTGGCCGTCGCTGCTTCGACCATTGCGAGCCGCTGCGCCTGGGTGGCAAATACGCCGTCCCGGTGTGGCGGATCACCGCTCGGCACGAAGCGCACCTCCGCGAATTGCAGCGCCTCGAGCATCTCGAACGCCGTCCGCAGGTGACCGTAGTGGATCGGGTCGAAGGTGCCACCAAAAAGTCCGATCGGGCCCATGCCCCCTCAGCCCGCGCCGGGCGCCGTCATGCGGCGCGCTCCTGCCCGCGGGCGAGACAAATGAGCACGTCGGCCGCGAGCTGCCAAGGATCGGCGCGCAGCTGGCCCTTGGCTGCCCGGTCGGCCCGGACCATCGACTTCAGCAATGTCCCGAAAATCTCCGGCGCATGGCGTCCGACGCACTGCCGGACGAGCCCCTGCCGGGAGCGCCACACCCCGGCCTGCTGCATGGCCGGACCGAGCCCGGTGCCCGCAGCCAGCGCAGCGCCGATGACCGCGAGCGCACGAATTTCCCGGGTCAGGGCCCAGACGACGATGACGGGCTCGACGCCCTCGTTGCGCAGACCGACCAGGGTGCGCAGGCTCCGGCGCGCGTCGCCGGCAAGCGCCGCATCGACGAGCTGGAACACGTCGAAGCGGCTGCTCATCGCCACCGCCCTGCTGACGTCAGCGGCGGCAACCTCGCCGGGTCCCAGGAGCAGCCTGAGCTTTTCGATTTCCTGGCTCGCGGCGAGCAGGTTCCCCTCGACCCGCTCGGCGATCAGCGCGACCGCCTCGCGGCGCGGGTCGAGGCCGGCCCGCCGCATCCGCGCGGCGATCCAGCCCGGCAGTTCGCGCTGCGCGACGGGCCAGACCTGCACCGTCGCACCCGTCGCATCGAGCGTCTTGACCCACTTCGCGGACTGGGTACTGCGATCGAGCTTCGGCGTGCTGACGAGCAAGAGGAGGTCCGGGCCGGCGCGTCCTGCGAGGTCGACGATCGCCTGACCGCCGCGGCGGCCGGGCTTGCCGGTCGGCAGCTTGAGTTCGACGATCCGACGCTCGGCAAACAGCGACAGGTTGGAGCTCGATGCCTCGAGCCCGTCCCAGTCGAAGCCGGCCGTGGCCACGAAGAGGTCGCGGCTCGTAAAGCCCTGCGCCCTGGCCGCTTCGCGGATTGCATCCAGCGCCTCGGCGACGAGCAGGTGCTCATCGCCGCTGACCAGGTAGCACGGCGCCAGGTTGTTCTTGAGGTGCGAGGAGAGCTGCTTCGCCTGGATTTTCACGCGGCCCTGTTCACGGAGATCGGGTTTCGATCATACACCAGAACCCGCCCGACCTTGCCGGCGCGGTCCATTTCTAGCCCAGCTGCTCCATGTGGACGGCCTCGCTTTCGAGCAACACCGGAATCCCGTCATCGATCGGGTACAGCACCTTGCCGTCGTCGGTCACGAGTGCCGCCGCGAACGGTTCGTCGAGCACGCGACCGTCGTTGGTCATCAGCTGCCCCTCGGCAATCGCCGCGTTGACGGCGTCGAGCACCTTGCCCGGGGCGAGCTTGAGCCCCCGGTGGGTGATCGGGCACCGCAGGATGGTCAGCAGGCGCTTGTCCATCTGCCGATCGTACTCGTGATAAGTCCTTGTTTTCAATATTCTTGATAGCAGTAATGTTATAATATATCGTTCGTGGTTCGCGGCCGGCCGCGCCGGCCCGTTCGATTCCCGGGAACCCTCGAGGCGTGATTCCTGACACATTCAAAACCGGCGACTGGCTCGACGGCGCCGCCGTGACGCTGTCTGCGCTGTGCCTCGTGCACTGCCTGGCGCTGCCGCTCGTCGTCGCGGGCCTGCCCTTCCTGACCCAGTTTTCGGAGGGCCACCTCCACGCGCAGGTACTCGTCGCCGTCCTCCCGCTGAGCCTGTTCGCGCTCGGCGTCGGTTTTCGGCGGCACCGCGATGCCCGTATCGTCGCACTCGGCGCCATCGGCATGGCGCTCCTCGTCATCGGCGCGACTATCGCGCACGAGCGGCTCGGCGTCACCGCCGATCGCGCATTCACGATTACCGGCTCGCTCACGCTCGCCGTCGCGCATTTCTTCAACAGCTATCGCAGGAAACTCACGAGCTCGTCGTGCTGAGCCCGCTCGGCCGCAGCGAGGGCGAGCGGCCGGTCGCCGGGTAACGGGCGAAAGCCTGCGTCCACCAGCCGGCAGCGCAGCATCAGCTTGACCGCTGCCGTGTCCCTGCCCTCGCGCAGCAGCAGGCCGAGCCGCTTTTGCGCCAGCATGAGGCCGGCATCCGGGTCCTCCCAGCCCGTCATGCGGTCGATGAACCAGTCCCATGCCGCAGGATCGTCCACTGCCTCCAGCCATGCCGTGACGTGGGCGAGACCGCCCGCGCGGTTGCCGCGGCTGACGATTCCGTACGCGTGCCCGAGCACCTTTTCGCGGTCCCGGACGAGCCCTGCTGCCACGGCCGCGTCATCCGGGCCGACCGGTACAGCAATCGATACTTCGGCGTGCAGCCGGTTTGCCCGCGCGACGCCGCCCGCGAGCGCGCAACCTGCGAAGGCGCAATACACCGCGAGGAACCCGGTAACGATCTCCGGCGTGCCTGCACGTGCCAGGCCGGCGATCGCGGCCACAACCGCAGCCGCGAAAGCGGGCACGACGAGGTAGCCGGGTACCATCCGCCGGATGACGCGGTACAGCGTGTCGGGGCGGAGGCTTTCCGCGGGTGAACGCGTAACCGCGAGCACGATCAGCGACGCCGGCAGCAGCAGGCCGTAGAGACCGGCGAACAGCCCGCCGACGGCCGCCGGGACGACTGCAGCGGCAAGCGTCGCGCCGAGGACCAGCACGAGCACGTGCAGCACCGGGAAAATGCTCCAGACGTTGCCGGTCCAGGCGAAGGTGTCGATCCCGGGCGGGCCAGGGTCGACGCCGCGCGAGCGTGCTTCGAGCAGCTGCATCAGGTAGCGGATCACCGCGGGCAGAATGACGGCCAGCAGGACCAGCCCGAACGCCCGCGCGAAAAGGGCCAGTTCGAGTAACAGGAAGTACATGACCAGCCCTGCCAGGACTTTCCCGTTCCGCGCCGGATAAACCAGTTCACGGCCGATGTCACTCGGGTTCATCGCGTTCCCTGCCCCCCGGCGGCACGGGGTCGTAGCCCGACCCGCCCCAGGGATGACAGCGGGCAATGCGCCGTGCGGCGAGCGCTCCGCCCCGAAAGGCGCCGTGCCGCTTCAGCGCTTCGAGCGCGTACGCCGAACAGGTGGGCTCATAGCGACAGTTCACGCCGAGCCAGGGTGAGATGGCGTAACGGTACAGCCCGACGAGCGCCAGGAGCGGCCATGCGAGCAGGCGGCTCAGGGCGGCGAGCATCAGGCCGCCTCGAGTGCCTGCCTCGCCTGATTGCGGATTGCCTCGAGCATCGATGACAGTCCCGTGCTCCGGGTGGGGCTCAGATGCTGCTCGAGTTCGAGCGCGGCGACGAAGTCCGGCGGCGTCTCGAGTATCTCGGCAGGTTTCCGGCCGCTGTAGATTCGCAGCAGCAGGGCGATGAGGCCGGAGACGATCGCGGCGTCGCTGATCGCCCGGAAGTGCAGGCGCCCGTCTTTCTCTTCGGTGACGAACCAGACCTGGGACTGGCAGCCCCGGATCCTGTTCTCCTCGACCTTTTCCTCCGGCGCGAGGTCGGGCAGGCGGCGGCCGAGGTCGATCAGGTACTGGTACCGGTCCATCCAGTCGTCGAACACCGCGAATTCCCCGACCAGCTCTTCCTGCGCGGCAAGTACCTCGTTCTCCATGGCCCGGCTCCCGGCGCGTCCTAGCGGCTCCGCCGCCAGGTCGTCCCGTCGGCTCCGTCCTCGATCGCGATGCCGGCGGCAGCGAGCCGGTCCCGGATGCCGTCGGCCGTCTCGAAATCGCGCGCGTCACGGGCCGCCCGGCGTTCGGCGAGCAACGCCTCGATGGCATCGGGCGTGAGATCGCCCGCGCCTTTGCCGGCGAACCAGTCTTCGGGATCCTGGCCGAGCAGGCCCAGGAGCTCGCCGCTCGCGAGCATCTGCGCGGCGAGCGCCGCTTTCTTCGCATCGTCGCCCGCACGATTCGTCTCGCGGGCCAGGCCGAAGAACTCGGCCATCGCCTTCGGGGTATTGAGGTCGTCCTCGAGTGCCGCGACGAGCGCCGGCGGCGGTTCGGCGGCCGCGCGCCGGTCAGCCGGCACCTCGACGCCGCGAATCGCGCCGTACAGCCGGTCGAGCATGCGGCGGGCGGCCTCGATGGTTTCGTCCGACCAGTCGAGCGGCTGCCGGTAGTGCGCGCTCAACAGCGCCAGCCGGATGACCTCACCCGGGATCTCCTCGATCAGGTCGTGCACGAGCAGGACATTGCCGAGGGATTTCGACATCTTTTCGTGGTCGATCGACAGGAAGCCATTGTGCAGCCAGTAGCGGGCGAACTCCTTTCCGCCGTGCGCGCAGCGGCTCTGCGCCAGCTCGTTCTCGTGGTGCGGGAACACGAGATCCTGGCCGCCGGCATGGATATCGATCGTTTCACCGAGGTGTTTCTCGGCCATGGCCGAGCACTCGATGTGCCAGCCGGGCCGCCCGCGCCCCCAGGGCGACTCCCAGCCGGGCAGCTCGGGGGTCGAGGGTTTCCAGAGCACGAAATCGTGCGCGGCCTTCTTGTACGGCGCGACCTCGACCCGCGAGCCCGCGATCATCTCGCGCAGGTTGCGCTTCGACAGCGCGCCGTAATCGTCGTAGCTCGAGACGTCGAACAGCACGTGGCCCTCCGCCTCGTAGGCATGCCCGGACGCGACCAGGTGCTCGATCATCGCGATCATCTCGGCGATGTGCTGCGTCGCGCGTGGCTCGACGTCCGGCGGCTCGACGCCGAGCGCCGCCATGTCCAAGTTGTAGGCGTCGATATATTTGGCCGTGATCTCGTCGATCGGCCTGCCCGACTCCACGGCCGCCGCGTTGATCTTGTCGTCGACGTCGGTGATGTTGCGGGCGAAGACGAGCGTATAGCGACGCCTGAGCACGCGCGCCAGCAGGTCGAAGACGACGGCCGGCCGAGCATTGCCGATGTGGGCGTAGTTGTAGACGGTCGGCCCGCACAGGTACATCGTCACCCGGCCTTCGGCCAGCGGCTCGAAGGGCACCTTTTTTCCGCGGCGGGTGTCGTGCAGCTGCAGGGTCATCGTTCCGCTCGTTTGCGGGCCCGGGGGCGTGCATGATAGCAATATTGCCGCGGGCCGCTACGCCTTGTATTCTGCCGGGCCGCGCCCGTGCAGCACGAGGACCAATTACGATGTCGGTGGCAAAGGTCAGATTTCAGGCCCGTGAATCGGTGGCACAGGTCGAGGAAGGCGACGACCTCGCGCCCAAATTCGACGACCGCGGCCTGATCACGGTCGTCACGACCGATGCAACATCGGGCGAACTCCTGATGCAGGGCTACATGAACGCCGAGGCGCTCGCCGCGACGATCCGCACCGGCGAGGCACATTATTTCAGCCGCAGCCGGCAGGTCCTCTGGCACAAGGGCGCGACGAGCGGCTTCGTACAAAAGGTCCGCGAACTGCTCGTCGACGACGACCAGGACTGCATCTGGCTCAAGGTCGACGTCGAGGGCGGTGCGAGCTGTCACGTCGGCTACCGCAGCTGCTTCTACCGACGAGTGCCCGTCGGCGCGGAGTTCGAGCAGCGGTCGAGCGACGGCGAGGTGACCCTCGAGTGGACCGATACGGAGAAGGTCTTCGATCCGGAGGCCGTGTACGGCGACGCGCCGAACCCGACGCAGCTCTAGGTTAAAGAATTCTCCGCCGCCGCCGATAGCACGTTTCGACGATTCCGAGCGGAGCGAAACCATGACGATCAGCCCGGTCGCGCCCGGCACGCCGGCCCCGGCAACCACGACCACCACCGTCGTACCCGCGCCGGTGGACGACACGGCGACACCGGGCCCGGAGCCCGTCGAACCCGCGCCGGTCGAAGCCGGGTCGCCCGGAGTCCTGCGGCTGCTCGAAGCCGGACATTTCCGCGGCGTGGCCGACGTCCGGCTCCGCATCGTGCATGCCGAGAAACTCGCGGCGGCCGCCCTGCGTGCCGCCGAAGCCCCCGTCCGCGACGCGGCGGCTGCGCTGGCGACGGCCGTCGCCGGGCGGCTTGCCGCTGACGAGGTCCCGGCGGAAGCCGGGGGAGACGGCCCTGCCACCGAGGAACTCGCGGCGGCGCTCGATGCCGCGGTCGACGACTACTTCCGGGCCGACGCGCCCGACCCCGAGGCGCTTGCTGCGTCGCTGACATCGGTCTTCGATACGTTCGTGCTCGGGTTCGTCCCGGCGACCGGGGCCGACGCTGTACCGGTCGACGACGGCGCAGTCGACGAAGCTGCAGCCGACGCCGCAACGACGGCGGAGCCGACGACGGGTCTGGTGGCAGACCTCGAGCAGCTTTTCGCCGACGGGCTCCAGGCGATCCTCGCCGCGCTGGCGGAGGCTGCGGAGCTGCCGCCGCTCGGCGAAGCCCGCGGGAACGGTCGCGCCTACGAAAAATTCCTGGCCGAGTACCTGGCCCTGCAACCGGCGACCGAAGCGGCCGCTCCTGTCGGCAGCATCCACGTCGAAGCCTGAGCCGGCTGACGCAGCCGCGGCTGCGCCCGGGCCAGGAACAGCGTGCGGCAGATGCCTACGACGCCGAAGTGCCGGATGCGCGTCAGTACGGTCCCTCCTGTTCGTGCCGGCGCCGCTCGCGCCGGCGCTTGACCGCCGGCTGCGGCGCCCGATAGGCGAGCGCGCGCGCGTGGATCGTGTACTCGATCGTGCCTGCCGTCCAGAGCAGGTAGCCGAGCAGGTCGAGGAACTCCTCCACGGCGACCGCGACCACCGGCTGATACTCCGAACCCAGGATGGACATCCACAGCGCTTCGCGGCCAACGACGCGCGCAAACACGAACTCGATCACGGCACCGCTGAAGATCAGCGCCAGCGCGGGAGCCGGCCAGATCCTGGCCAGCGCGATCCGCGCGCGGCGCTGGTGCCGGCCGAGATAGACGATCGCGAGCGCGGCGACGACGCCCGTCAGCAGTTGCCACAGGTTTTCGATGAGCAGGCGGTCGAGAAAATAGCGCAGTTCCCGGACCAGGAAGATCAGGGCGAATGCCGCGAAGAACACCGTAAGCGGGCGCTGCGACGGACAAAAGCGCGCGACCCAGGCCAGCATGCCGGCACAGGCCAGGAGCAGGAGCGGCTGGACGATCTCGATCGGCGAATACTCGCTGGTGCCGGGCGCCGCACCGCCGTCGGGGACGACGTACAGATCGAGACTGCCGGGGAACGAGAGCTCGAGCTGCACCAGGAGCCAGGTGACCAGCGCAATGCCGAGAAAGTACGCGAGATAGCGAATCCAGCCCATGCCCGACTATACCCCCGACCCGGGCTGACCGCGCAGCCGGAACAACGGCCGATCGCCGCTGCCGATGAGCCCGGCACGGCGCAGCCAGTCCCGCGCATCGGTCGCGTCGCTTTCGAACCAGGCGGCGGTCGCCCCGAGCCGGAAGCTGTAGCCCCACTCGTCCATGTCGCGCATCAGGCGACGCCGCCCGACTCCCTCGAGCAGGTCGGCCAGGATGACCTGCAGGTAGCAGACCGCCGCTTCCTCCAGGTCGTCCCCGCCGGCGTCCCTGTCGAGCCGCGCGCGGCGCTCCACGCTCATGCAGATCGTGTGGCCCGCTTCGTGCAGCACCGAGTGCACGGGCGTGTCGGGCCGCGCGTAGACCCGCCTGCCGACGATCCCGGCCTCCGGGGCACCCCAGTAACTGCCCGCGATCGGCTGCCCCGGTCCGAGCAGGACGAATTCCAGCCCGAACCGACCCAGCAGTCCGGCTACCGGGTCGCGGCCGACGTCTGCGACGGTGAGCACCGGCACGGGCGACCGTTCCGGATTCAAAGCAGCGAGAGCTGCTTCAGGGCGATTCGCACCAGGTCCCGTACCAGCGCGTTCCGGAGCAGCTCTTCCTCGCGGGCCTTGCCGAGTACCTCGCGCTCGTCGTAGGTGTAGTCGCCCGTCAGCGTGACGTACTGCGGGGCGAGCAGGCGTTCGGTCCCGCTCGTCAGCGAATATTCGACCGT
>JAWWBD010000003.1:0-33493 GCA_033721115.1 Woeseiaceae bacterium | reverse complement strand
TCGATGTTGAAGCTGCCGTAACCGCCAGTCTTGTAGCCCTTCGTGATGATGCCGAAAAGCAGCGCTTTTTCGTTCGGTCGCCTGTTGGCTCCCGCGCGCCAGGTGACCTCGTCCCAGTCCTGCTTGTCGGTCAGCGGGCCGTTCGGCGTGAAGAAACCCGTCTGCACCTTTTGCCCGAGCAGCGAGCCGCCCGGGTCCGGCAGCACCTGCTGCGAGAAGTCCTTTTCGTCGTAGGTATAGCGGACACCGAGACTGACGTCGAAAGTATCGGAGAACTCGTAGCTCAGGTCGACGTAGGCCGAGTAGCCGCGGTACTTGCCGATGATCCGGTTGCGGTCGTTGATCAGCCCGTCGGCCGTGCCTGTCCAGGTACAGGTACCGAAATAGGGTGTCAGGTAGTAATCACAGTAGTAGGAGAAGTACGGATCGTTGTAATAGGTCGCGTAGTAGGCGTCGAGGTAGTTGTAGTAATAGAACACGTCCTCGCAGGTATTCGCGCCGCTGTAGTACCAGTAGCCCGCGCAGTAGACGTCTTCGGCCTGCTGGCCCAGGAAGATCGTGTCGATGTCCTCCGAGTAGTAGGACGCGCCGGCGTACCAGGACAGCGGGCCGTCGGAGTTCGACGTGAGCCGGAATTCCTGCTCGAAATAATCGCCCTCCTGCTCCTGACCGTAGTTGAACAGCACGAACGGCGACGCGTCGAAGTCCTCCATGTAGCCGTAGTCGTGGTCCTTGAAGCCCGTCAGCGACGTGAACGTGCCCCAGCCGAGGTCGTAGTCGATCTGCATGCCGACGTGGAAGATCTCACCGCGATCGAAGCTGTCGTTGGAGTTGTCGTTGTTGACGTCCCTGAGGTCCGAGGGCACTTCTACGGGCCCGCCGTTCATGTTGGTGTGATGGAAGACGAAGGCGCTGCCGGCCGGGTCGGGCGTGGGGCCCTCGAAAAAGCCGGTCTCGGTCCGCGGCTCGGGCTGCGTGTAGCCGCCGCCGGTCGCCCGGTAGACCGTGCCCTGCTGGTCGCGGTCCTCGTACTCGACGAACGCGTCGACGAGCAGCCTGTCCGACTGGTAGCGGCCCGAGACGCGGACGGCCTGCTTGTCGTGCGCGATCAGGTCCGGCCCGCCGGCCAGGTTCTTCACGGAGCCGTCTTCCTCGGAGTGATAGCCCGAGAGTCTCAGCGCGAAGTTGTCGCCGGTCGGTATGTTGACCGCGCCCTCGAAGACCAGCACGCCGCGCTCGCCCGCATCGAGCTCGACGTACCCGCTCCGCCCGGCGAGGTCCGGCTTAGCGGTGATGACGTTGATCGCCCCGGAGACGGAGTTCCGGCCGAACAGGAAACCCTGCGGCCCGCGCAGCACCTCGGAGCGCTCGATGTCGTAGAGGCTCGAGACCGCGGAGCCGGTCCGGCCCTGGTAGAGGCCGTTCTTGTACAGGCTGACCGACGGGTCGCCGCCGTTGCCGAAGTCGATCGTGCGGATGCCGCGCACGCTGACGAAGTCGAGGAAGCTGTCCTTGCTGTTGCCCGTGATACCGGGCGTGAACGAGATCAGGTCCTTGACGTCGTTCAGGTTCGTGTCGCGGATGAACTCACCCGACATCGCGGTAATCGCGAGCGGCACGTCCATTACCGACTCCGCGCGCTTTGTGGCCGTGACGATGATTTCCTCGAGGGCACCCTCGGCGGCCTGCTCCTGCGCAGTCAGCGCCGCCGGGGCGAGGCCGGCGACGAGCGCGAGGGATACGGCCTGGCCGAGGGCGGTCGGCTCGGGATGGACCCAGTCGTGCGTTACAGCTGCGGCCTTCGAGGTGTTGGCGGCCGGTGATTTCCTGCTGGTCATGTCTGTCCCCCGCGGATAGTGAGCGATGACTCGGAATGGATTGTTTGCCGTAGTTTCAGCCTACGCCGCGGCAAATTCAATGCAATCCGCGCCTATAGGGCAAAAAAGTCCGGGCCGGGCCCGCATCAGTCGGCGTCGAGCGGTACCCCGGCCTGCTCGAGGGTCTCCCGCATGACGGCCAGCTGCTTCTCGTAGCGCCGCCAGCGCCCGATGGATTTCGTGTGCACGGGCTGGCGGACCTGGACTGCGCTCGCCGTCGCGACCGGGGTCGCCTGCTTGTGGAAATGAAGGCAGGCGTCCTCCCACGGCAGCTCAAGGAACTCGACAAGCGCACGCGCATTGGGCTCGAGATCGCGTGCCGTCGCTTCGTAGGAAATGTCGAAGAACCGCCCGGGGAATCGTTGTCGCCAGAGCGCCATCAGGTGGTTATAGCGCGCATGATGACGCGCCACCTCCGCCTGGTCGTAGGAATGCGGGTAGGCGTCGGCGAACAGCTGCTTGAAACTCGCAAAGCAGGCGTCCATCGGGTTCCGCGTCAGGTGCACGATCTTCGCGCGCGGCAGTGCTTTCAGGATCAGCGGCAAATAGAGATAGTTGGGCGGCAGCTTGTCGACGAAGCGCGGCAGGTCACCCCGCATTTTCGCCGTCGTCGTCATGTAGGCCTTGCCGAGTTGCTCGCAGTCGATCTCGGCAGCGAGCCACGCGAGCTTCGCGGAGTTACGCTTCGGTTCGCGGTACTTCGCAAGCCGGCGCACGGCATGGCCGAACTGTTTGAGCTCGCCCGCGGAGTAGACAGCCGAGTGACTCGTGATGATGCGTTCGACCAGCGTCGTACCGGTGCGCGGCTGGCCGACGACGAAGATCGGCGCGGGATCGTCGTGGCCGCCCGCGTTTCGCTCGAGCCACTCGGCCGTGAAAGCCTCGCCGAAAGCCTCGTACATCTCGATCTCGGAGTCCTCGTCGTAATCGATCGTCGTCCGCCGGGCCTTCGCGCCGGCGGCGAACGCGTTGAAGGCGGCATCCCAGTCCTCGAGGTCCTCGAGTTCCTTGCCGAGCCCGTAGTAGAGGAATGCCAGCGCGCGCGGGTTGCGATCCTCCTCCTCGACCAGCTGCTCGAGTTCGCGGACGTGTTCCCGGTCCGTCGCCTTCGCCACGTTCGCCTTGAGCCAGTGTGCGTTGGCGTTGCCCGGACTCAGCCGCAATACCTTGTCCAGCACGGCCTGCGCCTCGTCGAGACGGCCCAGGAACATGTGGTTGTTGGCCTGGTTGACGAGGAACGGCACGCTGTCCGGTTCCTTCTCCACGGCGCGGGCCACCCACTCCGACGCGGCCTCCTCGTCGCCCAGCAGGTTGTAGACCGTGCCGATCAGGTCCAGCACGACCGGGTTGCCGTCATGATGCGCGACAGCCTGGGCCAGTGCGGAGTCGGCCCGGAGCGGCTGGCCGGCGACGAGGAACAGGCGCGCCAGATTGGCCCACGCGGCGCCGTGGTCGGGCTTGAGCCGGGTGACGGAGCCGAATGCGCTCACGGCCGTCGGGTTGTCCTTGAGCTCGAGCGCGATGAGGCCGACCAGGAAATGCCCCTCGACGAGATCCGGCTTGGCGCCGAGCAGCCGCTTGCAGCACGCGGAGGCTTCCTGGATACGCCCGGCCGCGAGCGCGGCAAAGCCCTCGCGCAGCGTGTCCTGCATCCAGCGCGTGGGGCGAATGTCGGTACGGGCGGCCATCGTCGGCGCCTAGGTTAGCAGAGCCGGGTGCCTGCCCGGGCGTATAGGCGCGGAAGTGCGCAGTACGGGGTTTGATTAGCGTCGGTTACGCCGTCCCGTGAATCTCGGGACACAAGGGGGCCAATGGACCGCTACGACTCGATCATCATCGGCGCCGGCCACAACGGCCTGGTCTGCGCCGCCCGGCTGGCAGGTGCCGGCCAGCGCGTGCTCCTGCTGGAGGCCGCCGCGCGGCCCGGCGGCTTTGCCGCAGCGCGCGACTTTCACGGCCTGCCGGCGAGCGTCGCGCACACGATCGGTCATTTTCCCCGCCACGTCGCCCGGGAGCTCGACCTCGCCGCGCACGGTTTCGACCTCCCGGCGGCCACGTTGCCGCTCGTCGGCCTCGGCCGCGACCGCGACCCCGTCGTCGTCGATGACAACGGCGTCAGCGGCGCGGCGCCCGGCGACGACGCAGCCTGGCGTCTGCTCGACCGGCGACTCGCGCGTTTCGCCGCCGCGCTCTCGCCGTTCTGGTTCCGCGCAATGCCGCGGATCGGCGCCCGGAGCCTCGGCGACAGGCTGACGTTTCTGCGCCTCGGGCTGCGCCTGCGCCGGCTCGGCCGCGACGAACTGCACGAGTTCCTGCGCATCGCCGCGCTGCCCGTGCGCGACCTGCTGGACGAGGTGCTCGACGATGCGTTGCTGAAAGCCGTGCTGGCCTGGGACGGCCTCATCGGCGGCAAGTTGGCGCCCCGCTCGCCCAACGGTGCCGTGCTCACACTGCTGTACCGGCGGGCCGGCAACCCCTCGGGCCGGCACGCGCTGCCCCCCGGCGGCTGCGCCGGGCTCGCGGCGGCCCTCGTGGCCGCGGCCGAACAGCGCGGCGCCGTCATCCGCTGCGATGCGCGCGTCCGCCGCGTAATGATCGACGCCGGCGGGACGGGACTCGCGGCAACCGGCGTGGAACTCGCCGATGGCGAGCTGATTGCCGCCGACACGATCGTGTCCTCGGCGGATCCGCGCACGACCTTCGTCGATCTCGTCGGCGTCCGGCACCTCGACATCGGCTTCACCAATCGCATCCGGCGGCTGCGCTGCGACGGTTTCGTCGCAAAACTGCACCTGGCGCTCGACGGTCCGCCTGTGTTCGAGGGTGTCGAGTCCGCCGCGGCGCGCCTGATCGTCGCGCCCGACATGGATGCCCTGGAGTTCGCCTACGACGACGCCAAGTACGGTCACTGTCCCGAAGACCCGGTCATGGAAATCGTCGTGCCGACCGTCGCGGACCCGTCGCTGGCGCAAGGCGACCGGCACCTGCTGTCGGCGCACGTCATGTACGTGCCACGGCATCGCAAGGGGGGCTGGACCGCTGCCGCCCGCGATGCGCTCGCGGACCGGGTCGTCGACGTTATCGCGCGGCATGCGCCGGCCATTCGCGGGCAGATCGTCGGCCGCGAACTGCTGACGCCCGCGGATCTCGAGGCGGCCTGCGGCGCGACCGGCGGCCACTGGCATCATACGGAGTTCGCGATCGACCAGCTCCTGATGATGCGGCCGACGTACGAGGCGGCCCGGTACCGGACGCCGATCCCGGGCCTCTGGCTCTGCGGCGCCGGAACGCATCCCGGCGGCGACCTGACGGGGGCCGCCGGCTACAACGCCGCCACGGAGATCATCGGGTGAAGCGCCTGGATGCCATCGTCATCGGCGCCGGTCACAATGGCCTCACCAACGCGGCGTATCTCGCGAAGGCGGGACTCGACGTCCTGGTCGTCGAGAAAAACGACTACATCGGCGGCGCGGCGGTGTCGCGTGAGCTGGAACCGGGCTGGACCTACTCCAACTGCTCCTACGTCTGCAGCATGATGCGCCAGGCGATCCACCGCGACCTCGACCTCGCGCGGCACGGACTGCTGCTCGTGCCCTATCTCGGCACCGTCAATTTCGGCGACGGCGACGAGCGGCTGATCGCCTATCACGACGAGCAGGCGGCCTACCTCGAACTCAGGCGCCATTCGCCGCACGACGCCGATGCGATGCACCGCTTCCAGGCCGACCTGACGCGTTACTCGCAGCTGATCCGGAAGACGCTCCTGCGGACGCCGCCGGAGCCGACGTCTTTCCGCCCGCGCGACATCCGCGAGTTCCTGTGGCTAGCAAAAAAATTCTGGGCGCTCGGCGAAAAGGAGCTATACGAGTACGTCCGCTTCTTCACGATCAGCGCGGCCGACTTCCTCGACGACTATTTCGAGAACGAACTGATCAAGGGTGCGATGGCGAGCCCCGGCATCATCGGCACCGCGCTCGGCGTCTACTCGCCCGGCTCCGCGTACATCCTGCTGCACCACGTCATGGGCGACGTCGACGGCAACATCGGGGCCTGGGGCCTCGCGCGCGGCGGCATGGGCGCGATCTCGCAGGCGATCGCGAGCGCGTTCGAGGCGTACGGCGGGGAGATCCGCACCGAAGCCGGTGTCGACCGCGTCGTCGTGAAAAACGGCAAGGCGACGGGCGTCGTGCTCGACAATGGCGACGAACTCAGCGCGCGCATCGTCGTCTCCAATCTCGACGCCCGGCGTACCTTCACCCGGATCATCGACAAGGACGACCTGCCGGACGGCATCTACGAGAAAGCGAAGTACTTCAAGATCCGCGGCTCGTCGGGCAAGGTGAACCTGGCGCTGTCCGGGCTGCCGAAGTTCACGGGCCTGCCCGCGAACCGCTACATCGATCGCGGCGGGCAGGCCTTCACGGGCTCCCTCGAGACCATGGAGCGGGCCTACGACTGCTGGAAGCGCGGCCGCTGGTCGGACGATCCCTTCATCGAGTCGGTCATCCCCTCGGCCTGGGACCCGACCGTGGCGCCGCCCGGCAAGCACTGGATGTCGAACTTCATCCAGTACTGCCCGCCCGCGCTCGCCGACGGCCCGTGGACGCCGGACAAGCGCGATGCGTTCAGCAGGACGGTGATCGACAAGATCGAGCGCTACAGCCCGGGCTTCTCGGACCTCATCGTGCACATGGAGGTGCGCACTCCGCACGAGATCGAGAACGAGATCGGTCTCACCGAAGGCAACATCTTCCAGGGCGAGCTCACGATCGACCAGCTGTTCTTCAACCGGCCCTTCCCCGGCTACGGCCAGTACCGGATGCCGCTCAAAAACCTCTACATGTGCGGCTCCTCGACGCATCCCGGCGGCGGCGTGTCGGCTGCCTGCGGCGCGAACGCGGCCCGCGAGATTCTTAAAGACCTGCGCCGGCCCAACACGGTGCCGGAAGACGACTTCTACGATGAATAGCCCGCCCGACGCCCACCCCTTTGCCGGCGAACAGCCCAAACTCTCCCCGTTCCATCCGCGGCAGGCGGCGCTGAACCTCCGGGACGCCTGGGGCGTATGGAACGGCT
Source organism: Woeseiaceae bacterium (assembly GCA_033721115.1). GTDB lineage: Bacteria > Pseudomonadota > Gammaproteobacteria > Steroidobacterales > Woeseiaceae > UBA1847. The sequence continues at coordinate 26,540 of JAWWBD010000003.1, read as the reverse complement.
ACAAGTTCGCAGACTGTTACTACGACGCGGAATACGAGTACTTCTGCATCCGGAACCAGTGCGGCACCTACGACATCTGCCCGATGCAGAAATACGAGATTGCCGGGCCGGATGCCGAAGCGATGCTCGATCGCATGGTGACCCGGAACGTGGCAAAGCTCGGCCCCGACCGGGTCTGCTACACGGTCTGGTGCACGGACGAGGGCCGCATCATCGACGACGGGACGATATTCCGCCTCGCAGACGACCGCTTCATGCTGACCTGCGGCAGCCCGTCGACGGCGTGGCTCGAGAAGAGCACTTACGGCTTTGCCGACGTCACGGTCAAGGACATCAGCGACACGCTTGCCGCATTATCGCTGCAGGGGCCGACGTCCTGCGCCGTGCTGAAGGCCATGGGCCTCGCGGGCATCGAAGAGGCCAGAGCGTTCGACATCCGGTATTTCCCGTTTGCCGACAACACACTGATGGTGTCGCGGACCGGCTTCACCGGCGATCTCGGCTACGAGCTCTGGGTCCGGCGCGAGCTCGCGCTCGAACTCAGGGATGCGGTCTATGCCGCAGGCAGCGACTACGGCATCCAGCCTTACGGCGAGACTGCCACGAACATGGCGCGGCTCGAGGCGGGCTTCATCATGCCCGCGCTCGACTTCAACGAGGCCCTGAAGACCGTGCACTTCAAGCATGACCAGACGCCGTTCGAGCTGCAGCTCGGCTGGCTGGTCGACTTCGACAAGCCGCATTTCAGCGGCCGCCGGGCACTGCTCGAGGAGAAGTCGCGCGGCCCGGAATGGACGCTGGCACGACTCGACATCGAGGGCAACTGGCCTGCGGAGGGGGCGATCATCTACGACACGGAGCGCTGCCGGCAGGAAATCGGCTACGTCACGTCGGCCATGTGGTCACCGGCGGTAAAGGCGAACATCGCCCTCGCGATGATCCGGACGAAGTTCCTCGACGGCGAAATCTGGGCCGAGATCTACAAGGCGAAAGAACTCAGGCAATACCGGCGCATGGCGCGCTGTACGCTGCGGACAAAACCGTTCTGGATGCCGGCCCGCGCGAGAGCAACGCCGCCGGCCGATTTCTGATCCGTGCCGCCTAGTCCGGGAGATCTTCCCAGCAGATGAAGACGGGATTCGCGATCCGGTCGTAGACGGACCGGTGCAGCGAATCGACGGCGCCGGGCGACCGGTACATGTAATCAACGGCACGGTCACACTGTGCTCGGTCGTCGAAGGCCATCACGAAAAAGTATTCGTGGTCGCGCTCTTCGTCGGTGTCCATGACCGGGTGCCGCTGCCGGCGGCCCACCGGTCCCGTTTCGGCGAGCAGGTCCTGACTGACGAGATGTTCGCTGAGCCGCGCCAGCGCCGCGCGAAAATCGCGGACATCGGCGCCCGGCTCGAGATCGAAGCACGTCAGCATCCGGAACAAGGCTAATCGTCCCGCCGCTTCAGCCACGCCGGCGTTTCATGAATCTCGATCGTCACCTCGTCGCCGGCGCTGATCGTGCCGGGCACCTCCACCACGCCAACGACCCCGCGCCTGAGCGCGGCTGCCTTCGGGAAAGCGGTCGAAGCGGGGTGACCCCCCGCGCGAGTCACGAAGTCGGCGGCGATCTGCCGGCCCATGTCGTGGCACGGCGGGTTGTATTCCTCGACCAGGAGCTCCGCGCCGGATGGAAACTTCAGGATCGTGCCCCTGGGCAGGCGCGAGAGCTGCGCGACGCCCTCGATACACAGGTTGGCGCCGATGCGCCCCGCCGGCAGCGGCTCCGCGAGGTCCATCGCTTGCCGGATCTCCTCGAGTTCTTCGACCGATACCGCGGACCACTGGCGCTCGTTGCGCCGCAATGTCCCCTCGGGTTGCTTGTCGCCGGCCCACGCCCTGCGCTCGAAGCCGCGGTGGCGGTCGCCGACGATGCCGTCGAGCTCGACCACGATGGTCGGTCGCTCGTCCTTGCTGAGGTCATCGTTGGATCCCGCATGCACGGTCACGACGCGCGCACTGATACTGGGCACAGCAACCTCCGTCCAGGAGTCCGGGTTCGTCGCCCAATCTGCAATGCGTGCGGCACGCGTGTCAATCCGGGCCCGCGCCAGCCGGCTCGCGCGCCGGAATGTATAATCCGGGCTTCCCAAACAGGAGATGCCGGTGCGTCCCGAAGATTTCGTCGCAAGCTACTTCGATGCCTGGAACCACCGCGACCCGCAGGCGGTCGCGGACCACCTGGCAGCGGGCGGGGTTTATTGTGACGTACCCGAGCATGCGCGGCATTCGCACGACGAGCTGATCGCGTACCTCGAGAATTTCTTCTCGTCGGATGTCAACCGGTACCGTCTCGTCGGTGACGTCGTTGCCAACGAGCGTACCATCGCATTTCAGTACGAGATCGTACCGCTTGAGCCGGAGCGCGCTCCTTGCGAATCGCTCCGTGGTGCCGAGTTCATCACGCTCAAACGTGACGCCGCGAGCACGATCGTCGACTACTACGACGTGCAGGCACACGACAGCAGGAGCCGGATGGCCGACGTGCCGGTTTCGGCTGGCGGCAAGTATGCGAAATCCGGCCTCGGCGACGCCCGGCTTGAGGCGTTGCAGAGCCGCCTCGAGCGCAGGATGCAGTCCGAGCGGCTGTACCTCCGGCAGGACCTCAGCCTGCCGGTCCTCGCCCGCGAGATGGGCTGCTCCGTCAATCATCTTTCGCAGGTGATCAACGCCGGATTCGGGATGAGTTTCTTCGATTACCTGAACAGCTACCGCATCGCCTATGCGAAGGAGCTCCTGTCGCGCCCGGAAGACCGCGACGTGCCGATACTCCGCATTGCATTCAGCTCCGGATTCAATTCCAACTCGGCTTTTTATGCCGCGTTCAGGAAGCGCGTCGGCCGGACGCCTGCCCAGTACCGGAGTGAACGCTGCAGCAGCCCGTCTTGAACAGCGGCGATCGATCGGTCGCCCGGCACCGGGATCGGCCGGGCCGGCAGGTACGGGAACACACGGGCTCCTATTACGCCGCGACGGTAAACGAAACCACGAACTACGCGCCGCTGGAAGGCTCGCAGACTGCCGACGTCTGCATCGTCGGCGCCGGTTTCACCGGGATCTCGACGGCACTCTGCCTTGCCGAACGCGGCTATTCGGTACGGGTCGTCGAGGCGCACCGGGTCGGCTGGGGCGCGTCCGGCAGGAACGGCGGCCAGCTGATCGGCGGTATCTCGGGCGAGGAGCGCATCGCGAAACAGCTCGGCCGCGAAGTTGCAACGCTGCTCAGGAAACTGCGCTGGGAAGGTCACGAGATCATCCGCGAGCGCGTCGCGACATACGGGATCGACTGCGACCTGAAGTCCGGCTATCTCGACGTCGCGATCAGGCAGCGCCACTTCGATGCATTCGAACGGGAATACGATCGGCTCCGGGATGAAGGCTTTCCGCACGAGCTGCGCATGCTGTCGCGGGAGGAGACGCGGGCCGTCATTGGCACCGACGCCTATGTCGGTGCGCTGCTCAACATGGGCAACGGGCATCTGCATCCGCTCAACCTCTGCATCGGCGAGGCACGGGCCGCAGCGTCCCGCGGTGCCGTCATCCACGAACGGTCACCGGTCACGGAGATCCGGCGCGGCGCCCGACCGACCGTCGTAACGGCTGCGGGTTCGGTCACGGCCGATACCGTCGTCATTGCAGGCAATGCCTACCATACGCTCGAGCGCGACCTGCGCGACCTCATGTTCCCGGTGCGCAGCTTCATCATCGCGACGGAACCGCTGTCGCCCGCCACCGTTGCAGAAATCAATCCCCGCGACCTTGCCGTCTGCGACCCGAACTTCGTGCTCGAGTATTTCCGGCTCAGCGCGGACAAGCGTCTCTTGTTCGGCGGCCGTCTGAACTATGCGGGGGAGGACGCTAACGTGATCCGGACCCGGCTGCGGAAGAAGATGCTGCGCATCTACCCGCAACTCGCCGGTGCGAGGATCGACTTTGCGTGGGGCGGCACCATCGGCGTGCCGCTCAACCGGGTGCCACAGCTCGGTCGCGTAGGGCCCGGCATCTACTACTGCCAGGGCTACTCCGGCCACGGCGTCAACGTCACGCACCTCGCCGGACGCATCATGGCCGACGCCGTGGCCGGCACGATGGAACACTTCGACGTGTTCGCGAAAGTGCGGCCTATCGTCCTTCCGGGGGCATACCTGCTGCGGCGCCCGCTCGTGGCACTCGGCGTGCTGTACTACCAGCTCCGCGATCGCCTCTAGGCCGGCAGTCGTGCGCCGCGAAGACCAGCGCCAGGAACATGCAGCGTCCTATTACGCGGCGACTGCGAACGTGCGTACCGACTATCCGCCGCTCGCGGGCTCGCATTCGGTCGACGTCTGCGTGGTCGGCGCCGGATTCACCGGCATCGCCGCGGCGCTCACGCTGGCCGAGCGCGGCTACTCGGTTGCGATCGTCGAGGCCAATCGCGTGGGCTGGGGCGCATCCGGGCGCAACGGCGGCCAGGTCATCAGCGGCATGAGCGGGCTCGCGAAACTGGCAAAACGGCACGGTGCCGGCATCGCCGACATGCTGTGGGACCTGCGCTGGCGCGGCACGGCGATCATCCGCGACCGGGTCGAGAAGTACGGCATCGACTGCGACCTGAAGGACGGCTACGTGGAGGTTGCGACCAAGCCTCGCCAGCTCGCCCTCATCGAGCAGGCGGCCGAGGCCCGCGCCCGGCGCGACTGGCCGTTCCGCTACGAGACCTGGGACCGCGAAGAGACCCGCGCGATGCTCGGCACCGATGCCTTCCACGGCGCTTTCGCCTGCTTCCGCGACGGGCACCTGCATCCGCTCAACCTCTGCATCGGCGAAGCGCAGGCTGCCGAGAGGCTCGGCGCACGGATCTTCGAGCAGTCGCCGGTCGTCCGCATCGAGCACGGGCCGCGCGCGAAGGTCGTCACCGCCACGGGCCACGTCTCGGCGGACGCGGTGGTTCTTGCCGGCAATGCCTACAGCCGGCTGGAGCCGCGACATCTCGCCAACCTCGTGTTCCCGGCCGGCAGCTACATCATCGCCACCGAGCCCCTGCCCGAGGAAGTCGTCGCCCGGATCAACCCGCAGGACGTCGCCGTCTGCGACCTGAATCACGTCGTCGACTATTTTCGGCTTTCGGCCGACCGGCGGCTGCTCTACGGCGGCGCCTGCAACTACTCCGGCCGCGATCCGGCCGACATCACGCGCTACATTCGCCCGCGCATGCTCGGGGTCTACCCCGGGCTGGCGGACAAGCGCATCGAATTCGAATGGGGCGGCAGGATCGGCATCGTCCTGAATCGTGTCCCGGCAGTGGGCCGGATCGACGACAACATCTGGTACTGCCAGGGCTATTCGGGCCACGGCGTGGCCCCGACGCACCTGATGGGCGAGATCCTGGCGGATGCCGTCGGCGGCACGCTCGAGCGCTTCGACCTGTTCGCCGCCATGAAGCCGATACGGATTCCGGGCACCCGGTGGCTCGGCAACCAGATCATCGCGCTGGGTATGCTGTACTACCGGCTCAAGGACCTGGTCTGACGCGAGACCGGGTGTCGATCGTATACTTCCGTCATGCGCGTGCTCACCCTGGTCGGCGATACCTGGCACCCGCCTGCCGTCGTCAGTGACGGGCTGAAAGGGCTCGGCGACCGCGGATTCCGGTTCGACTTTTGCGACACCGTCGGCAGCGAAACCCCGGGCCTGCTCGCGGACTACGCTGCGGCGATCCTCGCGAAGGCCAATCACCGTTCGGCGCGCGACGCGTCACCCTGGCTCACCGCAGCGGGTGCAGAGGCCGTCGCAGCCTGGGTCCGGGACGGGGGCGGCCTCCTGGTTCTGCATTCGGGCCTCGTCGCTTACGACGATTGTCCCGCACTGACGGCCCTGGTCGGCGGCCGGTTCGCCCGGCACCCCGAGCCCTGCCCCGTTACCGTGCGGCCGGCCGCCGGCCGGGGGCTCGCAGCGGACCTCGCGCCGTTCACCACCGTCGACGAACACTATTTCGTAGCACTCGACGACGACTACGCAGACGTCTTCCTGTACAGCGAGTCGCGCCACGGCACGCAGCCCGCCGGCTGGTGCGGCATGCGCGATGCCGGTCGCGTCTGCGCGGTGACGCCGGGCCATTTCGCCGGCGTCTGGCGGCAGCGCGCCTACCGCGCGATCGTACGGCAGAGTCTCGACTGGGTCGCGGCGCGCGCGGCAGCGCGCTGAAACTGCCGGCGCCGGAGTCGGGATTCGGAAGCACCTTTCGACGTCGTTTCGGTCTACAATGACGGTGACGGCCAGAAAGACGACGGGGAGCGAGCGCAGAATGCCCTACGACGTCACGTTCGAAGTGCACGACGAACATGTCCGCGTCACCGTTACCGGTACCCGCCGCCAGGGCGATGCCGCACTCGATGCGGCGATCGTCGGCAGGAAGACAGTACAAGTTTGCGAGCAGGAAGACCTTTACCGGGTCCTCGTGATTCTGAAGCTCGAGGGTCGCCTGTCGGCCATTGATTCCTACGAAATGGTGATCGGCGCCAAGGACTTCGGTTGGGACCATCGCTATCGGCTCGCCCTGGTCGACACCAATGAGGAATCAGCGGATGACGTGGCCTTCACGGAAACGGTAGCGGTCAACCGGGCCTACGCCGTCAAGGCCTTCACGGACGAAAACCGGGCACTCGAGTGGCTGCTCGACGGGCAGGAGTGAGTTGCGGACTCCGGCCTGTGGCGCCGATTGACAACCGCAACCGGAAATAACCGGGGGGACACGTGACCAGGCAGTCGAAATGCATTTATTTTGCCGTAGTTGCGAGCATCGCGATGCTCGCGATTGACATTGGCTACGGCGATCGCGCGGCCTCATGGGCCCAGCAGAACAACCAGTCGGACGTGGAGTTTGCCCGGGAGCGCGCGCGCGTCGAAGCCGCGCAGCGCCGCATCCGACTGCTGCAGCAGCGGGTCGATTCGCTCGAGCGGGCTGCCCGCTACCCACAGGCGCGCGAGCACATCCTGCTCGGCCGGCAGATTCCCTCGGCCGACGACCCCGGCAGCGCGGCCCCGGGCGGCCTGCGCAGCGCCCGCGACTCGTCACCCGGCGCGAGAAATCGTCTGCGGACCGTGACGACGGCCGACACGGCCGAGCTCACACAACGTCTCGACGAAGCGGACGCCACGGCGAGCCAGCTCGGCGAGCGCGTCAACAGACCGGATTTCGGCGCCGGCCTCAAGGCGCTGAAGCGGGACCTCGACCGGATCGAAAGAGACATCCGGCGCTTCGAGTGATCGGGGGCGTGGCCCCGGGTCCATGCTGACGACCGGGGCGCTGCTCTTCGCCTGGCTGGCCGCGGGACAGGTACAAAGCGACGCGGGTCTCAGTGCTTCGGCCGCAACGATAGCGGGCGATGCGTTCCGGCTGACCGGCGTTCGGAGCCACTTCCAGATTACCGCCGACGGCCTGCGCGGGCAGGTCTCGATCGACGCGGTCGAACTCGCAAAACCCGCGTATCGCATCGAACAGCTCGAACTGTCCTGTGCGCGACTCCGGCTGACGAACCGCGCCGCCTACTGCGACGCCGGCAGCATCACCGCCACCCTGCCGGCGCTCGGCCGGCGATCGCTCGCCGGCACCTATGCCTGGTCGACGACAAACGCGCAGGCGGCCTTTGCGCTGGAGATGCCGGGGTTCGCAGGCACCTTGCTCCGGCTCGAAGGCTACGCCGGGGCGGCGGACTACGACGTCGGCTTCGCGGGCACGGACCTGGAACTCGCGACCCTGCTCGAGACCATCACGCAGTTCAGCGCGGCGCTCGATGACTTCACGGGCAGCGGGCCGGTTACGCTCGAAGGCACGCTCTCCGGCACCGGTGCCGGTGGCACGACGCTTGCGCTCCGCGCTGCGACCAACGGCGTGTCGGTAGCGAACGCAAGCGGTACGCTCGCCACCGAGCGCCTGCAGGGTGAACTGCACCTCGACTTCACGATACGCGACGAACAGGCGAGACTCGACCTGGAATTGCGCGCAACGGGCGGCGAGGCCTACCTGGAGCCCGCTTACTTCGACCTGTCCGCACACGCACTGCTGCTCGTAGCGAACGACGTCGGGACGTCGGACTTCACGACCTTCGAGGTGCCGTCGTTCCGAGTCACGCAGGCACCGCTCCTCGACGTGACCGGACGCGCAAGACTCGGGCTTCCCGCCGAAGCCGAAACGGCGACGACTTTCACGGGCGACATCGAACTGACCGAAACCTCGGTGCGGGCCGTGTACGACGGCCTGCTGAAGTTCACGATGGCGGGCACCGTCTTCGGCAATCTTGCAACGGATGGCCGGGTGACAGGCAAGGTCACGATCAGCAACAACGTCCCGACATCCGCACGCCTCGAGCTCGACGACGTAACCCTCGACGACAATGACGGGCGGTTCGCGGTATACGGCCTGAACGGCAACGTGGACTGGCCCGGCACCGGGCAGCCGGCGGCCGCGGTGAGCAATTTGCGCTGGGCCGGTGCGGCCGCGTACGGCATTCCGTTCGGCGCCGCGGCTGTCGGCCTGCGCCTGGGCCCCGCGGGCGGCGAGCTCCTCGAAACGCTGCGCATCGCGACCATGGGCGGTGCACTGCGCATCAACGAGCTCGCAATCCACGACTTCGGCAGCGAAAAGGCAACCGGCGCTCTCGACGCCGACCTGGAATCCGTCGAACTCGGCCAGCTGACCACGGCCCTGGGCTGGCCGGCATTTTCCGGCCAGCTGTCCGGCCACCTGCCGCTGATGCGCCTGTCGGACGATGCGGTGACGGTCGGCGGAACGCTGACGGCGACGGCGTTCGACGGCACGATCGAAGTCGGCAACCTGCGCATCGAGCAACCCTTCGGCCGCGTGCCGCGCCTGCAGGCCGACGTCCGGCTGCGCGGACTCGACCTCGAGCGCCTGACCAACGTGTTTTCGTTCGGCGAGATCGAGGGCCGGCTGAGCGGCGACGTGACCGGGCTCAGGATGGCCGCGTGGCGCACCGTCGCCATGGACCTGCACCTGTACACACCGCCGGGCGACCGGTCGCGGCACCGGATCAGCCAGCGGGCGGTGGAGAATATCGCCAGCATCGGCGGCGGCGGCGCCGGGGCGGCCCTGTCGTCCGGACTCCTGCGCTTTTTCGACGTGTTCGCCTACGACCGGATCGGCCTGCGCTGCGTGCTGCGCGACGGCGTCTGCACGATGAGCGGCGCCGGGCCGGCAGGAAGCGACGGCGGCGCCCGCGGCTATTACATCGTCAAGGGCAAGGGCGTGCCGCGAATCGACGTGGTCGGCTATCGCGAAAAGGTGAGCTGGCCCCGGCTCGTTCGGCAGCTCGAGGACATTACGCGGCGCGGGCCGGCCAAGGTAGAATAGCGCCTTGACGCTATCGTCCTGGCCTGGAGGTCGGCTGCCATGAGCAAGGTGTCCGTCGCAGTGACTCTGGCCATCGCACTGGTTGCGGTGTCCTGTGTCACGATCAATGTCTATTTTCCGGAAGCCGCCGCCGTCGAAGCGGCAGACCGCATCATCGACAAGGTTCGCGGTGAGCCGACGGACAATACGACGAGCCGGAGGGGGCCGGCCGACGCTGACAGTACCGGAGACAAGACACGGCTTTCTTTCGCGGCCCGGGCCGCCAGCTTCCTGGTCCGCGACGCGCACGCACAGGCGAACGTGGATTTCGACAGGCCGTCGCCGGAGAAGCGTGCGCTCGAAGATGCACTCGCCGCGCGGTTTGCCCAGCTGAAACCCTGGTTCGACTCCGGCGCCATCGGCCATACCGATGCCGGCCTCGTCGATTTCCGGGACCGCAATCTCGTCCCGCTCAAGGACCGCAACAAGGTCGTCCAGCTCATCGCGGAACAGAACAACGACTGGAACGCGCTGTTTCGCGAAATCGCCCGGCTCAACGGGCATCCAGAGTGGGAGGACAGCATCCGGCGTACGTTCGCCGAGCGCTGGGTCGCGAAGGCCGACCCGGGCTGGTACTACCGGGAAGGCGGGACCTGGAAGCAGAAGTAGCACGGCCCGGCTGACAACCCCGCCGCGAGATTCGGCTCGATATGCCGCGCACGCTGCCAGAACTCCGGCCTGCCCTGCCCGCTGCCTGGTACTACGATCCGACGCAGTACCGGCGGGAACTCGACGCGATCTGGTACCGCGACTGGATCTGCGTCGGGCGCGCGGAATCCCTCGCAGGAAACGGCGACTATTTCACCGCATCGATCGGTGACCAGAACGTCATCGTCGCCCGGGTCGCGGATGGAGCGTTGCGCGCCTGGCACAACACCTGCCGGCACCGGGGTTCGCTGCTCTGCGAAACAGAGCGTGGGCGGTTTCGCAACGGGCGCATCGTCTGTCCCTATCACACCTGGACCTACGATCTCGACGGCGCACTGGTTGCGACGCCCGGCCGGCTCGAGACCCCGGACTTCGACCCGGGGAAGTTGTCACTCCTGGGCGTGCACGTCGATACCTGGCAGGGTTTCGTTTTCATCAACCTGGCCGACGAGCCGGTGAGCGACCTCGACACTTTTCTCGGTGCGGAAAAAGACTACCTGGCCAACTGGCCGCTCGAGAGCATGCATTCGGTTCACCGGGAGATCATCCCGGTCGAGTGCAACTGGAAGATCTTCTGGGAGAACTACTCCGAGTGCTACCACTGTCCGCGGGTCCACCCGGAGCTCGGCAGGATCATGCCGGTCTATCGCCAGGCCGTGTTCGACGAGGCGGACCTGCCGGGCTGGCAGCCGCGTTTCCCCGGCGACCGCGGTTTCGGCCGCGTCGCGCCGGGCGTCAAGACCTGGTCGGTCGACGGCAGCTCGTCGCTGCCGTTGCTCGACGGCCCGACTGACGAGGAGCGCGCGGTGGGCGTTGCCTTCACCTCGATCACGGGCAGCATGTACGTGCACGGGCATCCCGATTACGCGCGCAGCGTCCGGATCGTTCCGCGCGGTCCGGAACGGCTGGAACTCGTCGTCGACTGGTTGCTGCCGACGGCGCTCGGCGACGTCGACCGGGAGATCATCGACGAGATCACCGGGCTCGCCCTGCTCGTGCTCCGGCAGGATGCAAAAGCCTGTGAACTCAACCAGAGGGGGCTCCGGAGCCGGGACTTCGAGCACGGCGTGCTCGTGCCGCAAGAGTACGTGCTCTGGGAGTTCCACGAATGGCTGCGCGGGCGCCTGGAGAAGGCGCTTTCCTGACGACCTGAACCTGCCGCGCCAACCGGCCGCGAACTGCTGCTTCAGTGCGGAACCAGCAGGCCCGTGGCCGGCCGGCCCTGCGAGCCGCCTTTCCGCCGTCCGCTTTCGAGCATGAGCTCGAACGCGCTCGCCGCCATCGGCTTGCCGAGGCGGAATCCCTGCAATACGTCGCAGCCTGCGTGCCGCAGATAGTCCTCCTGCCCCGCCGTCTCCACGCCCTCGCCGACGACTTCGAGGCCCAAACCGTGAGCCAGCGCGATAATGGCCGTGCAGATCGAGCGGCTGTTCGGATCGTGCTCGATGTCGCGGACGAAGGAAGAATCTATCTTCACGACATCCACGGGGAAGCGTTGCAGGTACCGGAGCGATGAGTAGCCCGTACCGAAATCGTCAACAGCGAGTGAAAAACCGGCATCGTGCAACCGGTGCAGCGCCGCCATGACCGACCGGATATCGCTCATGAGAACCGTCTCCGTGATCTCGAGCTGCAGGTCCCCGGGCGATATGCCCGCGCGCCCCACGGCGCCGTCGATAGAGCGAAACGGATCTCCCACGATGAATTCGCGACCGGAAAGATTCACGGCGATCGTGCCCGGCTTCAGGCCGGCAGAACGCCAGTCCCGGATCTGCCCGCAGACCTCGTTGATCATCCACGCACCGAGCGAGCCGATCAGGCCGGCTTCCTCGGCCATACCCACAAAGACCGACGGCTCGATCTCGCCCCGGCGCGGATGTACCCAGCGCAGCAGCGCCTCGGCGCCTTCGAGTTCGCCGGAAGCGGCAACGTACTTGGGCTGGTAGTGGACCCGCAGCTGGTCCGTTTCCAGCGCCCGCCGCAATTCATTCTCGAGATCGAGGCACACCTGGTTGCCCGAGTTCATCGATGAACGGTATACGCGCTGGCTGTTGTTGCCCTCGCTTTTCGCGGCATGCCTCGCTGCTTCCGCATTTTTGGTCAATGCATCGACGGTATCGCCATGCTGTGGACTCCTCGCCACCCCAACGCTCGCCGTCACGACGAACTCGTGGCCACCGACGAACAACGGCTGCGAGAGATGCTGCCCCAGCCGGGCAGCGATCGAGGCCAGATCGATCCCGTCGATTCTGCCCGCCAGCATGAAAGCGAACACGTTTCCGCCGAAACAGGCCAGCTCGACACGAAGATCCGGCACCGTGACGGCGAATTCTCTTTTCAGTTGCCCTGCCAGGCTGCGCAGGCGACGGCTGGTTTCGATCAGCGTCTCGTCGCCGATGACCGTGCCCAGTGTGTCGTTGATGCGCTTGAACCTGTCGATGTCGATAATGAAGACGGCCACGTCACCCTGCTGCTCGAGTGCCAGGGCCGCCCGCTCACGGAAGTGCGCCCGGTTTGGCAGGCCGGTCAGCGGGTCGAAATAGGCAAGCCGGTGGATCCTCGCCTCGGTGTGTTTGCGCTCGGATACGTCCCGCACGATTGCCAGGGCCCTGCTTGCGCCGTGATCGACGAACCGGCATTCGTACCACCGGTCGGGATCCGCCGGCGACGGGTCACGGTACTCGATCGCCAGGCAACCTCCGGCCCGATCGAGTTGCCGAAGGGCGTCCTGTACCTGCTGCCGGATGTCGTCGGGTACCACGTCGGCGAGATTGCGCCCGGCAACCTGCTGACCACGATCGAAAACCGGTGCCGCGTCACCCCGCAGGTGCTCGACTATCGTCCCGTCATATGCAACGACGAAAATGTTGTCCGGCAGCGCCGCCATCAGCGCCCGGTTTTCGTCGAGAGTTTCACAAAGGCTCTGCAGGTTACGGGCGCTCCTCAGGATGTAGCGCAACCTGTGTCCCAGCAGCGGCCAGCTGATCGGCTTGGCGATGAAGTCCGTCGCGCCAGCCTCATAGGCGAGGTTGATCGAGTCGCGGTCGTCGTGGCTCGTGACCATCACGACCGGCAGGTGCGCGCAAGCATCCGTCGCCCGGATGGCGCGGCAGGCAGCGTAGCCGCTCATTTCCGGCATCTCGACGTCGAGCAGCACGAGGTCGGGCACCTTCGTCGTGCAAAGGTCCAGGGCCTCGGCGCCATTGGCGGCCTGCAGCACAAAAAAGCCTTCGTGCCGCAACGATTCCGAGCAAACGTAACGCGTCGCCGCGTCGTCGTCGGCAATGAGTACCAGTGGCTTCCCGCGCCCCTTCGACATCAATGCTCGCGGCCGGGCAGCAGGTCTCTGAGCGCGTCGACAGTTTCGCGATAAGCGACGTCGATCCGCTCGATGAGGCTTCCGGCACCGTCGAGACTGCCGCTGCGCGCCATTTCCTCGAGCTGCTGGCACAGGCCGGCCAACCGTTTCGCACCGACGTTCTGGCTGCTGCTCTTCAGCGCATGCGCGGCCTGCCGCAGGGCTTCGGAATCCTGTGCAGATACAGCGCTCGCCAGGTCCTCATGAACTTTCGCCGAACTCGACAGGTAGATGCTGACGACCCTGCGCACCATGCGTTCCCCGCCCACACCCCGCAGGTTGCGAATGCTGTCGAGCGACGCCGGATCGAGAATATCGGAAGGCGAGGCGGCTCGGGGCCGGTCGCCGGGCAACCATTTTCGCAGCTTCCCGTGCAGCTTCTCTACCGTGATGGGCTTCGGCAGATAGTCCTGCATGCCGGCTGCGAGGCATCGTTCCCGGTCTCCTTCGATAGCGTTCGCCGTTACGGCGATAATCGGTACCGACTCACTGCCCGCGATGCGCTCCCGAATCGCCGCAGTCGCCGTGAAACCGTCCATGACCGGCATCTCGCAGTCCATGAGCACGAGGTCGAACCTGTCCTTGCTCAGCTGAGCGATCGCGTCCTCGCCGTTGAATGCGACCACGGTGTCGCAGCCGAATTCTTCCAGCATTCCGACAGCCACGGTCTGGTTAACCGGGTTGTCTTCGACGAGCAGGACGCGTCCGCCCAGGCGCTCGGCCGCGGGCAGGTTGGCCAGATCCAGTTGCTCGATTTTTGCAGTAATCTCGAAGCTACCGGCATTCACGGAGAGACTCTTGATCAGGGCCGACTGCCGAACCGGCTTCGCGACGTGGCCGTGCACGCCGTCCCTCGCCAGGCGCTGATCTTCCTCGGCCGACAGCGCGGTGGACATCACGACGATACGCACGTTGCCGAGCGTCGGGTTGCGACGAATCGCATGAACGACGTCGAAGGCCGATTGCTGACCGCGCAGCTCGCCGTCGAGCAGTACCATGTCTATTCCGTCTGCGTAGGAAGCCGAGTGTAGCTTGCGCAATGCGCTGTCGCCGTCATGCGCCGTCGACACCTGCATGCCGAGCGCACGCAGGTACCCGCCGATGACCGATCTGCAGCTGCGGTTATCGTCGACGAGAAGGACCTTCGACCCGGCGAGCTGTCGCTGCACGTCCTCGGGCGCTGCAACTTCCCCGAGCTTGGCGAGCGATACCCTGAACCAGAAGCGAGAGCCTTCGCCAGGCGTGCTGTCCACGCCGATCTCACCGCCCATCATCTCGACCAGTTGCTGACAGATCGCAAGCCCGAGCCCGGTGCCGCCGAAGCGCCGCGCGGTCGTGCCATCTTCCTGTGAAAACGATTCGAAGATCGACTCCAGGTTCTCGGGCTTGATGCCGATGCCTGTATCGACGACCTCGAATGTCAGTTCTGCGCGCTCCCGCGACTGGGACGAAACGAAATAGTGGACGACAATTTCGCCGTCGCGTGTGAATTTGACGGCATTGGCGAGGAGGTTTATCAGCACCTGTTTCAGACGGGCCGCATCACCGTCGACTTCGAGCTCCGGGCCCGGCGGCGTCGAGCAGATGAGCTCGAGGCCCTTTTCGGTCGCCGCGGCGGCGAACAGGTCCACCGTATCCTCGACGAGCTCGTTGACATTGAACCGTTCGTACTCGAGCCGGAGCCGGCCGGCTTCGATCTTCGAAAAATCGAGGATGTCGTTGATGATTTCGAGCAGGGATTCCGCCGAAGACCTGATCGTGTGAGCGAACCTGCGCTGCTTGCCGTCGAGCGGCGTCCCCATGAGGAGCTGCGTCATGCCGAGCATGCCATTCATGGGGGTACGGATTTCGTGACTCATCCTGGCGAGAAAGTCGCTCTTGGCGCGCGTCGCCACCTCGAGATCCGCGTTGCGCCTCTCGAGTTCACGGGTTCGGTCAGCCACGTCGTTCTCCAGCCGCCTGCTGTACTCGACTTCGCGCAGATACTTGCGGCGGTGGGACCTCCATGCGAGCAGCAGCGTGCCCAAACCCATGAACCCGTAGCCCGCGAAAGCCCACTGCGTGGCCCAGGGTGCTGCCGCAACCCGGATGGGCATCACGAATTCGGCGGTTCCGGGCGATCCGTCGCTGGTCTGCGCCCGCACGTGCAGCCGGTACTCACCGGCATCCAGGTTCGTCAACGTCACATGGTGCTGCGTGCCGAGATCGATCCAGCTCGTGTCGAAACCTTCCAGCCGGTAGGCGAAAGAGTTGCGCGTCGGAGAAGTGAAGTCGAGCGCAGCGAAACCGAGGTTGAGGACCCTGTCGGTATGATCGAGCGAGATTCCTTCGAGGCGCTCGAACGAACGGGTTGAATCGAGCGGTTCGCCCGATATCGTAACGGACGTCAGTACGACGGGCGGCACGTAGCGACTGACCTCCACGAGGTCGGGGAAAAAGGCATTGAAGCCACCGGCTCCCCCGAAGTACAGCTTGCCGTCGGGGCTCCTGTGGTGCGCACCATAGTTGAATTCTTCACCCTGCAGGCCGTGACTCTTGTGGAATGTCTTGATCGTCGCGTTTTCGGGCTCGTAGCGGGCCAGGCCCGAGTTGGTACTGATCCACAGCCGGCCCGAGGCGTCCGACTGAACGCCGTACACATCGTCACTGGGCAGGCCTTCGACCCTGCTGATCGTCTCGAAGGTCACGTCATCACCCGAGCGCCGCACGCGGGTAAGTCCGCCGCCTGCCGTGCCGGCCCAGAGGCGGCCTTTTACGTCTTCGTGGAGCGTGTACACCATGTCCGACGGCAGACCGGCCGGATCGGATGCGTCACTCTTGAACCGCTCGAACGTTCCGGTCGCCGGATCGAAGCGATTGATGCCGCCGCCGAACGTACCGACCCAGATGGTTCCGTCGGCGGTCTCCGTGATCGCGCTCGCCCGGGCATCGTTCAGGGTCGCAGGATCTTCCGGGTGATGGTCGAAGACCCGGAAGCGGCCGGCTGCCTTGTCGAGGATACCGACACCGCCCCCGTACGTGCCGACCCAGAGCTGTCCGGCACGATCTTCGTGCAACGCCATGACACCGTTCGCCGGCAGTGATTCGTCATCCGCGGGGTCGTGACGAAACACGGTCGCCCTGCCCGTTGCCGGGTCGATGCGATTCAGGCCCCCGGCCATCGTGCCCGCCCAGAGCATGCCGTCACGATCGATCAGCAGCGCCATCACCCGATCGTCGCTGATGGCCCCCGGCGTCCCCGGCTCGTGCCGGTACCGGGTCACCTGGCCGGCACTCTCGTCCAGCCGGGCCAGGCCATAGCCCAGCGTACCTACCCAGACCGTACCCCGGCCGTCGCTCGCGAACGACGTTACGTCGGCGTCGCTCAGCCAGCTCTGCGCGTAGGGACCGAGTGTCCAGCTGCGGGGATTCCACTTGCTGACGCCCGCCGACCGCGTGCCGATCCACAGGAGCCCGCTCCGGTCCTGGTAGATGGAATTGACGTAGCTGTCCATCAGCGAGCGCGTATTGTCCGCCTCGTGCGCATAGCGAATGAAGTTGCTCTCGGCCCGCTGCAACAGGTTGAGACCCGCAGTCGTGCCGACCCACATGCGACGGGCGTCGTCCTCGAAGATTGCCCGGACGTTGTCGCTGCTCAGGCTGAGTTCGTCGGCAGGAACATGCCGGAAGCGCGTAAATTCGCCGGCGATCGAACGCAGGCGATTGAGCCCGCCCGTCGCCGTTCCGATCCAGATCGTGCCCGCACTGTCCTCGAAAATCGTCCGTACGTCGTTGGCGGACAGGCTGTTCGCGTCGTCCGCTTCGTGCTGGTAACGGTGGAACTGGCCGGTTCCCGGCAACAGTCGGTTCAGACCGGTGTCGGTGCCGACCCAGACGTGACCTCTGGAGTCCTCGAGAACGGCATAGACCGTGTTGCCGCTGATGCTGCTCGGATCCTCTGCATCGTGGCGATAGTGCGTCGCCTTGCCCGTGTCCGGGTCGAGAAGATCGAGGCCACGATCACGTGTTCCTACCCAGATCGTGCCATCCTCGCGCAGCAGGAGCGTTCGGATGTCGTCACTTGCGAGACTGTCCGGGTCTGCTGGATCGTGTCTGAAGCTTGTAAACGTGTCGCTGTCGCGATCCCAGCGCGCCACGCCGCCACCTTTCGTGGCGAGCCACAGGTTCCCGTCTCCGTCCTCGGCGATCGCCCATATAAAGTCGTTATGGAGTCCATCCGGGCCGAACCGGCTGCGATGGTAGCGGCGAATTTCGTAGCCGTCGTAGCGATTGAGGCCGCTCTCGGTGCCGAACCACATGAAGCCCGTCGAATCCTGGAAGATTACCTGCACGTTGTTCTGCGAGAGTCCGTCGTCAACCGACAGGTGCGTGAAATGCATCGGCGTTGCAACGCGGGCTGCGGCGGGCCTGATGCAGGCGACCCCGCCAGCCAGGACCAGGATCGCGAGCAGCAGGGCGGCGTTTTTCATCGGCATGACCCGGGCCGTCACGTTTTGCGCGCTCATTCCTGGTCCACCCAGAGATACGTCGAGGCATAGCGCCCCTGCGGCCACAGCGATCCCTCGGGCCAGAGGGAACCCTGGATGAGCAGGGAATCCGGATTGAGTGCAGCGCTGTCATCGGTGTCCGCCCCGTGACTCCAGGTCACCCCCTGGCTTTGCAGCGTGTTCTCCGGCCACAAAGACCCCTCCGGCCAGAGCGAGCCCTGTGTCCACTCGAATAGGCTGCCCGTCTGGCGGGCGCCCGTTTCGTCGACGATGTAGTAGGTTCCTCCGCCGTCGATGCCTGCCGGACCCGCGTAATGCGTTTCACCCTCGATATCTTTCTTCACATCCAGGCCGACATTCGCGCACTTGGATGCACTCGACGAGAGCGCGTCCATCGCGTGCACCTTGCCCGCACCCTGCTGGAAAATACTGTAAGCATATTCGCCGTCGGGCTTCATGGCCGTGCGCGCGGATGCCATCAGCCGGCACTTGACCTCGTCCGGCTTCAGCTTGGGGTCGTCTTCCAGCAATAGCGCCGCGATGCCACTGACCACAGCAGCTGCCTGCGAAGTGCCCGACATCGTGAAATAATCGCCGACCGGCTGGACGTATTCAGGGTACTCGAGCCTGAGCCACGCATACTTGCGCATCAGGCCGAGCATGTGCCCACCCGGTGCCAGGAGGTCCGGTTTTACGAATCCTTCCACCGTCGGTCCTGCGGCCGAGAAGCGGGCCAGGCGATCGTCCGTCTCGTCGTAGGGGGTGTAGCTGTCCGTGTAGGCCCCGACCGTGATGACATAGGGAATATTGCCGGGGACGCCAACCGTCATCGGTCCGGGGCCGCCGTTACCAGCCGCGGCCACGACCGTAATGCCCTTGCGCCAGGCAGTCATGACCGCGAGATTGACCGGGTCGTCCCAGTAGTGCGAAGCAGCCGGCGCACCGAAGGACAGGTTCAGGACCCTGATGTCGTATTCGTCGGCATTGCGGACGATCCAGTCCAGCGCCCTGATGACGTCGATATAGGTTCCTCTGCCGTCGGGTTCGAAGGCGCGCACGGCGACGATCCGCGCTCCGGGAGCCACACCGGCGAATTCACCGCTCGCGGTCAGCGCACTGCTCGCCATGATCGAAGTCACGTGGGTGCCGTGGCCGTTCCAGTCATCCAGGTCGATGACGCAGCCGTCGTCACATTCGTCGAGCTCCCACATATAGTTGCTGGTCGCGTCCCAGGCACCGGCAACCTTGGCACCACCGCCGGGCAGTTCGCTCGTCGCCCGCGTGCGCCAGAGCCCAGTGTCGAGCACGGCGATCGTGACGCCTCGGCCCGTGAGTCCCTGCTGGTGCAGCGAGCCGGCGCCCGACTGCGCCGGGTAATGCGTCGCAGGCGCGCTGCCGTGCACTTCCAGTTCCGCGTCGGCATAGATGCCCCGGGTCGCGCCGCTGGCCTGCAATGCCTGCACTTGCCCCGGGCCCAGATCCGCTCCGACGGCGTCGATGATCGGAAGCCGGGCGGTGACCTGACCGCCTTGCTCGAGCACGAGCCGCTCCGCTGCGGCGACCGATGCCGCACGCACGATATAGCTCGCCGCCTGCTCTGGCGCAGACTCCGACTTTCCAGCTGCCGGCACGGACCGGTTCGAGTCCGCGACCGACAGGAGCAACAGCGTACCCAGAACTGCCAGCACGCCCGATTTTTTCGGCCTGATTCCAGCTTTGTAAGTCATGCGCGTCCCGAGGCCTCCGTATAGCGCCGCGACCTCCGGAGCGAGGTACGGGCGTCTGGCACATTGGAACACCTGCTTCGGGCGGGGAATGCGACCGGGCAGCCGGTCGGCTGCCGCAAAAGTGTGAACTGCGTCACATAATCACGGTTAAATCGGGCGGTTTTCTACCTTCAGGCCGCCGCAAACGCAGTAAAAACCCGAAAAAGTGTGACGCAGTTCCTAATTTGCCCCTGTCTGCCGGGCTGCCACGAATTCGCGCAGGTCGACCGCATCGAGCGGCCTGGATACCAGGAAGCCCTGCAGTTCGTCACAGCCGATCGCGACCATTTTCTCGAACTGGGCCTCTGTCTCGACGCCCTCGGCGATTGCGACGAGGCCCATCTTGTGCGCCATGATCGCGATGATCTCGCAGATCGCGGCCGAAGCGCTGTCCTCCGTCGCCCGGGCAACGAAAGACCGGTCGATCTTCAGCGCGTCGAGCGGCAGGTCTTTCAGGGTTGCCAGCGACGAGTGGCCCGTACCGAAGTCGTCGAGGACCAGACCGACCCCGAGCGCCTTGATCGACGCGAGAATGGACGGCGACTGCTCGGCGCGCATCAGCGCGGCTTCGGTCACCTCGATCTCGAGCCGGCCGGGGTCGAACCTGGCTTCGGAGAGAATCGTAGTGAGTCTTGCCGCGAGTTCCGGGTGCAACAGTTCCTGGCGCGAGAGATTCACGGACAGCCGGCAGGCCTCGTCCGCGGGCCAGCCCGCAACGGTATTGCAGGCCATGCGCAAGACCCGGTCGCCGATCTCCACGATCAGGCCGGTCGCCTTCGCGTAGCGCAGGATCTCGTCCAGCCCGACGTAACCGCGCAGTGGATGATTCCACCGGAGCAAAGCCTCGGCGCAGGTGACGGACCCGGATCGCGCATCGATTCTCGGCTGGTAGTGCAGCTCCAGCTGGTCCTTCTCGAGCGCTTCGCGCAACTCGCCCGCGTAATCGAGCACCTCGAGGACCGGGACGCTCGAGCCGTGGCGTCCCGCGAATCGTCCGGCAGTGCGTGCTTCGATGCGTGCGCTGGCGGCGGCCAGCAGCAGCGTTTCGGGATCGTTGCCATCGCTGGGCAGGATGGCGACACCAATGGCGGGCTCCAGGTGCAGTCCATCGTCCCGGGACTCGCTGTCGAAGACAGTCCGCAACTTTTCCAGCAGGCTGTTCACCTCGGCACCCGTGCGAACGTCGTCCAGCATGAACAGAAACTCGTTGCCGGCCCCCCGGGCGACTGCCGCCGCCCCGTCCTGCTCACCGACCGGGACGTGCCGCGGGTCTTCCGCCACACATCGGTCGAGTGTCGCTGCAAGTTCTCGTAGCAGGTTTTCGTCGCGGAACCAGGATTCGCCGGACCCGATGCTCAGGCTGAACAGGGCCAGCGAGCGGTCGTGCAACAGGGCATCCGCGATAACGTTGACGGCGACCCGGCGGAACAGGTGCCGATTCGGCAGTCCGGTGGCAGGGTCGTGAAACGCAAGCTCGTAAATCTCGCGCGGCGTCGACAGGTCCTCCGTGACGGTCTGAATAACGACGATCACGCGATCGCGTCCGTCGACCTGGAAGTCCGCCTGGCAGTCCCGCTCCCTGCCCCACTCGACCGCCGTGAATCGCAGGCTTTTCGGCTGACAGGTTTTCAGTACACTGCTTATACATTGCTTGAAACGGGTCGCCGTTTCCGGCCCGTACATTTCGTCGAGTGTCGGAAACGCCGCCAGTGGCCCGCTGCGATGGACACCGGAGTGATCTTTCAGGTCTTCGATGATCAGCCCGTTGCGCGACACGAGCATGACCTGCTCCGGTGCAACTCGCTGCAGTGCCGCCAGCCGTTGCCGGTTTTCGTCGAGTTGTCCCGCATGACGCCATTCGGCCATGATGGAATCGAGGCGCCGCTGGAAAATCGGCCAGTTGATCGGCTTGACGATGAAGTCTGTTGCGCCTGCCTCGAACGCGGCCTGAATCGACGTCGCATCGTCGACGCTCGTGACCATGACAATCGGAAAATCCTGCCCCGCGGCACGACGCAGGCTTGCACAGGTCTCGATGCCGTCCATGCCGGGCATGTTGATGTCCAGCAAGACGAGATCAGGGCCGAAGCTGTCACAGATCTCGATGGCGCCGGCGCCCGTGTCCGCGCAACGCACCTCGAAGCCGGCCTCGACCAGCGTTTCTTCCAGCAGCACGAGCATCGCCGGGTCATCGTCTACGGCGACGACGCGCGCCGCGCGTCGCTCTGTATCGGAGGACGCAGCAAGCCGGAGGCGGGAACGATCGATCTTCTGCCGCATGGGATCCTGCGCAACGGATGCCAATCAGGCATCATACGCCGTTACATGACGGCGTTTCCTGCGCCTGCTTCACAAAAAAAACCGGCGCCATCGTCACATCGAGTCCGGGCGCCGAGCTCGTCCCTGGTCAATCGCGGCCGCGCGAAAAAAAGCGTGTGACGCCCAGCGTCCATGCACGGTCGACGATGTTGACCTGCTCCGGATCGACCATCTTGAACCACGTACCCGTCACCTGATAGCGGTCTGTGACGATGAAATCGAAGCCGACACCGGCATTTACCCAGTTATGCTTGATGGTCCGGTCGTGGTAGTAGAACTCGGCGGAATCGAGATTGGCGAGATCGAAATCGTCCGGCCAGTCGAGCCCCTTTGTGCCGTGCTTGACGGAAACAAACAGCTTGGGGGCGAAGCGCGGATGGACGAAATAGCCTGCGCGGAAATTGACGAGCCAGTGACTCACGTTATGTCCGAGAGTCTTTTCCGTGAAGATGTAAGCAACGTCCCCTTCGAGATACCAGTCGTCGAAGTAAGGTGTGAAGGACCATGCGAGGCCCACCGGCACGTGCCAGAGGTTCCTGCCGATAGCGGCATGCCCATAGAACGGATAATCATTTACGGGGCGGCCGTAGCTTATGAAGGGCGAGAGCTTGAGCCGCTTGTCGCGCACGAGATACTGCAAGCCGACATAGAGATCCTGCCAGCCGCCGTGGTATGAGCCGTCATCCACGACACGGAGGTCCGGCGGCTCGAATTCCTGAAAGTCGACGCGCGCGTTGTGCGGCAGAGCACCGGTGTGGCGCTTCTGGATCCAGGGCAGGCTGGCGAAAGCGGTCAGCCTGTCGGTCAGCGCATAGCTGCCGGACAACATGTACACGTGCGCATCGGTATTGCCGATGTCGAGTTGCCCGACGGACATGTCGAATTTGCCGGTCCGGATGTACTGGTATTCGAAGCGCAGGCTCGCGTCGCCGGCCTCCGCCAGGAGGCACGGCGAGGACGCAACCAGGAGGATGCCCAGGGCAATCCGCCCTGCGTATCGCGCACCCGTCGCGACCGCGCGCGACGGCCGCTCAGGCACGCTTCAGGACCCTGTGGATCGCCTTCAGGTAGTGCTTGATCTCGTGCTTGCTCGGGACCATGACCTGGTCGAATTCGGCCTTGGCAGCGCGTTCGTCGACGCCTTCCACGGCGATAGGCAGGTAAGCGGCTTCCGACAACACGGTAATCGCCTTGAACTCGGCGTATTCGCTGAACGGACCGATCACGACCTGGAATTCACCCCGTTCCGCCTGCCGGACCAGGTCTTCGATCGTCGCGGCGACGACCACGTTATGCCCGGCCCGTGCCAGCTGATCCGCAAGGTCCCGGGCGTCTCCCGCAGCGCCGAACACCAGGAGATTGCCTGGCAAAGGCGCCGTGTATTCGCGATAGGCGATCCCCTTGCCGACGCGGTAGAGGCTCTCGCCGCAGGCGAGCGCATCGACGCCGACCGCGAGGAGCAGCAGGCACGGTCCGATCAGGCGGCTCTTCATTCCGGTACCTCGCACGGGCTCTTTCTCAATCGATGCACAAGGGTTTAGCACAGGTCGCCGCTCCGGGCAAAAAAGCAGGACCCTGAGTTCCGGTTTTCACTCCTGAGCGGCCAGCTCCCGCAGCCCCACGCCGAAAGCATCGAGCGTGCCCGGCAGCGCCTCGCGGATTTCGCGCTGCCGGGCGCCGATGTCCTCGAGCACGGCCACGTAGCGCGGATGGAGTTTGAGACCCTGCATGCAATGCGCATCGCGGACGAGATACAAAAACGGCAATCTTGGACTCTCGGGAATCATCTCGATGTCGGCCAGCGCATCCTGCCTGTCGCCGGCCGCAGCGGCCGTGCAGCCCCCGTAGAAAAACCGCCACCAGTTTGCGCTCCGCGTGTGCGGGAATTCGTCGGACCAGCGCACCATCTCGTGTGCCGCCTCCACGTTGCCGGTCGCGAAACTGGCGTCGATCCAGACGAGCACTGCCTCGAGGTCCCAGGCGCTTCGTACCTCCTTTCGGATCCTGTCGATCAGCCCGGTCCGGTCGAGGAGCCAGACGGCCTGTTCATGGCGCCCCGTCGTGTTGTAGGCGAAGGCCAGCAGGTAAATCATGGTCAGGTCCCCGGGCTCCTCGAACAGGTGCATTTCGGCCGCATCGATAAATTCCTCGTAACGGCCCATCTTGAGCAGCAGACCCGGGGACGGCTCGGGATCGAGACGCAACGCGGTCTCGTGATCCGCGATATCAACGAACAGTTCGGCAAGGGCCCAGTCGTAAACGGGATTACGTGGATCCTTGTCGCGTGCGCGGACCAGCCAGGCGATGCTTTCGTCCACCCGCCCGATCAGGTCGAGCAGGCGGGCGACGACCCGATAGCTTTCCGCCGAGTCGAATCGCTCCAGGATCTCGTCGATGACGGCGTCGACTTCCTCGATCCTGGCCTCGTTGCCCAGGAAATTGCCGAGATCGGCATATCTCGACAGCGACCCGCGGTCCAGGTCACGTGCCCTGTACAGGTGAGGTCCCGCTTCGGCGATGCGGCCCTGCACCCAGAGCCAGTATCCGTAGGACCCGATTGCATCGGCATTGTTGGGATTGAGGGCGATCGCCTCCCGCCATGCATCACCGGCGCCGGGTTCACCTGTCAGCCACAGGTAACGGCCGAGCACGTCCTGCACGTCGGACCGCCGGCTGTCCAGTGACGCTGCAATAGCAATCTCCGCGCCCGCCCCGGCATGATCACCCGCGAACAGGAGCACGCGCGCGAGCCCGGCATGCGCCGCCGGCGAGTCCGGCCGGGCAGCCGCCGCGTCGCGATAGCGCTGAATCGCCAGGGTGAGCATGTCCGGATCGACCTCTGCCGCTTCCCTGAGGCTGCGCTCGTAATGACGCGCGAGCAGCATTGCCTCGTCGGCGGCGAACCCCGGCCTTACGGTCGGCTCGAGGGCCACGTCCGTATCGGGTGCGATGCGGCGCCAGACTTCCCTGCTGATTTGCTCGTGCACGCTCGGCAGGTCGTACGCGCCCACTTCGAATGCCCTGGACCAGACGTGTGTGCTGTCTGATGCGTCGATCAGCTGGGCCACGACCCGGTATCCGCCGCCCTGCCGGCGAACGCTGCCTTCGAGCACGTACGCGGTATTGAGACCGCGCCCGATCGTTTCGATGTCCGAACCTGCGCCGTACGCGAAGGAAGAGGTTCGTGCAATGACGCTGAGCGCCGGGTGGTGGGCGAGCGTATTCAGGATGTCTTCGGCAAGCCCCTGGCCGATATGCTGCAGATCCTGCTCGGCACTCATGTCCATGAACGGCAGCACCGCTATCGACCTGGCCGGCAACGATTCGCTCCAGTAGAACCATGCCAGCCAGGCGCCGAGCACGACCAGGATGGTCGCGCCCAAACCCAACGACCGGCCTCGTAACCGGCCTGACCGCTCCCGCCTCGCCTCGCGCTGCTCGATGGTTACCGCACCGTCGAACAGGTAGCCGCGCCGCGGCACGGTACGCACGAGCTGCCGCCCGCTGTCCCCCAATGCGCGACGAATGTCGACGAGGCACTGGGCCAGCGAATCGTCGGTTACCGCCTTCTGACCCCAGACCCGGCCGTGCAGCGTGTCCTTGCCGACGAGCTGCCCCTGGTTCTCGAGCAGCACCTCGAGCACCGCGATGGACTGGGGCCTGAGCTTCAGTTCCGTGCCGTTTTCGAGCAGTGCACCCCGGGCCGTGTCCAGCGTGAAGTCACCGAAACGATAAATCAGGTGCGTTTCCCCCGGAGTCGACACTTCGCCCATTCCGCCCGTCGCAGTTTGTAACCCCTTGATTGTACATGCCCCGACCGGGCTGGCCTCGCGGAGTTCCCGGAGGCCAGGCTCGCCCGCGGTGCGACGGCTGCTCAGGTTCCGGAAATGCCGCGAGGAAAACACGCGGGAGGTGCCAGCCTGTCTCGCCCTCACGGCGCCCGGCCATTGCCGCCGAATCCCCGACTGTGCGCAAATAAGCGCATCACGGACGGAGGAATCGCGGCATGGCGAACGACACGCACGACAGCTGGATCACCTTGAGAAACCTCCTCGAGACCGGCGCTCCGGCTGGCGAGGTCGAGGCGATGCTGGACACGCTGCAGGCCGGCGAACTGCTGCAGGCCGTATTCCACCTGGCTGAAGATCAGCAGCGTCTGCTGCTCGGCATGATCTCGGCCGAGCGGGCCGCCGACATCGTCGAGGAACTTCCGGACAGTCATGCCGCGAACCTGATGGAGCGCATGTCGGTCGATGCGGCGGTGCCGATCGTCGAGGAGATGGCCAGCGACGACCGCGTCGATCTGCTGGGCGGCATGCCGGACGAGGACGCGGCAGCGATCCTCGAACAGCTGGACGAGGAAGACGCCGACGAGATCCGGCACCTCAGCGCCTTCGACCCGGACACGGCCGGCGGCATGATGATGACGGAGTACGCCGCGTTCCCGATGAAGGCGACGATACGTGACGTCATCAGGGACCTGACGAGCCGGGACGGCGAATACGAGTACCTCACCGTGCACT
>JAWWBD010000002.1:0-35457 GCA_033721115.1 Woeseiaceae bacterium | reverse complement strand
TCGACGATCGCGTCGAGCGGGCCGTCGCAAACTATCTCGAAGACGTAGCAGGCGGCGTCGCAGGGCTGACGCTCGCGAGCGGTACGCTCGTCGTCGCCGGCATCGTCGCGGCACTCCTGTTGGTCTTCGCGTTGATCTCGATCGCCGCGGCGTTGCTGCGCTATCACGGCTACGAGCTCCGGCTGGAAGGACGGACGCTGCGTTCGACGGGCGGGCTACTCACCCGGCACGAGCAGGCGCTCGAACCCGGCAAGATCCAGATGCTGATCCAGCGGCAGAGCGTCGTCCAGCGCTGCCAAAAGCGCTTCCGCGTGACGGTACGCCAGGCCGTCGCCGGCCGCCGCGAGCGCGGCGGGCGCATGTTCACGATCCCGACCATCACCGCGTCCCGGGCGGACTATTTCCGGCGCATCGTGCTGGCCCCCGAAGCGGGTCGCCTGAGCCAGGACCCGCACGGCAGGTTCACGCCGGTGTCACGCCACTACCTGCGCGGCCGGATCCTGTTCCTCGGGTTGCTCCCCGCCCTGGCCACGGTCGCACTGCTGTGGATGCCGGCCGGGCCCGTGGCACTCGTTGCGCTGACCTGGTTCCCGCTCGTGGTCGCCGGCGCCTGGCAGAGCTGGCGCCGCACCGGCTACCAGGTCGATGCCGACGAGCTCGTCCGGCGCTCGGGGCTGATCGGGTTCCGCACCGCCGGCATACTGCTGCGCAAGGTGCAGCGTGTGACGATCAGTCGTTCGCGTTACCAGCGCCGGCATGCGCTCGCGAGTCTGAAGCTTTATACGGCGGCCGGCAGTGTCCGGATTCCCTACATCGGGCATGACACGGCGCGGCAACTTCGCGACTACGTGCTGTATCGTGTGGAGTCGAGTGACAAGGCCTGGCACTGAGATGAAAAGAACCGTCGTGCTGTTCCTGCTCTGCCTGCTGGCCGGCGGCTGCGGCGACGAGCTTGCCGCCAAACGGCCCTATATTCTCGCGACGGCGACGACCGGCGGCACCTACTACCCGGTCGGCGTCGCGCTCGCGACGATCACGAAGGCACGCCTTGCGGATACGAAGGGCATTTCCCTGGCTGCGATCAGTTCGGCGGGTTCCGCCGAGAACATCAAGCTCATGCGGGACAACCAGGCGCAGTTCGCGCTGCTGCAGGGCATCTTCGTGGCCTGGGCCTGGGACGGGAGCGGGCCGGTCAGCCGGCCGCAGCCCTGGCTTCGGTCGATCGCCGCCACCTGGCAGAACACGGATCATTTCGTCCTGCTGCGGAGCCTCGCGCAGGACGGCACGATCATGGACCTGGCGCGGCTCGACGGCGAGCGCTTCGTGCTCGGTGCCCGCAACTCGGGCGCGATGTGGAGCGGCCATCACATCCTGACGAGCCTCGGTATCGACTACGAGAAGCACATGACACTCGCGTGGATGGGCTATGGTGCGACCGCCAACGCGATCCAGGACGGCACCATCGTCGGCATGAACGTGCCGGGCGGCGTGCCCGTGACCGGGATCACGCGCGCCTTTGCCGCGAAGGGCGAGGAGCTCTTGCTGCTCGGGTTCACTGACGCCCAGATCGCGGCGATCAACGCCCGCTATCCGCTCTGGAAACGCGCCGTCATCCGTGCCGGCACCTACCCCGGCCAGGCAGAGGACGTGCAGTCGATCGCACATCCGAACGTGCTCGCGGTGCGCGCCGACGTGCCCGAGGACGACGTCTATGCGGTCACCCGCAGCATTTTCGAAAACCTCGCCGCACTGCACGAGATCCACCGGGCGACGCGGGAACTGACGCTCGCAACCGCCCTCGACGGCCTCGGCGCGCCGCTGCACCCGGGCGCGGCGCGTTTCTATCGCGAGCAGGGCATCGAGATACCGGACCGGCTGGTGCCGCCGTGAGCGACCGCCTGCTGCGTGCCGCCGCGGTGCTTTTCGCGCTGTTCCACGTCTACAACAACTGGTTCACCGCGGTCTCCGAACTCTGGTTCGCCGCCATCCACTTCGGCGGCTTCGGGGCGCTCTGCGCGCTGACTTTTCACCGGCGCGACGAGAACGCGGTGCGACACCCGCTGGCGGCGGCGGGCAACGCGTTACTGGCCCTGCTGTCGATCGCGGTGGCCGTCTACCTGGTCGTTTTCGAGGATGCGCTCTACGCCCGCGAGTCCGAGTTAATCCTCGCCGATTACCTGGCCGCCGGCCTCGCTGTCCTGCTCGCCGTCGAGTTCACGCGGCGCACGAGCGGCTGGTTCATGCCGGCCCTGATCGCACTGTGCCTGGCCTACGTCACGTTCCTCGGGCGCTACGTCCCCGGCGTATTCGCGTTCCCGGGCCTGTCCGTCGAAACCGTGCTGTACCGGATCTACTGGAGCGGCGACGGCATGTTCGGCATGGTCGCGAACATCTCGTCGACGTTCGTCTTCATGTTCATCCTGTTCGGCGCGTTCCTTTTGAAGTCGGGCGCCGGCGACTTCATCGTCGCCATGGCGAAGACGGTCGCCGGCCGCTACCAGGGCGGTGCCGGACACGTCGCGGTCGTCGGGTCGGGTCTCATGGGCTCCGTCTCGGGTTCGGCCGTCGCGACGACGGTCTCCACCGGCGTCATCACGATCCCGATGATGATTCGTTCCGGGTTCACGCCGCGCTTCGCGGCCGGCGTCGAGGCGGCCGCATCGACCGGCGGCCAGCTGATGCCGCCCGTCATGGGCGCAGGCGCCTTCGTCATGGCGACTTATACGCAGATTCCCTATCTCACGATCATCGGCGTATCGCTGCTGCCGGCGCTGCTCTACTTCCTGACGGTCGCGTTCTTCGTCCGGATCGAGGCGCGGCGGCTCGATCTCGCGGTACCGGCGCGCGGCGCCGGGGAGTCGGCCGGCGCCGTGCTCCGCCGCGGCTGGCATTTCGTCGTACCGCTGGCCGCGCTCGTCGCGGCACTGGTCGCGGGCTACACGCCGGTCCGCGCCGCAACCTTCGGCATCGGCGCGGTCGTTGCCGTGTCCTGGTTCACGGACCGGCCGATGAACCTGGCTCGCTCGGTGGCGGCCATTCTCGATGCGCTGCGGATCATGGTGCCGACGGCGATCCTGCTGGTCGCGGTCGGCATCGTCGTCAACGTCGTCTCGACCACGGGGCTCGGCAACGCGTTTTCCCTGATGATCGTCGAGTGGGCCGACGGCAGCCTGCTCCTGACGCTGGTCCTCGTCGCGCTGGCCTCGCTCATCCTCGGCATGGGACTGCCGGTCACCGCTTCCTACATCGTGCTCGCAACGCTCGCCGCACCCGCACTCTTCGACCTGATAACCCAGGCGACCCTGCTCGACGCGCTGCGCGCGCCTGACCTGCCGGCCAGTGTTCGCGCCGTCGTCGACCTGTTCGGCGGCGATCCGGCACGTGCGCTCACCGAGATGCCGCCGGAGATGCGCCAGCTGGTCCGCGCCGAACTGCTCGATCCCGCGCTGGTCACGGGCATGCTGCTCTCGGCGCACCTGATCATCTTCTGGCTGTCACAGGACTCGAACGTCACACCACCCGTCTGCCTCGTGGCGTTTACCGCAGCGGCCATCGCGGGCACGCAGCCGATGCGGACCGGGCTGACGTCCTGGAAGATCGCGAAGGGTCTTTATCTCGTCCCCGTGCTGTTCGCCTACTCGGCACTGATCACCGGCGACTGGGGCGACCGGCTGCGGGTGTTCGTCTTCGCCTGCTTCGGCCTGTACGCTCTGGCCGGGCTGCTTGCCTGGCACCTCGAGACCCGGCTGACTGCCTGGACGGCGGCGCTCGTCGCGGCCAGTGCGTTCCTGCTCCTGTGGACGCCGCTCGACACCTGGCTGCACGTCGCAGGCACGCTGCTGCTCGTCGGCATCGTCGCCTGGCAGCGGCGCTCGCTCAGACGTTGAAGCGGAAGTGCATGACGTCGCCCTCGGCGACGACGTAGTCCTTGCCCTCGAGCCGCAGCCGGCCGGCCTCGCGCGCGCCCTGCTCGCCGTTGCCGGCAACGTAATCGGCGTAGGCAATGACCTCGGCGCGGATGAATCCTTTCTGGAAATCGGTATGGATCGCGCCGGCCGCCTCGGGCGCCGAGGCGCCGACCCGGACCGTCCAGGCGCGCACCTCTTTCGGCCCGGCCGTGAAGAAGGTCTGCAGTCCGAGCAATGCGTAACCACTACGGATGACACGATTGAGCCCGGGCTCCTCGAAGCCGAGGTCGGCCAGGAACTCCGCGCGGTCCGTGGCATCCAGCACCGCGATCTCGGCCTCGATGGCCGCGCAGATCGCGACGACTTCCGCGCCCTCCGCCGCCGCGTAACGCTCGACGGCCTCGAGGTGCGGGTTGTTCCCGAAGCCGCCCTCGTCGACATTGGCTATGTACATCACCGGCTTGGCCGTGATCAGGTGCAGTTCGCGGAGCAGTTTCTGCTCGTTTCCGTCGAGCGCGAGCGAGCGTACGGGCAGTCCCTCGTCCAGGTGCGCCTTGATCTTCCGCAGCGTGTCGCGGACCCAGAGGTCTTCTTTCTTCGCCGTCTTCGCGTTCTTCTCGGCCTTGACGAGCTGCTTCTCGACGGATTCGAGGTCGGCCAGCGCGAGCTCGGTATTGATCGTCTCGATGTCGTCGACGGGATCGACACGACCCGTGACGTGCGTGACGTCGTCGTTCTCGAAACAGCGCACGACGTGCGCGATCGCGTGTGTCTCGCGGATGTTCGCCAGGAACTTGTTGCCGAGACCCTCGCCCTGCGAGGCACCGGCCACGAGTCCCGCGATGTCGACGAATTCCATGGTCGCCGGGATGACCTTTTCAGGCCGGACGATCTCCGCCAGCACCTCGAGCCGCGGGTCGGGCACGGGCACGACGCCGACGTTCGGGTCGATCGTGCAGAACGGGTAGTTCTCCGCCGGGATCTCGGCCGCGGTCAGCGCATTGAACAGCGTCGACTTGCCGACATTGGGCAGTCCGACGATTCCGCACTTGATGGCCACTCAGTCCGTCCTCGTGTGCAGCTCTTTCATCGCAGCGTTGAGACCTTCCTCGATGAGCACGGGCATCACGCCCATCGCCTCGTCGATGTTCGCCTCGATCGCGGCCTCGACGTCGGGCGGGGCCTGCTTCAGCACGTAGGCCGTTACCAGGTCCTTGTCGCCCGGGTGACCCACGCCGATTCTGAGCCGCATGAAGTCGGGGCCGCAGTGCCGCATGACGTCGCGGAGCCCGTTGTGGCCGCCGTGCCCGCCGCCCATTTTCAGCCGCACGGTCCCGGGCGGCAGGTCGATCTCGTCGTGTGCGACGAGCAGGTGGCGCACGCGCAGGCGATAGTAGTCGAGCACGCCGCGCACCGGCCCGCCGCTCAGGTTCATGTAAGTTTGCGGCTTGACGAGCCAGGTCTCGTCGCCGCGGATACTGACGCGCGCGATCTCGGCGTCGAACTTCTTCTCGAAGCGCCAGGTGCCGCCGTACTTCCTGGCCAGCGCATCGACGAACTTGAAGCCCGCGTTGTGCAGGGTCCGGGCGTGCTTGTCGCCGGGATTGCCGAGTCCGGCAATGATGCTGAGGTGGGTCATGGGCTCATCCGCCAGACAAAAAGACCGCCCGCAGGCGGCCTTTTCGTCGCAGGACTACAGGCTTCAGTCCTCGTCGGCCTTGTCGTCTTCGCGCTCGCCCTCGTCCTCGTCCGCGGCGGCCTCGTCGCCAACGGGGACCTCCCCGGCTTCCGCCGCTTCGGCCTCGAGCTCCTCTTCCGTGGGCTCTTCGCGCGGGATCGCGATCGTGACGATGACCTGGTCGTGCTCCGGGCCCTGCGCGAGTTCGGGAATCTCGACGCCTTCCGGCAGCTTGAGATCCGACAGGTGCAGCATGTCATCGAGTTCGAGCTGCGACACGTCGATCTCGAGGTACTCGGGCAGGTAGCGCGGCAGGCAGACGACCTCGACGTCCGTCATCAGGTGCGACACGACGCCGCCCTGGCGCACGCCCGGCGACTGCTTCTCGCCCATGAAGTGGATCGGCACGTTCATCCGGATCTCTTCGTCCTCGACGATCCGCTGGAAGTCCATGTGCAGCACCTGCGGTTTTGCGGGATGCCGCTGGATGTCCTTGACGATCGCAGCCTGGCTCTTGTCACCGACCTTGATGTTGAGCACGCTCGAGTAGAAAGACTCGTTTTCGAGCTGGCGCAGCACCTTGTTGTGATCGAAGGAAAGCGACCGCGGCGGACGCCCGGCCCCGTAGATGATTGCGGGTACCTTACCCTCGCGACGCAGGCGGCGGCTCGCACCTTTCCCCTTGTCGTCCCGGTAATCCGCAATCAGATCGAATTTCTCAGCCATGACGGCCTCCGTTATCTGATTGATATTGCATTGTTTTCGCCAGAACCTGGCGCCCGCGGGCTTGCGACCAGCCCGGCAGGGGCGGCGTAGGGTAACCGAAGCGCCCCGCGAATGCCAGATACGCCTAGGACCCCGTGAGCCGCCGCCAGACCGTCGCGACGTCGTCGCGGGTCACGAGCGAGGGCAGTTCGACCGGCGTGACGGGCACCCAGTCCGCGCCGTCGCGCCGCGCGACGACGAACCGGAACACGTACTTCGGCTCCTGGCCCATCCTGAGATCGGTGACGACGAGCTGACCGTCGTCGCGCACCGCCGCGACGAAATCCCGCGCAAACCAGCGCAGCCGCCCGACGGCCCACGCGTCGCCGACGGCCGCGAGCGCGGCCCGGTCGGAGGGGTGTGCAGTGAAGTCGAGCGGGCCCTCGTCGACGAGCAGGGAATCGAAACCTTCCAGGTACCCGTCGTCGGTCAATACGACCACTCGCCAGAGCAGCGTATTGAACGGCGTCGGCACGGAAAAGAGCGGCGCATCGGCGAGCCCCTCGGCCGCGAGCGCGCGCCGGGCATGATCCTCGACGATCGCCTTGGCGGACCAGCTCCAGCCGAGATAGAGCACGGCGAGCCCCAGCGCGACCCGAAGTGCGCGCCGGGCGGGGGCGCCCCGCGGCCAGGTTGCTGCCAGCAGGCAGCCGGCGACGAGCGGCAGCGTGAAGGCGGGATCGATGATAAAGAGTGTCGACCACGCAACCGGCGGCGTCGGCAGGGGCCACAGGAGCTGGGTGCCGTATGCCGTGTGCGCATCGAGCAGGGGATGGGTCACGAGGGCCAGCAGGATCGCGGCCAGCCAGGCCCGTGGCGCCTCCCGGACGGGCTGCCAGCTCTGCCGGAGCGCAAGCCAGATTGCGAGCGCCACGGGCGGCAGCACGAACAGCGAATGACTGAAACCGCGATGGAAGGTGAAGTTGCGGACCGGGTCGCCGTAGTCGATGAAAACGTCGAGGTCCGGCAGCGTCCCGAGCAGCGCGCCGGCGACCAGCGCCCTGCGGCGGTGCCCCGGCGGGACACAGGCGGCCGCCAGCCCGGCGCCGAGCGCAGCCTGCGTCAGGGAGTCCATCGCAGCCGGGCGGTCCTGGCAGGCCCGCTAGTCGACGTAAAGGGAGCTGACCGATTCCTCGTCGCTGATCCGCCGCATCGTCTCGGCCAGGAGTTCCGCGGTCGACAGCTGCCGGATCTTCTTGCACGCCAGCGCTTCCTCCTTGAGCGGGATCGTGTCGGTGACCACGACCTCGTCCAGGGCGGACTCGCTGATGCGCGATACCGCCGGGCCCGACAGCACGGCATGGGTGATGTAGGCATAGACGCCCGCGGCGCCGCGCTCCTTGAGTGCGCCGGCCGCCTGGCACAGCGTCCCGGCCGTGTCGACCATGTCGTCCATCATGATGCAGTTCTTGCCCTTGCACTCGCCGATGATGTTCATGACCTCGGACTGGTTGGCCTTGGCACGGCGCTTGTCGATGATGACGAGATCGGCATCGTCG
Organism: Woeseiaceae bacterium; assembly: GCA_033721115.1. Taxonomy (GTDB): domain Bacteria; phylum Pseudomonadota; class Gammaproteobacteria; order Steroidobacterales; family Woeseiaceae; genus UBA1847. The sequence continues at coordinate 27,607 of JAWWBD010000002.1, read as the reverse complement.
AGCCGCTTGGCCAGCGCGCGGGCGCGGACGACGCCGCCGACGTCCGGGGATACGACGACCATGTTCGGGTAGCGGTGTTTCCACACCTCGCCCAGCAGCACGGGGGAGGCGTACACGTTGTCGACCGCGATGTCGAAAAAGCCCTGGATCTGGTCCGCGTGCAGGTCGACAGTCAGGACCCGGTCCACGCCCGCCGCTGCGATCAGCTTGGCCACGAGCTTGGCCGTGATGGGCACGCGCGATGCGCGGGGCCGGCGATCCTGGCGCGCGTAGCCGAAATAGGGAATCACGGCCGTGATCCGCGAGGCCGAGGCCCGTTTCGCCGCGTCGACCATGATCAGGAGTTCCATCAGGTTCTCGGACGCCGGCGGGCAGGTGGGCTGGACGATGAAGGTCTCGCGCCCGCGGATGTTCTCGAGGATCTCGACATTCACCTCGCCGTCGCTGAACCGGCCCACGTGCGCGCGTGCCAGCGGCACGTGCAGGCACCGGGCAATGTCGTGCGCGAGCTGCGGGTGCGCGTTCCCGGTCAACACGGCCATCGTTACAGGATCCACGGATTTCCCCTCATCCGGTTGTGGCTGGGGCGGCAGGATTCGAACCTGCGAATCACGGGATCAAAACCCGTTGCCTTACCGCTTGGCTACGCCCCACTCGAGCGCTCGTTTGCGGCGCAATTGTGCGGGGCGGTCAGTATGTAGTCAAACCGGCGGGGCCGGGCTCAATCGTAGAAGAACCAGTCGTCGATGACGATGCGCACGCGCGTATCGCCGTTCACCGCAGACAGTCGGAAGGGCAGCTCCGCGCCTGCGCCTTCGCGGTAGTGCGTGATCGTGACATCCCAGCCGCCCTGCGCGAGGCTCGCGAGCTGTCCGGCTGCGTTGAATTCGGTTTCGGCAGGCCGGGCCGGGTCGGGGATGCCGAGCGCCCAGTAGCGCAGGCTCGCGACGGGGATCGTCCATCCGTAGCGGAAGTAAAGGTCCTGCTCGACATCGCCGAGGCGCGTCTGCTCGCCGTCGTTGTCCGTCAGCACGACCTCGTCGCCGTCGCCCGCGATGCGCACCGTGCCGATTCCGAGCGGACCGCCCACGGTCGCGGTGAAGCGGTCGCCGTCCTGGCGCCAGCGAAGCTTGCCGTTGAAACCGTCATCCGCCGTCCGGACGCCGATGCGGCCCGCGATCTCCCAGTCGTCAGCATGGGCCAGCACGGCCTGCCGCGTTTCCCAGTCGGACAGCTCGGGCAGCAGCGCGGATTGGCGAGTCGCGCAGCCGGCCGCGAGGGCCGTGGCCAAGAGGACGCCCGCCGCCAGTCTCGGCCTAGTCGGCGGCAGGGAAGCGGCGCTCGCGGACATCTTCGAGAAGTTCGTGCCCGGGATCGCGCTCCTCGGCCTGTTCCAGCAGTTCGAGGGCCTCGTCCCGGCGGCCGAGTTCGACGAGCACGTCGACAAGGTGCGATGCGACCTCCGGGTCCGGGAACGCGTCGTAGGCGATCTCGAGCTGCTCGAGCGCCGCCTCGTAATCGCCGAGCTTGTAGAGTACCCAGCCCAGGCTGTCGATGATGGCCGGGCTGTCGGGATCGTACTTCAGCGCCTTGCGGATCAGCTTCTCCGCTTCCCGGTACCGGTCCGTCCGGTCGGCCAGCGTGTAGCCGAGCGCGTTCAGCGAGAGCGGGCTCTCGGGCCAGCGTTTCACGGCTTTCCGATAGGCGCCGATGGCATCCTCGAGCCGGCCCATCCTGAGCAGCAGCTCCGCGCGGCTCAGTGCGAGGCTTTCGTCGTCGGGCCGGTACCCGATCACCTTGTCGTAGGTCGCCAGCGCCTCTTCGTCCCTGTCGAGCGCATCGAGCAGCTGGGCCCGGGCAAACAGCATGTCGACCGCAAATCCGGGTTCCTGGTCGGCAAAGTCGAAAAGCCGCTGCAGCGCGTAGTTCGGGTCGTCCTGTTCGAAGGCGATCAGTGCGCTGGCGCGCCGCTGCGCGGGCACCGCGTTCTGGCCCGTGCGCACTTCGGAATACAGCTGGATGGCCTGGTCGACGTCACCGCGCAGATCCGCAATGCGGGCCAGGTAGTAGAGCGCATCCATCGTGTACTGGCGGCTCGCCAGCAGATCTTCGAAATCTGCCCAGGCAGCGTCGAGGTGGCCTTGCCGAAAGTTGATGATGGCCATGAGCCGCAACGCATCTGTGCGCGCCGAATCCTCGAGCAACACCTGGTTGACCTGGCTCAGTGCGTCGTCTTCCCGGCCGGCCGCGAGATACATGAGCGCGAGTTCCATGCGTGCATCCGGGTCGGGCATCGGATCGTTGCCGACCAGTCGGGCCGTATACTCGATCGCCGCGTCCTGCTCGCCCTTGACGAGCAGGATGCGGGCATACAGCAGGTGGGCGCGCATGAAGTCGTCGTCCAGCTCGAGCGCGCGCCGCACCTTCTCGTCGGCATACTCGACATCGCCCGCCTGCAGCGCCAGCACGGCCGACGCGTAGTTGACTTCGGGCGAATGCGGATAGGGTTTCGCCAGCATGCGCATGAGCCGGTCTGCATTTTCGGCATCTTCGTTGGCAAACTCCGACAGCAACGCGGCGAGCGCCCGGTCCTGCCGGCCCGGCGCTGCCTCGATGATGGCCTCGTAGCTCCGGCGCGCCGCGCGAAGATTGCCGGCACGGAGTTCGAGCAGCGCGATGACCCGATGCACTGCATCGTCATCGGGGGCGAGCTCCCGCCAGCGTTTTGCCGCCTCGAGCGCTTCCTCGTTGAAGCCGTATTCGAAGCCCAGCCGGGTGGCACGCTGCGCGATCTCGACATCGGTGGACAGCCGTGCCGCGGCGAGATATTCCGCTACGGCCTCGCGGTAGTTGTCGGCCTCCATGGCGACTTCGGCGGCCAGCAGGTGACCGCCCACCTCGACGGCGTCGTCGGCGGCCAGCGGGCCGGCGCAAATAAGCGCAAGGCAGGCCAGCCACGTCGGCGCGGGCAGTTGTCGGCTGTCAGGGTGCATTCGGGCGATTCGCGTCATTCAAAAGGGCCGCGCATTATTGCGAGAGCAGAACCCACAGACAAGGAACTGGCCCAACAGTTCGCATACAATACGGCCTCTATGCCGCTGCAGATACTCGGGCTGAACCATAACACGGCACCTGTCGAAATTCGCGAGCAAGTCGTTTTCGCGGGTGACGAGGTCGGCCAGGCGCTGCTGCAGCTTGCGACGCTGGGAGCCGCCGACGAAGCGGTGCTGCTGTCGACCTGCAATCGCACCGAGTTCTACATGGTAACGGACGACGCAGGTCCCGGCCGGCTCCGCGACTGGCTCGAGCAGGATCGCAAGCTGGACCCGGCTTTTCTCGCGAGTTTTTTCGCACTGGCCGGGGACGATGCCATCCGCCACATATTTCGCGTGGCCTGCGGACTCGACTCCATGGTGCTGGGCGAACCGCAGATCCTCGGTCAGCTCAAGGAAGCCGTGCGGGTCGCGGAGCGGTCCGGGACGCTCGGCTCCGATCTCCACCGGCTGTTCCAGCACACGTTTTCGGTCGCCAAGAAAGTGCGGACCGACACGGAGATCGGCGCCAACCCGGTCTCGGTTGCTTCGGCGGCCGTCAACCTTGCCCGGCAGTTCTTCTCCGGCTTCGAGAAGCACACGGCGCTGCTCGTCGGCGCGGGCGTCACCGTTGAATTACTGGCCAGGCACCTGTCGAGCCGCGGCATCGGCCGCCTGTTTGTCGCTAACCGAAATCTCGCTCGCGCACGACGGCTGGCAAACCGCTATGGTGGCTACGCGGTGCCGTTGTCCGAGCTCGGCGGGACACTGCCCGAAGCCGACATCCTGATCACGTCGACGGCGAGTCCCGAGCCCGTCGTCAGCTACGCGCAGCTTGCGGCCGCCGTCGACGCCCGCAAGCACAAGCCCATCTTCGCCGTCGATATCGCCGTACCGCGCGACATCGAAGCCCGGGCCGCCGAACTCGACGACGTCTACCTGTACACGATCGACGACCTCGACAAGGTTATCCTCGAGGGCCAGGGCAACCGGGAGGCCGCCGCCATCGACGCCGAGCGCATCCTCGAGACCGAGATCGTCCGCTATCTCGGCATCGTGCGGGCCAAGGAGGCCGATCCCGTCATCACGGCGCTGCGCGAGCATGGCGAATCCCTGCGTGACGAGGTGCTCAATCAGACCCGGCGCCGGCTTGCCAAAGGCGTCGATCCGGATGAAGCCGTCGAGTACGCGACTTCGGCGCTGATGAAGAAACTGCTGCACAGCCCGAGTGTCCGGCTGCGGGAAGCGGCGGAGGCCGGCGAACGCGAAGTCGTCGATGCGGCGCGGCGCCTGTTCGACATCGACGACCGCGAACCATGAAGGAATCGATCCGCCACAAGCTCACGTCCGTCCGCGACCGGTTCGAGGAGCTGGCGGGCCTGCTCGCCGATCCCGAGGTCATCGGCAACCAGGGGCAGTTCCGGGATCTGTCGAAGGAGTACGCACGCATCGAACCCGTCGTGAAGCTGTTCAGCGACTTCGAGGCGCTCGGGGCCGACATCGCGGCGGCGGAAGAAATGGCCGGCGACGCGGACGCGGAGGTCCGCTCGATGGCCGAGGAGGAACTCGAGACGCTGGTCGCGCGGCGCGAGACGCTCGAGCTCGAACTGCAAAAATCCCTGATCCCGCCCGATCCCTACGACGAGAGCAACGTGTACCTCGAGATTCGCGCCGGCACCGGCGGCGACGAGGCCGCGCTGTTCGCCGGCGACCTGTTCCGGATGTATACGCGGTACGCCGAGCGCGAGGGATGGACGGTCGAGGTCTTGAGCGAACGCGAGGGCGAGCACGGCGGTTACAAGGAGATCATCAGCCGGGTGAGCGGCAGCGGGATCTACCGCCGGCTCAAGTTCGAGTCGGGCGCGCATCGCGTCCAGCGCGTGCCGGCAACCGAATCCCAGGGCCGCATTCACACGTCGGCGTGCACGGTGGCCGTACTGCCCGAACCCGACGAAGTCGAGGCGGTCGAGATCTCGCCCGCCGACCTGCGCGTCGATACCTACCGCGCATCGGGCGCCGGCGGCCAGCACGTCAACAAGACCGATTCCGCCGTGCGCCTGACACACCTGCCGACCGGGATCGTTGTGGAGTGCCAGGACGAGCGGTCGCAGCACAAGAACCGCGCCCGCGCGATGTCGTTGCTGCAGGCCCGGCTGCTGGATGCCCGCGTGGCGGAACAGGCCTCCGAGCAGGCCGCGCAGCGCAAGCTGCTCGTCGGGACCGGCGATCGCTCCGAACGCATCCGCACCTACAATTTCCCGCAGGGCCGCGTCACCGACCATCGCATCAACCTGACGCTCTACAAGCTCGACGAGGTCCTCGCAGGCGACCTCGACCCGATCATCGAGCCGCTCACCAACGAACACCAGGCCGACCAGCTCGCCGCCCTCGCCGACTGACGCCCGCAACCCGGCCCCGTCCCACCGCAGCAGCGACCCGCGGCCGCGATACGTTCACCCCTCGATTCGTTCGGCATGGTCGCCGGACTCCGGTGGCGTTTGACCGGAATGGCTCGCTGCGCTGCGCTTTATTTCCGGTCAATCGCCACCCTCGCCCGGCTGGCCGGGCGATCGCATGGGTGCTGACGATCGATGCGCTGATGCGGTACGGGTCGGCTGATCGCAGCGGTGACCTGTCCGCTGGGTAGGCGCGATGCCGGGTGTGCGGGCGAGCGTCGTCCGGAGCGAGCGAAGCAGGACGCCCGAGCGAGCGCAGGCGATGCTCGCTCGGCAGGACGCCGAGCGAGCTTAAGGGAGCCCGCATACCCGGTAGCGCGCCGACGGGCCGAAAGGATCGAGAGCCGATCGAACGAGGATCGTGGCCGTGGGCCGCTCCTACGATTGGCGACGGAGGTAGCTCAGCGCGTCGGCGCGGGTCACGAGGCCGAGGAATGCGTCGCCGGCGGCGATCGCGACGTACTTCCGGGTCTTCAGCCGCGCCAGCAGCTCGGGAACCGGTTCCTTGCTGTCGAGCGTTTCGAACTCGCGTTCCATCGCGTCGCGCACCGGCGCCTGCGCGCGGCCGGGATCGTCGTACATGTGTTCGAGGATGGCGTCACCGCTCACGACGCCGACCAGGCGGTCGCCGTCCATGACCGGCAGGTGTGAATAGTCGGCGATCCGGAGGCGGTTGTAGGCCGTCGTCAGTATGTCGTCCGGTCCCACGGTCACGGTGCCGTTCGCGCCGTACGGTCGGCCAATGAGGTCGCGCAGGTCGCCGAACCTTTCCCTCGCGATGAAGCCGTGGTCCTCCATCCAGGAATCGTTCAGGTGCTTGGAGAGATACTTGTTGCCGGTGTCGCAGGCGAAGGTAACGACGCGTTTCGGTTCCGTCTGTTCGCGGCAGTAGCGCAGCGCGGCAGCCAGCAGCGCTCCCGACGACGAACCGGCCAGCAGCCCTTCCGCTCGCAGCAGTTCGCGGCCCGTGTTGAATGCCTCGGCGTCACCAATCGTGTACGCCTTCGTCACTTTCGAGAAATTGGTGATGGACGGGATGAAATCCTTGCCGATGCCCTCGACGAGCCAGCCCGCCGTCTTCTCGCCGCGCTCACCGGTCTCGGCATAGGCGGCCAGGATCGACCCGACGGGATCCGCAAGTACGACCTCGACCTCGTGCGGGTGCTTCTCCAGGTAGTTGCAGATACCGGCGATCGTACCGCTCGAGCCGGCGCCCATGACGATCGCGTCGACTTCGCCGCCGAGTTGCTCGAGAATTTCCGGCATGGTCGTCTGCTCGTGAGCGAGCGGATTGTCGGGGTTGCTGAACTGGTCCACCAGGTAGGCCCCCTGCTCCTTCGCCAGGCGCTCGCCCAGGTCGATGTAGTACTCCGGGTGGCCGCGGTTCACGTCGGAACGCGTCAGGACGATCTCGGCCCCCATCGCGCGGAGGTTGTTGATCTTCTCCGGGCTCATTTTGTCGGGGATCACGAGAACGAGCCGGTAGCCTTTCTGCGCCGCGACGAGCGCAAGCGCGATGCCCGTGTTGCCCGACGTGGCTTCGAGGATCGTGTCACCGGGCGTCAGCTCACCGCGCCGCTCGGCCTCCTCGATCATGGCCATGCCGATGCGGTCCTTGATCGACCCGCCCGGATTCATCATCTCGAGCTTGAGGAACAGGCGGCAGGGCCCGGTATCGAGCCGCGTGATTTCGAGCATCGGCGTCCTGCCGACCATGTCCAGGATATTGGAGTAGACGCGCATCCGGCGGACATCCCTGCTGAGACGACCGGGGAGTTTACGCGCTAACGGCGCGGCAATCACCCCGCCGCCGGTTTCGGTCAGATCTGTCGCCGCAGGTAGTTGAGCACGTCAGAACGCGTGATCAGCCCCAGGAAGGTCTCGCCGTCGACGATGGCCGCGTAGGGCTGCACCTGCAGCATGGCGACCAGGTTGTTCACACTCGTATCCTTGTCGAGCTTGATGAACGCCGACTGCATCGCCTCCTCGACGGGCGAATTCATGAGTTCGGGCCGCCCGAAGACGTGCTTGATGATGGTCTCCTCGGTCACGACGCCGACGAGCCGGTCGCCGTCCATGACGGGCAACTGCGAGAAACCGGCGTTGCGCAGCCGGTTGTGCGCCGTCGTCAGGACGTCCCGGGGCCCGACCGTGATCGTCGCGTGTTCGGCGTGCGGCCGGCCGATCAGGTCGCGGAGATCGCCGCACCGCTCGCGCTCGATGAAGCCCTGGTCCTCCATCCAGAAGTCGTTGTAAAGCTTGGACAGGTACTTGTTGCCCGTGTCGCACGCGAAGCTCACGACACGTTTCGGCTCGGTCTGCTCGCGGCAATAGCGCAGCGCGGCGGCGATGAGCGTCCCGGAGGATGATCCGGCGAGCAGGCCCTCGGTGCGGAGCAGTTCGCGCGCCGTCGCAAACGACTCCGCGTCGCTGATCGAGTAGGCCTTCGTTACGCGCGAGAAATCGGCGATCGACGGGATGAAGTCCTCGCCGATGCCCTCGACGAGCCAGCTCGAGCTCTTGTCGTTCAGCTTGCCCGTATTGATGTACTCGGCGAGTATCGACCCGACCGGGTCGGCCAGGATCAAGTCGACTTCCGGCGCATTGGCGTTCAAAAATTCGCAGATGCCGGTGACCGTGCCGCTCGAACCGACCCCCAGCACGATGGCGTCGACGTCCCCTTCCATCTGCTCGAGGATCTCCGGCGCCGTCGTCCGTGCATGCGCCAGCGGGTTGTCGGGGTTGCCGAACTGGTTGATGAAATACGCGCCCTGCTCCTCCGCCAGCCGCCTGCCGAGGTCCTGGTAGTACTCGGGGTGACCCTTGGCGACGTCGGAGCGCGTCAGCACCACGTCGGCCCCCATCGCGCGCAGGTTGAAGATCTTCTCCTGGCTCATCTTGTCGGGCAGCACCAGCACCAGGTGATAGCCCTTTTGCGCGGCGACCAGCGCGAGCCCGAGCCCGGTGTTACCCGCGGTCGCCTCGACGATGGTGTCGCCGGGCTTCAGGTCGCCCCGTCGCTCGGCCTCCTCGATCATCGAGATGCCGATCCGGTCCTTGATCGAACCGGCCGGGTTCATCAGCTCGAGCTTGAGGAACAGCCGGCACGGGCCGGTGTCCATCCGGGTGACCTCGAGCATCGGCGTCCGGCCGACCATCTCGAGAATATTGGAATAAACCTTCATGCGCGCAAAGTTCCCGGTGCCCCGGACCAGTGTAAGCGATATTCTCTGCGATCGGCCAACCAGCGCGGAATCCGTGATGACCGAATGTGTAGCGATCGAGTCTGCCGTCCGTGACGCGGCAGCACGCCTCGCGGACTCGAGCGAATCGCCGCGGCTCGATGCCGAGCTGCTCGTTGCGCGCGCCATCGACATGCCGCGAAGCTACCTGTTCGCCCATCCCGAAGACACGCTGGACCCCGCCGCGCTCGAGCGCCTCGAGCACACGCTCAGGCGCCGCCAGGCCGGCGAGCCCATGGCCTACATTACCGGGACGCGGGAGTTCTGGTCGCTCGAGCTGATGGTGAGCCCGGCCACGCTCGTGCCGCGCCCGGAGACGGAGCGCCTGGTCGAGCTCGCACTGCGCGAGATCCCGCGCCGCGCACAATGGTCCGTGCTCGATCTCGGCACGGGCAGCGGCGCGATAGCGCTCGCCATCGCGAGCGAGCGGCGCGGCTGCCGGGTCACGGCCACCGACATTCGTCCCGACGCCCTGGCCGTGGCGCGCGAAAACGCCCGCCAGCTGATGCTCGACAACCTCGAGTTCCTCGCGGGCGACTGGACGGCGCCCGTCGCCGGCCGCCGCTTCCGCCTGGTCGTCGCGAACCCCCCCTATGTCGCGGCAGACGACCCCGCGCTGGCGGCACTGGCCGCAGAGCCGGCGGAAGCGCTGGTTGCCGGCCCCGACGGGCTCGATGCCATCCGCCGCCTGGCGCGCGAATGCCGGGCGGTGCTCGAGCCGGGCGGCGCCTTGCTGCTCGAACACGGTGCCAGCCAGGCGGCTGCGGTTGCCGAGATCCTCGCCGCTGATGGCTGGGCGGCGGCGCAATGTTACGATGATCATTCGGGTCGCCCGCGGGTAACCCGCGCAACGTACGAATCAGGCGAGAACCCATGATCACGATCAAGACCAGCCACGGCGACATCGCCGTCGAACTTTTCGAGGACAAGGCACCGATCACCTGTGAGAATTTCCGGCGCTACGCGGCCGACGGTCACTTCGACGGCACGATATTTCACCGCGTCATACCGAATTTCATGATCCAGGGCGGTGGGATGGACGAAAACCTGAAAGCGAAGCCGACTCGCGAGCCGATCAAGAACGAGGCAGACAACGGCGAGGCGAATCGGCGCGGCACGCTCGCCATGGCAAGAACCAGCGCCGTCGACAGCGCGACGTCCCAGTTTTTCATCAACCTGAAGGACAACGACTTCCTGAATCACGGCAGCCGCGACTTCGGCTATGCCGTGTTCGGCAAGGTAACTGACGGCATGGACGTGGTCGATCGCATTGCCGCCGTCCGGACGGGCACCCGGGCGGGCCACCAGGACGTCCCCCTCGAGCCGGTCACGATCAGCGAAGTCACGCTCGACGACTGACGCGCCTGGCGGCAAACTCGGCAGCGACGTGCGATCGCTTGCGGCCTTCGTATGAGCAGCCCGCCCTGCGTGTGGATGAAACAGTGAACAAGAAAAACAAGAAAACAACACTCGGCTGGCGTGAATGGGTGCAGTTGCCGGAGCTCGGTCTCGCCGACATCAAGGCCAAGGTCGATACCGGCGCCAGGACCTCTGCCCTGCACGCGTTCGAAGTGACGCCCTTCGAGGACGGCGGACGCCAGCGCGTCGAGTTCCGGATGCACCCGAACCAGCGCGACAACGAAACGGTCGTCGTCTGCGTGGCCGACGTGATCGACCAGCGCGTCGTCAAGGATTCGGGCGGGCACGCGGAAACACGCTGGGTCATCGAGACGCCGGTCACGGTCGGTGCCGACACCTGGCCCATCGAGATCACGCTGACGGCACGCGACGACATGATGTTCCGCATGCTGCTCGGCCGGACCGCCCTGAAGGGACGCGCCATCGTCGACCCGGGCCGCTCCTACCTTGCGGGCAAGAAGCGCGGGCCGCGCCGAGCCAAAGCCGATGCCCGCGAATAAACCGATCACGATCGGCGAGACGACCGTCCGCCCCGGCGAACAGGTTTCGATCGACCTGCCGGTCGCGGATCTCTACACGGGCACGTCGCTGTCGATGCCGGTCAAGGTCATCTGCGGCCGCCGGGCCGGCCCGGTTCTGTTCGTCTCCGCCGCGATCCACGGGGACGAACTGAACGGTGTGGAGATCATTCGCAAGCTCCTGAAGCGCAAGGCTCTTGCCTCACTACGCGGCACGCTGCTGGCCGCGCCGGTCGTCAACATCCACGGCTTCCTCGACTTGTCGCGCTACCTGCCCGACCGGCGCGACCTGAATCGCTCGTTCCCGGGCAGTGCCACGGGATCGATCGCCGGCCGCCTCGCGCACACGTTCGTGACCGAGATCGTCGACAACGCCGATTTCGGGATCGACCTGCATACCGGTGCGATCAATCGTTCGAACCTGCCGCAGATCCGGGCCAACCTGGCGGACCCGACCACGCGCGAGCTGGCCGAGGCCTTCGGTGCGCCGGTCATACTCAACTCCACGATCCGCGACGGCAGCCTGCGCCAGTGCGCGGCCGAGCGGGGATTCCCGATGCTGCTGTACGAGGCCGGCGAGGCCCTGCGCTTCGACGAGATCAGCATCCGCGCAGGTTTGCAGGGCGTGCTGCGGATCATGCGGCATATCGGCATGCTGCCGAAAACGAAATCGCGCTCGAAAGCGGTCCCGGTGATCGCGGAGTCGTCGAGCTGGGTCCGGGCGCCGACCAGCGGCGTCGTGTCGCATCGCGTTTCGCTCGGCACGCGGGTCGTCACCGGGCAGCGCCTCGCGGTCATCGGCGACCCGCTCGCCGAGTTCGAGGTGCCCGTGAAGGCGAAATTCGATGGTATCGTAATAGGCCAGAGTAATCTTCCGCTCGCACACGAAGGCGACGCACTGTTTCATGTCGCCGCCTTCAAGCGCCTGTCGAAAGCGGAACTCAACGTCGACGAATTCGTCGCCAGCCATTCGGAACAGAACGAACAGGACAGACTATGAAAATTGCTGTGCTATCCACCAACAAGAACCTCTACTCGACCCGGCGACTCGTCGAAGCCGGGCAGGAACGCGGCCACCAGATGCTCGTGATCAATCACAAGCGCTGCTACATGAACATCGTGAGCCACAAACCGCGCGTGCATTACAACGGCCAGGCCATCGAGCGCCTCGACGCCGTCATACCGCGAATCGGAGCTTCGGTGTCCTTTTACGGTACCGCGGTCGTGCGGCAGTTCGAGGTTTCCGGCGTCTATTCGCTGAACGAATCGGTGGCCATTACCCGGTCCCGGGACAAGCTGCGCGCCCTGCAACTCCTGTCGCGCAAGGGCATCGGCCTGCCCGTCACGGGGTTCGCGAGTGCGCCGGGCGACACCGACGACCTTTTGGACCTGGTCGGCGGCGCGCCGGTGGTCATCAAGCTGCTCGAGGGGACCCAGGGGGTCGGCGTGGTCCTCGCCGAGACGCAGCAGGCGGCGAAGAGCGTCATCGAGGCGTTTCGCGGACTCAAGGCGAACTTCATGGTGCAGGAATACATCAAGGAGGCGGGCGGCGCCGACATCCGCTGCTTCGTCGTCGGCGACAAGGTCGTCGCATCGATGATGCGCCAGGGCAAGGAAGGCGAATTCCGCTCCAACCTGCACCGCGGCGGGAGCGCGAAACTGATCAAGATCACGCCCGAGGAACGCTCGACGGCCGTCCGCTCGGCCAAGGTGATGGGCCTGAACGTCGCCGGCGTCGACCTGCTGCGCTCCGCGCACGGGCCGGTCGTCATGGAGGTCAACTCGAGTCCCGGCCTCGAGGGCATCGAGACGGCGACCGATCGTGACATCGCCGGCATGATCATCGAGTTCATCGAGAAGAACGCGAAGCGCGGCAAGACGCGGACCCGCGGCCACGGCTAGGACGTTTCAGGGAACCGTCGCGAGGGCGGTGAACGAAAAAGGGCGGTCCGGAGACCGCCCTTTGTGCATGCTGCGACGAAGGATGCCGTCAGCGTCGCCCAGCCCTAGGTTCCGATGCCGGCATACATGTCGAACTCGTCGTCGTCGTAGTCGTCGTAATCGTCGTAGTCGTCTTCATCATAGTCGTCGTCGCCGGGTCCGTGCTGGCGGCGTTCCGCGTACCGCTTCTCCTCGCGCCTCTGTTCGCGGAGGATCCGGTTCACGGCCGCCGTATCGGCGAAGTCGAACTCCTCGTAGTCGTCGTAATAGCGGTGCATCGTCTGCTCTCCTGGTTACTGGAGTGATGTTCTCGAGAACCGCGGCAGATCCCAGGGGGACGCGGCGCGTGCCGCCCTTGACCCGTGCGGCTTCAGAGTCGAAGCGATGAATGCGTGCTCGACGATTCGCCAGCAGACGTCGAGTTCCCGTTGGTCGCGCGGCAGGTGCAGCAGCACGTGGTCCTGCGAGAGCCGGCCCCAGCCGCTGAGCAGCACCTGGTGGCGATCCCAGTCCGACAGTCCGTAGACGGCGAGCCCCTCGCGACTGATCCGGCACAACAGCGGCGCGGTCGAGTCGGTGGCGCTAAGCGGATCGAGGACGAGCACGACGCTGCCGGTGAGCCGGTCGTCGCTGTCGTCCAGTGTCCTGATGCCCGGCAGGCCGCCGATGCGGTCCGCGAAGGCGAGCAGGACGTCGAGCTCTTCTTCCGGGGTGCGCCTGACACGAATCCGCGCCGGTAGCCGCAGGCGGGCCGGGGCAGTGGGCGGTCGGGGCATGGTGTCACTCCGCAGCGGGAAGGGAAACGCTCAAGGCGCAAGTATCCGGCAATTTACTTTGATGTCAAGTATTTTTATATCGAAATAGCGACTAAGCTCTGCGGATGGAAAAAGACAACATCGACCGGATCCTGGACCAGTGGTCCGCCGAGCGTCCGGAACTCGACACGGCGGCGCTCGGCATCGTCATCCGGATTATGTCGCTCAACAGGGTCTTCGCCCGCGACGCCGCCGAAGCCCTGGAACCGTTCGACCTCGAGCTGTGGGAGTACGACGTGCTGTCGGCGCTCAGGCGCCAGGGCCATCCCTACGCACTGCCGGCAACGGGGCTCGCGCGCGAGAGCGAACTCTCGAGCGGTGCGATGACGAACCGCATCGATCGCCTGGAAGAACGGGGCCTCGTCCGGCGTGGCTCCGATCCCGACGACCGCCGCAGCGTGCTCGTCTACCTGACCGGTGCGGGTCGCCGCGCGATCGACGAGGCCCTCGCCGTCAGGCTCGACGCGGCGCGTGCGCACCTGACGAGGCTCGGCGTCCGGGAGCGGCGCCAGCTCGCGGAGCTGCTGCGCAAAATCGTGCTCGACGTGCGGCGGAGCGCGTGAGGCGCTTCAGGACCCGCTGACGACGCGTTCGACGCTGCCGCCGGCGGCATCCAGTGCATTTCGGACGATCGGCCACTCGAGCCGAAGCCACGGCGTGAACTCGTCCGGTGATTCCGCGATCCCGGCCGTGAGCTCTGCGCGGGCGAAAAACCGCAGCTCGGCGATCTCCGAGGCGTTCGGGTCGAACGGCCCGCCGGCGATGCCCAGGTACACGTGGCACAGCTCGCATTCGGCCCCGACGTCTTCGAACCGAGCCTGGTATTCGAACTTGTAGAGAAACCCGAGCGGGCAGCTCACGCCCAGCTCCTCCTTAAGCCGGCGCCGTGCGGCGGCCTCGACCGCCTCGCCGACCCGCGGATGCGAGCAGCAGGCATTGGACCAGTACAGCGGCCAGAGTGGTTTTTCGGCACTGCGGCGCTGCAGCAACACCTCGCCGTCATGGTTGAACAGGAACACCGAGAAAGCCCGGTGCAGGATGCCGTCGCCGACGTGGCAATCCCGCTTCGGCAGCGTGCCGATTTCCCGATCGTCGCTGTCGACGAGGATCAGCTGTTCGCCGGGGTCGGATACGATTTCGCTGCGCGGCATGCGCGCCTCCGTGCTGCGGTTGCGGGATGGTTCAGGCGGCGTCGGCCTTCCGCGTATCATAGCCCAGGTTGGGCGCGAGCCACTTTTCCGCCTCGGCAAGGCTCCAGCCCTTGCGCGCGGCATAGGACTCTGCCTGGTCGCGGTCGATCTTGCCCACCGAGAAATAGCGCGCGTCGGGATGCGCGAAGTACAGGCCGCTCACGGCGGCCGTCGGGAACATCGCATAGCTGTCGGTGAGGGTCAGCCCGATCGCGGACTCGACGTCCAGCAGCTGCCACAGCGTGCCCTTCTCCGTGTGATCCGGGCAGGCCGGATAGCCCGGCGCCGGCCGGATGCCCCGGTAGCGTTCCGCGATGAGCGCCTCGTTCGCGAGCGCCTCGTCGGGCGCATAGGCCCAGACGTCGCGCCGGATGTGCTCGTGCAGGTACTCGGCGAGCGCCTCGGCCAGCCGGTCCGCGAGCGCCTTGAGCAGAATCGCCGAGTAGTCGTCGTGCTCGCGCTCGAAGCGCGCGACGTGTTCGTCGATGCCCATGCCCGCCGTCACGGCGAACGCACCGAGGTAATCGCGGATGCCGGCCGACGCCGGGGCGACGTAGTCCGCGAGGCATAGTTGCGGCTGCCCGTCGGGCTTCGCCCGCTGCTGGCGCAGGTGGCAGAACCGGGCAAGCGCGTCGTCCTGGCGGCCCTCCGCGGGGTAGACGACGATGTCGTCGTCGTCCACGGTGTGTGCAGGGAAGATGCCGAACACGGCGCGCGCCTCGAGCCAGCGTTCCGCAATGATTGTCTCGAGCATCGCCGTCGCGTCCTCGTACAGCGACCGCGCGGCGCTGCCCACCGTGGCATCGTCCAGGATCTGCGGGAACTTGCCGTGGAACTCCCAGGCGTTGAAAAAAGGCATCCAGTCGATGTAGCCGGTCAGCGTCTCGAGGCTTATGTTGTCGAGCACCTGGCGGCCCGGCGTCCGGGGCGCCGGCGGTGTGTATTGCTCCCAGTCGCAGCGATGCCGGCGCGCGCGTGCCTCGTCGAGCGTGAGCTGCGGTGCGAGCCGTTTCTTGCCGGCGTGCTGACGCCGCCGCCTTTCGTTGTCCTTGCGCGTCTTCGTGACGAGCGCCTCGCGCGAGGCGGGTTCGACGAGGGCCTGCGCAACGCCGACCGAGCGCGACGCGTCCTTGACGTAGATCACCGGACCCTCGTAGGCGGGCTCGATCTTGACGGCCGTGTGCGCGGGCGACGTCGTCGCACCGCCGATCAGGAGCGGCAGGTCGAAGCCCAGCCGCTGCATCTCGCCCGCCACGTGCACCATCTCGTCGAGCGACGGCGTGATCAGCCCCGACAGGCCGACGATCTGGGCGTTCTCGCGGCGGGCCGTCTCGAGGATCTTCTCGCAGGGGACCATGACGCCGAGGTCGATCACCTCGAAGTTGTTGCACTGCAGCACCACGCCGACGATGTTCTTGCCGATGTCGTGCACGTCGCCCTTGACGGTCGCCATCACGATCGTGCCGTTCGAGCGCTTCTCGCCACCCGCCGCCTCCTGCTCCGCCTCGATGAAGGGCACGAGATGGCCCACGGCCTTCTTCATGACCCGCGCTGACTTCACGACCTGGGGCAGGAACATCTTGCCGGCGCCGAAGAGATCACCCACGACGTTCATGCCGTCCATCAGTGGTCCCTCGATGACGTCGAGCGGCCGCTCGGCCGCCTGGCGCGCCTCCTCCGTGTCGGCGACCACGTACTCGTCGATGCCCTTGACCAGCGCGTGCTCCAGCCGCTTCGCGACGGGCCATTCCCGCCAGGCGAGGTCCGGCCCCTTCGCCGTGCTGCCCGCGGCCTGGCCCCGGAACGACCCGGCGAGTTCCAGGAGGCGCTCCGTCGCGTCGTCGCGGCGGTTGAGCACGACGTCCTCGACCGCGTCGCGCAAGTCCCGCGGCAGGTCCTCGTAGATCGCGAGCTGGCCGGCGTTGACGATGCCCATGTCCATGCCGGCGCGGATCGCGTGATAGAGAAACACCGAGTGGATCGCTTCGCGGACGAGGTTGTTGCCGCGGAACGAGAACGACACGTTGCTGACGCCGCCGGAGACGAGCGCGTGCGGCAGGCGTTTCTTGATTTCGCGGGTGGCTTCGATGAAGTCGAGACCGTAGCTCGCGTGCTCCTCGATGCCGGTCGCGATCGCGAAAATGTTCGGGTCGAAGATGATGTCGCTCGGCGGGAACCCGACCTCCCCGGTCAGGATCCGGTAGGAGCGCTCGCAGATCTCGACCTTGCGCGCCACCGTGTCGGCCTGCCCTTTCTCGTCGAAGGCCATCACGATCACGGCCGCGCCGTAGTCGCGCACCAGTCGTGCCTGCTCGATGAAGGCCGCCTCGCCTTCTTTCAGGCTGATCGAGTTGACGACGGCCTTGCCCTGCACGCAGCGGAGTCCCGCCTCGATCACGGTCCACTTCGACGAATCGATCATGACCGGGAGCCGCGCGACGTCGGGCTCCGACGCGATCAGGTTGAGGAACGTGACCATCGCGCGTTCGGAGTCGAGCATGCCCTCGTCCATGTTCACGTCGATGACCTGCGCCCCGTTCTCGGCCTGCTGGCGCGCCACCTCGACCGCGGCACCGTAGTCGTCGGCCTCGATGAGCTTGCGGAAGATCGCGGATCCGGTGACGTTGCAGCGTTCGCCCACGTTGACGAACAGGTCATCCGGGCCGATGTTGAGCGCTTCGAGCCCCGCCAGCCTGAGCCGGACGGGGCGCTCGGGAACCCGCCGCGGGGCGATGCCGTCCACGGCCTCACGGAGCGCACGGATGTGGGCCGGGCGCGTGCCGCAACAGCCGCCGACCAGGTTGACGAGGCCGCTCCGCGCGAACTCGCCCACGACTTCGGCCATCTCCTCCGGGGTCTCGTCGTATTCGCCGAACTCGTTGGGCAGCCCTGCGTTCGGATGCGCGGAGACCCGCGTATCGGCGACGCGGGACAATTCCGCGACGTGCGGCCTGAGGTCTCGAGCCCCGAGCGCGCAGTTGAAGCCGACCATGAACGGCTCCGCATGGGCGACCGAGTTCCAGAACGCTTCGGGCGTCTGCCCCGAAAGGGTACGCCCGGATGCATCGGTGATCGTGCCCGAGATCATCACGGGCAGCTTGACGCCGGCACTCGCGAGACTCCGCCTGACGGCGAAGATCGCGGCTTTCGCGTTCAGCGTGTCGAAGATCGTCTCGATCATCAGGAGGTCGACGCCGCCCTCGATCAGCGCGAGTGCAGCCTCCGAGTAGGTCGTAACCAGGTCGGCAAAGCGGATGTTGCGATAGCCGGGGTCGTTGACGTCAGGTGATATGGAGGCCGTGCGATTGGTCGGCCCGAGTACGCCGGCGACAAAGCGCGGGCTGCCCGTGCGCGCCGCAGATTCGTCCGCGCAGTCCCGGGCGAGCCGGGCCGCGGCCACGTTGAGGTCGCCGACGAGCGATTCCATGCCGTAGTCGGCCATCGACGGCGCGTTGGAATTGAAGGTGTTGGTCTCGATGATGTCAGCGCCTGCCTCGAGGAAATCGCGGTGAATCTCGCGGATCACGTCGGGCCGCGTGATCGAGAGCAGGTCGTTGTTGCCCTTGAGATCACGATCCCAGTCGGCAAACCGGGGGCCGCGATACTCGTCCTCGCTCAGGCCGTAGCCCTGGATCATCGTGCCCATGGCGCCATCGAGTAGCACGATGCGTTTTTCGAGCAACTCGAACAGCGCGGCGATACGTCGCTTGCGTTCCATCGGTTCCCTCTCAGGCCGCGGCCTTGCTCGGCCGCACGCCGAGCGCATGGCAGATCGCAAAGGTGAGTTCGGCACGGTTCAGTGTGTAGAAATGGAATTCGTCGATCCCTTCCGCCTGCAGTGCGCGCACCTGCTCTATCGCCACGCTGGCCGCGATCAGCTGGCGCGTTTCCGGGTCGTCCTCGAGACCGGCGAACCGGTGCTTGAGCCAGGCCGGCACCGACGCGCCACAGCGCCGTGCGAAGTTCTCGAGCTGCGGGAAGCGGGTGATCGGCAGGATGCCGGGAACGATGGCGGACTCGATGCCGGCCGCCGCCGCGAGGTCGCGGAAGCGCAGAAACGCATCCACTTCGAAGAAAAACTGCGTGATCGCTCGCGATGCGCCGGCGTCGAGCTTGCGCTTCAGGTTCTCGAGATCGGCGAGCGGACTCGCGGCTTCGGGGTGTACCTCCGGGTAGGCCGCAACCGAGATATCGAAATCGCCGACCTTTTTCAGGCCGGCGACGAGGTCCGCCGCGTAGGCGTACCCGTCGGAACGCGGCAGGTATGCGGCTGCATCCTGCGGCGGATCGCCGCGCAGTGCGACGAGGTGACGGATGCCCTGGTCCCAGTAGGAACGCGCGATATCGTCGATCTCGCCCCGACTGGCGCCGATGCAGGTCAGGTGCGGCGCAGCCGTGAGCTCGGTCCGCGAGACGATGCCCCGCACGACGTCGTGCGTCCGCTCCCGGGTCGAGCCGTCGGCGCCGTAAGTGACCGAGACGAAGCGGGGAGCGAGCGGCGCCAGGCGCTCGAGCGCGCCCCACAGCTGCGCCTGCATATCGTCGCTTCCCGGCGGGAAAAACTCGAACGAAACGGCAACGGGTTCCGGGCGGCTGGTCATCGCGGTCTCCGTCAGGCCGCCTGCGACTGCGGGCCGGCCGGCGTTGCGACGGCCAGAAGCCAGCCGGCGACGCGGCGCGGGACGGCCACGCGGAGGCCGCTGCCCGCGCACCACCGGGCCAGGTCGCGTCCCAGTTCACCGGCGTCGGCGTCGCCGAGCTCCGCGAGTACGATCAGGCGCCCGTCCGGCCGCAGGATCCGGCCGGCTTCCGCCAGCACCGCCAGCGGCCGCGCGGCGGCGGCGAGGACGTCATCGAGGATGACCGTGTCGAATTCCGCGTCAGCAAACGGCAGCGCGTACATGTCACCCTGGCGCAGACTCACGTTGTCGATGCCTGCGACCAGGAGCTCGGCGCGTGCCAGCTGGCGGGCATCGGCGTCGATGTCGACGCCGACGGCGCGGCGCGCGCGCGACGCCAGCAACTTGAGCACGCTGCCCTGCCCGCTGCCGATGTCGATGACGTCGCCGAGCGGCGTCGAGACCGTGAGTTCGATCAGCGCCCGGTGCAGATCGCGCAGGGCATCCGGGTCGTCGGCCGCCGCCGGCCGGCCGCGCGCTGCGCGGAGCGCAAGCAGCCGCTCGAAGTCGCGCTCGAACTGCGGCTCGTCGGCGGGCAACAGCGCGAGCACCGCGCGGCGCAGGGCCGGCTGACCGCCGCGCAACGGCACCCGGTAATAAACGTAATGACCATCGCGGAAACGCTCGAGCAGGCCCGCCTGGCAAAGCTGTTTCAGGTGCTGCGAGACACGGGGCTGGCTCAGGCCCAGCACCTCGGCGAGTTCGGAGACGGCGGATTCGCCCCGGGCACAGACCGCGAGCAGCCGGAGGCGGACCGGGTCGGCCAGTGCCTTGAGGCCGCCGAGCAGCTTTTGCGTGGCCCTTTCCATAATATTTAAAAGTATAAAGAATTCTTTAAACTTAGCGGCCCGACAGCATAGCACAGACGGCACCGCGGCCAACAGCGATTCGGTCGTGTGACCGCGGTCTCGGATTCCCCGCGGCCCCCCGGTTAAGCTGCCCGAATTCCCTTTTGCGCCGCCGGGCCGCCACGGTCCCCGGCCCGCGCCCGGCATGGAACGCCCTGTGCACACACCGGAGAAACCGCTCGTGCTGCTCGCCCTCGAAGACGGGGACGAACGCCATGCCGCGTGGTCGGTCCTCGAGGCAGCCGGGTTCCGGATCGTGTCGGCAGCCGCAGCCGATGCCGCGGTCGACCTGTTCAGGAAGCTCGGGCCGGACGCCGTCGTCGTCGATGCCGCGTTGCCCGGCGGTGACGCCCCCGGCGTCTGCCGCGCGATCCGCGAGCACGAATCCGGCGCCGAGCTGCCGGTCTTCGTCGCGACGGGCCGGGACGATGCCGATGCCGTTCGCAGCGCCTACGAGGCCGGCGCGTCGGACACGCTGGACCGTCCGATCGCGATGGCCGTGCTGCCTTACCGGCTGCGGCATGCGCTGCGGACGGCGCGCAGCCTCAGTGACCTGACCGGCCTCGTGCGGGCAATCCCCGACCTGATCTTCATCGTCAACGAGGAAGGCGAAGTACAGCACGGGCTGAGCGGGCCGGACGCGACGCACACGCTGCAGCTCAAAGCGCTCGCGACGGCCTCGCAGATCAACTTCTACCCCTGCGAAAACGACGACACCGCCCGCGCCTGTATCAAGAAGGCACTGGCGACGGGCAGGCCGCAGGTTTACGAGCACGTCCTCGAGGCCCTGGACATCCATCTCGAGACACGCTTCGTCGCGCGCGACCGGCACACGGTGCTCGCGATCGTCCGCGACATTACCGAACGCAAGACCGCGGAAGCCGAGATTTTCAATCTCGCCTACTACGACGAACTGACGGAACTGCCGAACCGCGAACTCTTCAGCCAGAGCCTCGAGCGCACGATCGAACGGGCAGCGCGGGAGCGCGAGAAGTTCGCCGTCCTGTTCGTCGACCTGGACCGCTTCAAACGGATCAACGATACCCTCGGCCACAGCATCGGCGATCAGCTGTTGAAGGACGTCGCCGATCGCCTCGCCCGGTGCACGCGGTCGACGGATTCGGTCGTCCAGCTCAAGGCCGGCGACAGCCAGGCCATCCGGCTTGCGCGACTCGGCGGCGACGAGTTCGTCATCAAGCTCTACGGCGTGGATTCAGAGGAGACAGTCGCCGCAATCGCGGCGCGGGTCATCAGCGAGCTGACGCCACCGTTCACCTGCGCCGGTCACCAGTTCGTCGTCACCCCGAGTATCGGCATCGCGCTGTATCCGAAGGACGGCGCCACGGGCGAGGAGCTCCTGATGAACGCCGATTCGGCCATGTATCGCGCGAAAAACCTGGGACGCAACAACTACAAGTTCTACTCCGAGACGATGCGCACCAAGTCGTTGCACCGGCTGGATCTCGAGAACCTGCTGCGCAATGCGATCGAATCAGAGCAGTTCAGCCTGTTCTTCCAGCCGAAGGTGGATGCCCGGACCAGCAGACTGGTCGGCGCCGAGGCCCTGCTGCGCTGGCAGCACGAGGAGCGCGGCCCGATCAGCCCGGCTGATTTCATCCCGATCGCCGAGGAAACCGGCCTCATCATCCCGATCGGGCGCTGGGTGCTGCGGGAAGCCTGCCGCCAGGTGCGGCGCTGGCAGGAATCCGCCGTCGGTGCCGTGCCGGTCTCCGTCAACATCTCGAGCCACCAGTTCCGCGACGGCGGACTGGTCGCGGACGTCTTTGCCGCGCTGACCGACGCGGGCATCGACGCCGGGATGCTGGAACTCGAGATCACCGAGAGCGTCCTGTTGCAGGACGTCGAGAACACGCTTGCCGAGCTCAGGGCCCTGAAGAAATCCGGCGTGTCGCTCTCGATCGACGATTTCGGCACCGGTTACTCGTCACTCGGCTACCTGAAGCAATTCCCGATCGACACGATCAAGATCGACCGGTCCTTCGTCCAGGACCTGAGCTCGGACGAGGACGACGCCGCCATCTGCGCCGCAATCCTCGCCATGTCGATGCAGCTCGGCCTGAAAGTCGTTGCGGAGGGCGTGGAGACCCGGGAACAGCTCGAGTTCCTGCGCCGCCACGGCTGTCATCACATCCAGGGATTCCTGTTCGGCGTGCCGCGCTCGGCCGACGACTTCCTTGCATTCCTGGACGGCCTCCGCACGGAAGGCCGCGAGGCGCGAAGCGACCGCCGGACCGCCTGACGCGGTCGGCCGTCGTCAGCGTTCGGTCGCGAAGCGCAGCGTCACCCGGCCGCGCACCGTGTCGCCGCGCGGTGCAAACCGCCAGCGCTCCACGGCGCGGATCGCGTTGTCGTCGAAGATCGCCTCGGGCTCGGCGCGGATGACCGAGATCGCGCCGGTGCTGCCGTCGGGGTTGACGTCGAACTCCACTTCGACGAACCCGGCGATGCCGCGCCGGCGGGCCGCACGCGGATAGTCGGGCTGCACGAAGCGCTCGAGGCCGAGATCTTCGAGACGCATGGTCGGCACGCCGGCGGACGGGGCGGCGGGCGGCGGTTCGGCCGCGGCTTCGGGCCCGGCAGCGCCGGGTGCCAGCGCCGCCGTTTGCAGCGGCACATCCCCGGCCTCCCCGGTAACCGGCGGTGCGGCGCTGTCCGCCGGGGCGTCCGTGGCGGGCTCCGCGGCCGCCAGGGGTGCGACTTCGGCGACCGGCGAGGAAGCGTCTTCCGCCGGGGCATCCCGTCCGGGCGCTGCCGTCGAGACCTGCGCTTCCTCCGTCACGGCTCCCGCCTCTGGCCCGGCAGCCTCGGCGGCCGGCGCGACGGGCGCGTCATCGCCTCCGAGCGTCGCATCCGCATCGACCGCAGGCGGCGTCGCGACCGGTCCAGCGGCAGCCGGGGCATCTTCGGCAACCTGGCGGCGTGCCGCAGCAAGTGCTTCCCGTGCCGCCGTCACTTCCGCTGCGAGGACGCCGAGCCCGTCGACCGCATCGAGCAACTGCTCGGCGGCCTCGCCGTCACCCTCTGTCGTCCGGAATGCTGCCCGCGTCAGCAGGCGTTCACCGAGACGCTCGACGGCCTGGGCCAGCCTGGGTTCGTCCGGGTATTGCGCCGCGAGACCGGCCAGCACGCTGCGGGCGTTGTCCTGCGCGGGCGAGATCAGCCGGCCGGCGGCGAGGTGCGCTTCTGCGATCTCGAGGCCCGCGAGAAAAGCCTGCTCCCGGCGGGCGTTTGCGAGCGTCTCGCGCAAGGCTGCGACGGCGGGCGCGCTGTCCGGGTAACGTTCGGCCCGCTCCAGCAGGATCGCCGCACGCCCCAGCTCCCCTGCGGCGACTGCCGAGCGCGCTTCGGCAAGCTCGCGTTCGCCGCGTTCCCTGAGCAGCGCGGTGACGATCGCGATCGCCGGGTTGTCCGGATCCGTCGCCGCCGCCGTATCCAGGGATGCCCGCGCGGCGACCGGGTCGTCGGCCGACAGCGCCGTGTCGGCCTGGCGAACGAAGTCGTCGCTGAGATCCCTGAGCGCGCCTGCCGCGCCCGCATGTTCCGGTTCGAGTACGAGGACCTGGCGGAGCAGGTCGCGTGCGTTGTTCCCCGGCGGCGCGATCACCCGGCCCTCGTCGCGGGCGGCCTGCGCCGCGGCGAAAAGTGCCTCGGCAGGATCGATCGTCAGCGTCGTGGCCGGCGCCGGGCTCGACGCTGCGGGCGCCGTCGCTGCCGCCGGCTGCGCCGGCGCCTGCGTGCCCGGCACGCCGCCGAGCCACCACCAGGCACCGACCGCCGTCGCAACGATTACCGCGGCGGCGGCGTATGCCAGGCGCGACCATTGACTGCGCAGGTCACGCGGGCGGCCGCCGATCGTCGCATCATCGCGGAGAAATACGGCGATCGAGTCGGGCCGGTCGTCCCGCGAGTACGACAGCGCCTGATGCAGCAGTGCCCGCTCGGCGTCCGGCAGACTTGCGACCGGCTCCACGATGACGCCGCGGTGTTTCGCGACGATCGACGTCGTGCCGCCGAAAGCGTGCTTCCCCGTGAACATCCGGTAGGCGACACAGGCAAGAGAGAATATGTCGTCCTCGACGATCGGCGCGAGGCCGGACAGCACGTCGGGACTCGCGTAGGTGCGGGTCACCCAGGCCGTGTCCGCGGGATCGGCATCGAGCGTTTCGGCCAGGGGCTGCGCCACGCCGAAATCCAGCAGCTTGACCTGGCCCTCGCGTGTGACGAACAGGTTGGAGGGATTGATGTCCGCGTGCACGATACCCTGCCGGTGCGCATGCAGGATGCCGAGCGCGGCGCCCTCGATGAGCGGCCATGCCGCCGCCGGCGCCATCCCCTTGCCGCTCATCCGGCGCAGGATTGCATTGAGCGACTCGCCGACCAGCCACTCCATGACCATATAGGCCTGGCCGTCCTGTTCGCCGACCTCGAAGACCCGGACGATGTTGGGATGGGCGAGCGAGCGGGTCAGCGCCGCTTCACGCTCGAGTTCCTCGCGAGCATCGAGCCGCGCCGCCAGCCCGGGGCGCACGGTCTTGATCGCCACATAGTGTGGCTCGTTGCCGCCGGGCTCGACGTGCAGGTCGACGGCCTTGTAGACGTGGCCCATGCCGCCCGTATGCACGAGCTCGACGATCCGGTAACGGTTGCCGAGCAGCGCGCCCGGCGCGAACTCGTCGACGAGGACAAAATGCGAGCCGAGTTCGGCACTCTCGATTTCGATTGATTCGACATCCGCCGCGCCGGCGCCGTCGAAGGCCCGTGCGACGAGGGCCGAGATCTCCGACGTTACGTCGTCGTCGGGATCCAGATTCTCACGTGCGGGAGACGCCGCCTCGTCGGCGGACTTCTCGCGTCCATCGGGTTGCCTGTCCTGTGCCACGGCTCGGGGCTCCGCCTGCGTTACGGAATAAGCCGGCCGCCCTGTTCTGCGTGCGGCCCGCCGCCATGGCCCGGTGCCGGGCGGGCACGCCGGTTCGTTTTGATACGGCCGGTAACCGTTTCCAGTATGCCCGATCGGCTGTCCCGGCACCAATCGGGGAAACTCCCGGAATTGCGGTCTTTTTCGCCGCCGGACGGGCCCCGGGCCAGCGGCGGATTATGTCGTGAGCTTTTCGCGCAGGATGCGGTTGACCTCGGCCGGGTTCGCCTTGCCACCCGTGGCCTTCATCACCTGGCCGACGAAAAAGCCGATCAGCTTGTCCTTGCCGGACCGGTATTCCCCGACCTGGGCCGGATGCGCGGCGATGATCTCGTCGACCACGGCCTCGATCGCCGACGTGTCCGTGATCTGCCGGAGGCCCCGGGCCTCGATGACGGCATCGGCATTTCCTTCGCCGGCCCACATCGCATCGAACACCTCTTTCGCGATCTTCCCCGAAATCGTGTCGTCAGCGACGCGATCGAGGAGCCCGGCGAGATCGCCCGCGGCAACCGGCGAGGCGCCGATTTCGATGCCGTCACGGTTCAGGGCCCCGGAGAGGTCGCCGAGCACCCAGTTCGCAGCGGCCTGCGGCGCGGCAGCGGTCGCGGCCGCGACCGCTTCGAAATAATCCGCCAGCGCCGGGTTCTGCGTGAGAATGCCGGCGTCCTCGGCTCGCAAGCCGTACCCGGCCACGAATCGCTCGCGTTTCGCGTCCGGCAGCTCGGGGAGCGTCGCGCGGATCGCCTCGATGAAGGCGTCGTCGATCTCGACGGGCAACAGGTCGGGGTCGGGAAAATAGCGGTAGTCGTTCGCCTCTTCCTTGCTGCGCATGGGCCGCGTCTCGTCCCGGTCGGCGTCGTACAGCCGCGTCTCCTGCACGACGTCGCCGCCGTCCTCCAGCACGTCGATCTGGCGTTCGATCTCGAAGTTGATCGCTTTTTCGACGAAGCGGAACGAATTGAGATTCTTGAGCTCGGTCCGGGTGCCGAGTGTCTCCTGCCCGCGCGGGCGTACCGAGACATTGGCGTCGCAGCGGAACGACCCTTCCTGCATATTGCCGTCCGAAATCCCGAGATAGCGGACAAGCGTGTGGATCTTGCGCATGTACGCCACCGCCTCGGCCGCCGATCGCAGGTCCGGCTCGGAAACGATCTCGAGCAGCGGCGTGCCGGCGCGGTTGAGGTCGATGCCCGACGCGCGATCGAAACCCTCGTGTACGGACTTGCCCGCGTCCTCCTCGAGGTGCGCGCGCGTGATACCGATGCGCTTGTCGCCGCCGTCCGCCGTATTAATAAAGAGTTCGCCGTGCTCGACGATCGGCAGCTCGTACTGGCTGATCTGATAGCCCTTCGGGAGATCCGGGTAAAAGTAGTTCTTGCGCGCGAAGACCGAGCGGCGCGCTATGGTCGCATTGGTTGCGAGGCCGAATTTGCACGCCATCCGGACCGCCTCCTGGTTCAGGACCGGCAGGACACCGGGATAACCGAGGTCGATGAGGCAGGCCTGCGTGTTGGGCTCGGCGCCGTAGGCCGTCGCCGCGCCGGAGAAAATCTTGCTTTCCGTCGCGAGCTGGGTATGGATCTCGAGCCCGATGACGACTTCCCAGGACCCGGTCATGCATAGCCCTCCGGGCACGCAGCGTGCCAGTCGGTCACGGCTTCGAAGCGATGCGCGCAGCGGAGCAGCGCCTCCTCGCCGAAGTGCGGACCGACGAGATGCAGGCCGACGGGCAGGCCGGCGACGAAACCGCAGGGCGTCGACAGCCCCGGCAGCCCCGCAAGGTTCGCTCCGATCGTGTAAATGTCGTTTAAGTACATCGTGATCGGATCGTCGGTCTTGGCGCCGAGCCCGAAGGCCGGCGTGGGCGAGGTCGGGCCCGCGATCAGGTCGACTTCGGCGAACGCCTTCCTGAAGTCGTCGGCGATCAACTGCCTAACCTGTTGCGCCTTCAGGTAGTAGGCGTCGTAATACCCGGCAGAGAGCACGTAGGTGCCGGTCATGATCCGGCGCTTGACCTCGGCGCCGAAACCCTCTCCGCGGCTGCGGCAGTAGAGATCGAGCAGGTCCTCCGGGTCGTCGGCCCGGTGCCCGAAACGCACGCCGTCGAAGCGCGACAGGTTCGACGAACATTCAGCCGGGGCGACGACGTAGTAGGTCGGCACCGACAGGTCGAGATTCGGCAGGTCGACCTCGGTCAGCACGGCACCCTCGGCCTCGAGGACTGCGAGCGCATCGCGGACCGCTTTCGCGCAGCCGGCGTCAAGACCCTCGTCGAAGTGCTGGCGGACGATGCCGACGCGCATTCCGTCGAGCGATCCCTCGAGCGCCGCAACGTAATCGGGCACGGGCCGGTCGAGCGACGTCGAGTCGCGCTCGTCGAAGCCGGCCATGACGCCGAGCAGCAGCGCGGCGTCGGCTGCGCTGCGCGTGATGACGCCGGCCTGGTCGAGGCTCGATGCGAAGGCGACGATTCCGTATCGCGATACGCGCCCGTAGGTGGGCTTCAAGCCGCTCACCCCGCACAT
>JAWWBD010000001.1:0-38619 GCA_033721115.1 Woeseiaceae bacterium | reverse complement strand
GCCTCGACGTCCCATTCCGGGAGCTCGAGCCCGTCGAGCAGGATGCGGCCCTGCGTCGGTTCGTAGAGCCGCGTCAAGAGCTTGATCAGCGTCGTTTTTCCGGAACCGTTCTCACCGACGAGCGCAAGACTCTGGCCGGGCCGTATCGCGAGGCTGATGTCTGACAGCGCGTCGCTGGCGGCGCCGGGATACCGGAACGACACGCCTTCGAGCTCGATGCCGCGGCCCGGTTCCGGGCCCGTCGTAGTGGCGCCGGAACGGCTGATGACGGGTTGCTCCAGGTACTCGTAGAGATTGGAAATGTAGAGGTTGTCCTCGTACAGTCCGCTGATCGCCGAAAGGATGGCCGTCACGGCGGACTGTCCTTGCCGGAACAGCATCAGGTACATCGTCATGTCCCCGAGCGTGATGCGGTTGTAAACGGTGGCGACGACGATCCAGGCATAGGCACCGTAAAACGCTGCCGTCGAAATCAGTCCGAGCACGAAGCCCCAGCCGTCGCGCCGCAGCGTCAGCCGGCGGTCTTCGCGGAACAGCCTGGCGAAGATCTCCCGGTAGCGGTCGAGCAGGCGGGGCCCGAGCTGGAACAGCTTGACCTCCTTGACGCCGTCCTCGCGGGCAATCACCGATTCGAGATACATCTGCATGCGCGTGTCCGGTGAGCGCCAGCGGAACAGCCGGAATGCGTCGCCCGAGAATTTCGCCTCGGCGACGAACGACGGCAGGCCGGCGACGACGAGGATCAGCACGGCCCACGGCGAGAACGCGACGAGCAGGGCAGCGTAGCTGGCGAGCGACAGCAGGTTTTGCGCCAGGCCGAAGGTGCGGTTGACGAGACTGAGCGGCCGGCTCGACGCTTCGCGGCGGGCTTGCGTCAACTTGTCGTAGAACTCGGAATCCTCGAAGTGCGTGAGCTGCAGGGTCAGCGCCTTCTCGAGGATCATCACGTTGACACGCTGGCCGAGCAGCGCGCGCAGGAGTGACTGGCTGGCGGAGATGCCGCGCTGGCAGGCGGCGAGCACGACCACGATCGCCGCCTCGAGCCCGATCAGCAGCATGACGCCGCGGACGTCCGGGTCGGCGGACCCCATCGCGGCGACGACGGCGTCCACGATCAGCTTGCCGACCCAGGCGATGGCGGCGGGCAGGACGCCGGCCATGACGGTCAGAACCGCGAGCATCACGGTCAGCGGCCGGCTGGTCGTCCAGACGAGGTCCAGCGCCCGTCGGCTGTAGGCGAAGGTGCCCAGCGCGCGGGTCAGGAAGCCGGCGTCATTCTGCGGGTCAGCGCTCAATCAGGTCGTGGTCCGGAAGTCAGTGCCTGGCCCCGGCGCCGGCGCGCGGGGCGCGCCCGGCCCGGGAGCCGCCCTACTTTAGCCGATGCGTGCGCCGGGTTCCCGGCAGGCGCGTCGACCAGGCGGGTCTTGGATATTACGTATCACGTGCGCCGCCGCCTTGCGTATAACATGGACAGACACCGGACGGAACCGATTCCCTGATGAAGCGACTGATGCCGCTGGCCCTGCTGCTCCTGTTGCCGGCCAGTCCCGCAAGCTTGGCCGACGGGCACCCGCTCTTCGAGAGCGACGAGGTGCTGCGCGCGGTGCTGACGGGGCCGCTCCGGCAGGTCTACGGCCAGAAGCGCCAGGAGGTCCGCCTGTACCAGCCGGCGCAGTGGAGTTACGTCGATGAGAATGGCGAGACCCGGCGGCTGGAGGTATCGATACGCACGCGCGGGAACTTCCGGCGCGAGTACTGCAATCTGCCCCCGTTGCAGCTCAACTTTAAGAAGAAGCAGGTCAAGGGGACGCTGTTCCACGGCCAGGACAAGCTCAAGCTCGTCGCGCCGTGCAACCACGGGGCGCGTTACCAGCAGTACGTGATTCTCGAGTACCTCGCGTACCGGGCCTTCCAGCTCCTGACCGATGACAGCTACCGTACGCGTCTCATTCGCCTGACCTACTTCGACAGCGACGAAAAACTGAAGCCGTGGACGGATTTCGTGTTCGTGATCGAGGACGATGCGGACATGGCGCGGCGGCTGGGTTTCGAGCGGCTGCGCGTGCTCGACGTCGACTACGACGAGCTCGATCATTCGCGCACGGCGATTGTGCAGCTGTTCCAGTTCATGATCGCCAACAACGACTACTCCGTGATTGCCGCCGGGAATGACGGTTTCTGCTGCCACAACGTCGACGTGCTGGCTTCCGTCGACGAGCCCACCGGCGTCATTCCCGTCCCGTTCGACTTCGACATGTCCGGACTCGTCAACGCGGCATACGCGGCACCCCCGGATCAGGTACCCATCCTGGACGTCCGGCAACGCTACTTCTACGGGCTGTGCCAGCCCGACGAAGTCGTGGAGGATGCGGTCGAGCAGATTCGCGCCAGGCGCGGGGAGATCCTTGCGCTATTCGAGAACTCGGCGGAGCTCGACGACCGCAGTCGGACCAAGTCGATCGGGTATATCGAGGACTTCTACGCAATACTCGACAACCCGGCCCGGTTCGCCCGCGAAGTCACGGCCCGCTGCCGCGGCAGCGCTCACCTGGAACGGATGCTCGAGGCCGCTACAGACTAGACATCGGGTCGATCCGGTCCGACTTGGCCTCGGCTTCCTGCGCCTGCATCTGCTTGCGGTGCCGGCGCCGGATCTTGCGGCGAACCTCGTGCTGCGACTCGAGGCCGTCGCCGAAAGCGCACACCGCGAGCGCCGCGTAGTTGAAGAAAATCGTCAGGATGACGGCGATCTCTATCGACTTGATACCTGCCGCGATGCCGACGCCGATGGACGCGAGGATGAACAGCGTGTCGAAAGTGTCGCTCAGCGCGCGCCGGAAGCGTACCCCGGCCACGATGCCCGCAAGACTGAAAGCGAGCGCGAGGCTGTGCTGAACGACGGTGACGATGCCGGCGACGACGGCAGGGAGCACGAGCGTCGTGGGATCGATGGAGTGGTCGTAGACGCTGTCGGCATGGATGGACCGGTAGACCCAGGATACCGGCAGCATCAGGAGCAGCGTCGACAGCATCGCGTAAAAGAGCGAGGTCGCGCCGCGCAGCCAGACCGGGCCGCGCTCGAGCTGCGCGCGCTGCGTCTCCGTCACGATATTCTCGAGTTCTTCGTCGTCGGCGCTCAGGAATGCGTCCTCGAGCTCCAGGACGTTCGATGCACCGTAGTACGCAATGTCCCCGACGCCGCCCAGCGGAAACTCGTCGACGATGCGGGGATTGAGTGCCACGGCGAGCGCGACGAGACTGCCCAGCACGACGTAGTAAATTGTTATCCTCGCGGCAACGCGGAACAGGAGTTTGCGATGCTCCGCGTCGAGATTCTCGATGACCTTCGGCGTGTTCATGCCGTTACGATAGTGCCGGCCGAGTCGCAAGGCAATGTCCGGTACGAGCACCATGAGCGTAGCAACAGAAACATTCGACATCGTTATCGTGGGCGCCGGTCTCTCCGGGGTCGGCGCGGCCTGCCATATCGAGCGCCGCTGCGCCGGCAGGAGTTACGTCGTGCTGGAGGGGCGCGAGCGCATGGGTGGCACCTGGGACCTGTTTCGTTACCCGGGCATCCGTTCCGACAGCGACATGCACACGCTGGGTTACAGTTTTCGTCCCTGGCGCGAGGCCCAGGCGATCGCCGACGGCCCGGCGATCCTCGGCTACATTCGCGACACCGCGGCCGAATTCGGGATCGGGCAAAATATCCGCTACCGGCATGCCGTGACCGGCGCGAGCTGGTCGGACCGCGAGGCGCGCTGGACGGTGGAGGTCGAAAAGGGTCCCGATCGCGAGCCCGCACGCCTGAAGGCCCGGTTCCTGCTCGTTTGCGCCGGCTATTATTCCTACGAACGGGGCCACCTGCCCGAATTCACGGGGCGCGAGCGATTTAGCGGTACGATTATCCATCCGCAACAGTGGCCAGAGGACCTCGACTGTTCCGACCGGAAGATCGTCGTGATCGGCTCGGGGGCGACGGCGATGACGCTGGTCCCGCAACTTGCCCGTCGCGCACGGCACGTCGTCATGCTGCAGCGTTCCCCGACCTGGGTCATCGCCTGGCCGGACCGCGACGCGATCGCCAATGCCCTGCGCAGGGTGCTTCCCGATCGCGCGGCCTATGCGCTGACGCGCTGGAAGAATATCCGGATGCAGCGCTGGCTGTACCGGCAGACCCGGAGGCGCCCGGAGCGCGTGAAGCGGAAGCTCTTGCAGTGGGTGCGCGACGAACTCGGCCCGGAGTTCGACGTCGAGCGCCACTTCACGCCGACTTACGACCCGTGGGACCAGCGGCTGTGCCTGTTGCCGAACGGCGACCTGTTCGAGGTGCTACGCGATGGCAGTGCGTCGATCGTCACGGACAGGATCGAGTCCTTTACCGAGACCGGTATTGCGCTCGCGTCGGGCACCGTGCTCGAAGCGGACATCATCGTGACGGCGACGGGGCTCGAGCTCGTCGTCCTGGGGGGCATGGCGCTCACCGTCGACGGCGCGCCGGTCGATCCTGCCGACGCATTCACCTACAAGGGCGTCATGCTGTCGGGCGTGCCGAACCTCGTCTCGACATTCGGTTACGTCAATGCTTCCTGGACGCTGCGCTCGGACCTCGTGGCCGAGTATTTCTGCCGGCTCGTCAACTACGCGGGCGAGCACGGCTACGACTGGGCGAGGCCGGAGCTCAGGGCGGAAGATCGCGCGATGCCGCAGCGACCCTGGGTATCGGGCTTCTCGCCGGGTTATATTCAGCGCGTGGTGGCCAGGCTGCCGAAGCAGGGAGACCGGGAGCCCTGGCTCAACCCGCAGGATTACATCGCCGACCGCAAACGTTTCCGTGCTGCCGACATCGCCGACGGCGTGCTCGTTTTCGGTCGCGCGGCGCAGCAGCCGGGGCAGGTCGCCTGAAAAGATTGCGGATACGCAACTATTGCTTTATAGTGACAAAAATTCCAACACCCAAGGGAGAACCGATGAAAACACTGATGAAAATCGCTTTTGTCTGCGGCACGCTGGCGCTTGCCGCCTGCGAGAGTGACGGTCCGGCTGAGGAGGCCGGCGAGGCCGTGGACAACGCGGTGGAAGATGTACGCGATGCCGCCGAGGACATGACCGATGATGCCGCTGACGCCATGGAAGAGGCCGGCGACGAAGCCCAGGACGCGATGGGGCGCGTCGAGAGCGAGGCCTCGGAAGCCATGGATGCCGCGCAGGAAGCCGCGGGTGACATGACCGAGAAGGCCAAGGATGCTGCCGCCGACCTCGAGTCCAAGGCCAAGGATGCCGCCAGCAAGCTCCAGAGCGGCCAGTAAGGCGGCGTCAGGCGACCGGCATCATGCCGCTGCCATTCAGAAAAATCGTCAAGAAGCCGGGTGTGAGGCGGTTCCTCTGGCCCTTCACCCTGGCGCTTGTCGTCGTCCTGGCCGCGTTCGCCGTGCTAGGAAGCTAGTACGCCGCGAACGATGTAGCCGCCGGACTTCTCGTCACGCTCCAGTTCCAGCTGCTTGCGCCGCGCGGCCTCCTCGAGCAGGTCGCTGAATGAACCGAACCCGTAGACCGATTCACTGAAGCCCGGCTTGCGTCGCTTCAGGGTCTGCTTGATCATCGAGCCCCAGAGCTTGGTCTTGTCGCCGCGCTCCGCGTAGAGCGCCTCGGTCGTCTCGATGACGAGGTCGATCGCTTCCTGGGCCGGGTCGGACTTCTTCGGCGCTGTTTTCCTGCCGGACTTGCGGGACCGTTTTTTCTTCGTCTTTTTGCCCGGCGCCTCGGCCGTGCTGTCCGGTTGCACGAGATCGTCGTAAAAAATGAATTCGTCGCAGTTGCTGATCAGCAGGTCGGACGTCGAGTTCTTGACGCCGACGCCGATCACCGTCTTGGCGTTCTCCCGCAGCTTGCTGACCAGCGGTGAGAAGTCGGAGTCTCCCGATATGATGACGAACGTATCGATGTGCTCCTTCGTATAGCAGAGATCGAGGGCATCGACGACCATCCGGATGTCCGCTGAGTTCTTGCCGGACAGCTTGATATGCGGGATCTCGATGAGCTCGAATGCCGCTTCATGCATGGCCGGCTTGTACTGCTTGTAGCGATCCCAGTCGCAGTAGGCCTTTTTTGCAACGATGCTGCCCTTCAGCAGCAGGCGTTCGAGTACGGGCCCGATGTCGAACCTGGAATACTTGGCGTCGCGGACGCCGAGCGCGATGTTTTCGAAGTCGCAAAAAAGCGCGAGATTCTGATCTTCGTTCATTGAGTTGTTCCTTGCCATGCGCGGATCATGCCGGGCGATGCTCATAAACGCAATAGTTGCGATAACGCAATTGTTCTGTTAACTTCAAAAGCGGTCGGCGACATCCCGACACGCCGGGCCACCGGGAGCGCCGGACGCTGGCGCGCACGAAGCATACGCCATGTGCGGTGCCGGGGCCCGGGAAAAATGACGGTCACGCACCCGGCCCGGCCGGCCGCCGTCCGATGGAAGCCGGGAAAAAAATCCAGGAGGATCGATCCAATGACGACGGGAACAATCGACAAGCAGGATGTACGCGCCGAACTTCGCGACATCGGGGCCGAGCTCGATCGGCTGAAGGAAAAGTCGGCCGCCGCAGGGCCGGAAACCGACGACCGTTTCGATCGCTATCTCGACCTGCTCGAAAAACGCTGTCTCGAGGTGGGCGAAAAACTCGAGGCCATGGACGCGGAAGATGACCCGGACCTGGCGGACATCCAGCTCGGTCTCCGCGACGCGCGCCAGCGCCTCGCCATCGCGCGAAAAGCGGCCCGGGCCCGGTTCCACTGATCCTCGCGAACGCGCAGTTCTGCTAAACTGGCGCCGCTGTTCCCCGGGCCGGACTGTCCGGATGGCCCCTTCCTGATACCGGGATGACCGATTAATCGCCAGGCGGAAACCGCGACGCATGCACGGCCATGACCTGTTTATCTTAAGCGCCGTGCTCGTCGCCGGCTTCGCCTGCCAGTGGCTGGCGTGGCGCGTCAAGCTGCCGTCGATACTGTTCCTGTTGCTGACCGGCATCCTCGCGGGGCCGGTCCTCGGGCTGCTCGAGCCCGACGCGATGTTCGGCGACCTGCTCCAGTCCTTCGTGTCCCTCGCCGTCGCCGTCATTCTCTACGAGGGCAGTCTCACGCTCAGGTTCTCCGAGATCCGGGGTCATGGTGCTGTCGTGCGCAATCTCGTCTCGGTCGGCGTGCTGACGACCTGGGTGGTTGCGACGCTGACGGCGCTCTACTTCCTCGACTGGAGCTGGTACCTCGCGGCCCTCTTCGGTGCCATCGTGACGGTCAGCGGCCCGACCGTGATCATGCCGCTCCTGCGCACCATCCGCCCGACGCGATCGTTGTCGAGCGTCATTCGCTGGGAGGGCATCCTCGTGGATCCGCTGGGCGCGATCCTCGCGGTGCTGGTCTTCAACTTCATCGTCGTCGAGCTGACCGCCGCAACGACCATGCAGCTCTACACGACCTTCGGGCTGATCGTGGCCACGGGTCTCGGCCTCGGCGCCGTCGCCGGCCAGGCATTCGGCATCGTGCTCCGCAGGCACTGGCTCCCGGACTACCTGCGCGACTACGCGGCGCTCGCGCTCGTCATCGCCGTGTTCGCGATGTCCGAAGCCGTCGCATCCGAGTCGGGCCTGCTTGCCGTGACCGTGATGGGCGTCTGGCAGGCGAACATGAAGGGCGTCGATCTCGAAGACATCCTCGACTTCAAGGAGAGCCTGACGCTGGTGCTGGTCGCGGGACTGTTCATCGTGCTGGCCGCGCGAATCGACCTGGATGCGCTGCTGGCACTGGGTTCCGGCGCCATCGCGGTGCTGCTCGCGTTGCAGTTCATTGCCGGACCGCTGCGCGCCGCGATCAGCTCCGTCGGCAGCGAGCTCGACTGGCGCGAGCGCCTCTACCTCGGCTGGCTGTTCCCGCGCGGTATCGTCGCCGCTGCCGTTTCCGCGCTGTTCGCGCTCCGGCTCGAGGACCTCGCGGTCGATGGCGCGGACCTGCTCGTGCCGATGGTATTCATCATCATCGTCGGCACCGTCGTGATCCAGAGCCTGACGGGCGGGCTACTCGCGCGCTGGCTCCGGGTCAAGGACCCTGATCCGACGGGCGTGCTGGTCGTCGGCGCCAACGCCGCCGCACTGGCCTACGCCGAGGCGCTGCACGAGGCGGGGCACCGGGTCCTGGTTGCGTCGATGGGCTGGGACGGGATCAGCAAGGCGCGGATGAAAGGACTTCCGGTCTACTACGGCAGCCCGGTATCGGGCTATGCAGACCGGCATCTCGACGTGATGGGCCTCGGCCACCTGCTCGCACTGTCCCATCGGCCGGGCCTCAACGAACTCGCCTGCGTGCGGTTTCGCTATGAATTCGGCAGGGAATCGGTCTATACGGTCCCGCAAAACTCGGACGTGCACGAGAAACACCAGATCACCGGCGAAACGGGCGGGCGTGTCCTGTTCGGCGGCCGCCGGTCGATGGATGATCTGCTCGACATCGTCAGCGGCAACATCGACACGCGGACCACCGAGATTACGGAAACGTTTTCCTTCGAAAGCTACCGTGCCAAGCACCCTGACCGGATCGTGTTGTTCGTCACCGAGCAGGACGGCCGCATCCGGTTCCCCGTGGACGTCGACGAAATGCGGGTCCCGGCCGGGTCCCGGGTTACCGCGCTGGTGCCGGAAGGGGAGCGATCCACAGAGGAGGCAGCCGCGGCGGAAGGCTGAACCATCGACCCCGCGCTGCCGATGGCGTGACGAGCCGGCTTTGCGCGACACCCCGCCGGGTTCCTGCAAACGGGCAGAAGATGGTTGCGATACCGCAACTATTGCCCTATCATGGATTTTTCGGCACCGGTCGGCGAGCATGGCCGCAGACGCGCAGGCAAAGACCCTCATGGCGCTGGATCGCGCGTTGCGCTATGCGCGCGCGAAGCTCAGTCCCGACATCACGGCACAGCGTCTGCTGATCCTGATCGCGGTCTATTTTCACGAAGGGCTGAGCCAGCGCGAGTTGCTGACCCATCTCGAATCGACGTCGATCACGGCCCTGTCCCGCAACCTCGCAGACCTCTCTGCGCTCACGACGCGCAAGACGCCGGGACCGGGTCTGCTCGAACTCCGGGTCGATCCGCTGAACCTCCGGGTCAAGCGGATTTTCCTGACGGCCAAAGGCCGCCGCTTCATGCGCGAATGGCTGTCCCTCACGGGCGACACGAAACGCCGGCGGGCGTCCGCGGAGTGATAACACAAGCCGTTCCGGCGCCGGCTGCGGCAGCGCCAGTGACGGATCGGGCGCTAGAGTTCCATGTCGTCGAGCGCGGCCATCGTCTTTTCGTAACCCAGGTCGGCCATTTCCCGCGCCCGGTGAAACTCGAAAAACGTACAGGCATCGCGGGGAATCTCGATGACTTTGTCGGGACTGTAGGCGGCGAGTTTCAGGCGGGCGATCGCTCCCTGCATCACGTCGATCGAACGGGTCAGCAGGTCCGCCGCATCCGGCGCCGGTGATTCCGAGTCGTCGTCTGCGATCAATTCGCGGATGAAACGGGAAATCTTCTGTGCGTACGAAGCGCCGTCCGGCAGCGGTTCCGCTGCTTCGCCTTCCGGCGGCGAGTAGGATTCCGCCAGGCTGTTGAGATTGACCGCAATGGTCATGTCGGTTGCATCGTTCAGCGTCGGCGCAATCGGGATCGGATTGATCAGGCCGCCGTCGACGAGCGTGCGGCCGCCGATCTCCACCGGGCTGAACACGCCCGGCACCGCCGTCGATGCCCGGATCGCGCGAAACAGGGAGCCGCGATTGAGCCAGACTTCGCGCTGTTCATCGATCGCCGTCGCGACCGCGGTAAACCCGAGATCGAGGTCCTCGATGTCGCGATCGCCGACGAGCTCCTTGAGTACGCCGAAGATCCGTTCGCCCTTGAATATCGATGTCCAGGTAAAGGCAAAGTCGAGCAGCCTGACGACGTCCTTGCCGCTGAGCGCAAACGCCCAGTCCGCGTAGGTGTCGAGCTCTCCCGCGGCACGCATTCCGCCGATGACGGAACCCATCGACGTACCCGCGATGTTCCGGATTCGCACGCCGCGTTCCTCGATCGCGCGGATCACGCCGATGTGCGCATGCCCGCGCGCACCGCCGCTGCCGAGTACGAGCGATACCGTCGGGCTGTCGTCTGCTTCTTGTGCCATTGGTCCCGGCCCGCCAGTGCGCCTCGCGTCTCAGGTTCCCGGCTGGTCGGTGACGATGTTGAGCGGGGTCCGGAACAGGACCTCGCGATGCGGGAACGGAATGCCGATACCGTGCTCCTTGAAGGTGTCCCACAGGGCAATCAGAACCTGGCCACGGATATTCGTCAGGCCCTGCTGCGGATCGTCTATCCAGAACCGGAGCTTGAAATTGATCGAGGAATCGCCGAACTCGGTCATCCAGCAGACCGGTTGCTTGGCGTCGGTCTGGACGCGGTCGACGCCGGCAGCGGCCTCGCCCGCCCGGCGAATTACCTCGTGCGGGTCGGCGCTGTACGACACGCCGAAATCGACGTCGAGGCGGACGAACTTGTCGGAAAACGACCAGTTGATGACCTCGCGCGTGATGAAATCCTCGTTCGGTATCAGGTATTCCCTTCCGTCACGGGTGATCACTGACACGAAGCGCGCACGCAGTTCGCGGATCCAGCCGAAGGTCTCGCCCAGCGTTATCGTGTCGCCGGGTTTGATCGACTGGTCGAGCAGGATGATGATGCCGGAAATGAAATTCGAGACGACTTTCTGCAGGCCGAAGCCGATACCGACACCGACGGCACCGGACAGCACGGTCAGCGCCGTGAGATCGATGCCGAGACCGGAGACGACGATGATGCCGGCAAAGGCCACGAGGCCGATGCGAATGATCTTGCCGAGCAGAACGCGCAGTGACGGGGTCAGCTCGTCGACGGTCTGGATGCGGCGGTCGAGGAAGTTGCCGAACGCGAAGGACACCCAGAGCGCGAGACCCAGGAGCAGCCCGGTCTTGAGCAGGGTCAGCAGGGAGAAGCGCATGTCGCCGACGTTGAAGCCTGCGCTGTCGAGGAAGATCGCCACGTCGTCCGTGATGCCGAGGATCTTCGCCGCGACGTAGATCCAGGCCACGATCGCGAATGTCCTGCGCAGGATGCGGCTGCGGACCGCGTGCGATACGACCGAGATCAGGAGCCATGCACCGGAGAGCAGCATGGCCGCATAGATCAGGTAATTACTGCCGGGCCAGCCGGTCGTCCCGGTCGCGATGTAGGCGACCGCGAGGAAGAGCACGAAGAAGATCCACTCGAACCGGCGCAGGAACGCGATGATGATCCTGAGCAGCCCGGGCATTCTCCTGATCTGGCGCGCCCGCTCCTCGAGCCGCGGTTCCACGCGGCGGGCGAGCAGGACCGCGGGGACGACGATTCCCGCGATGATGACGAGCTGGATCCAGATCTCGGGTCGGGTGACGAAGTCCACGACGAGCTGTCCGTATTCGCGGGCCAGTACGGTCAGGCGATCCACGGGGCCTCCCTCATTGTTTTTTCACACTGTACACGATGTCCAGGTTGCTTACCGTACCGGTGCGCGACTCGAGCATGAGGCGGTTATTGATCTGGTAGCGCAAGAGCAGCGTGCCGAGCTTGTCGATGAGCCCGTAGCCGTATTCGACGAACAGGCGCCCGCCGATGCGCTTGCCGGCGACGATCCTGCCGTCCTCGGCGCCGCCTTCGACGCTCAGGGTCTCGAGGCCGAGCGCGCCGCCGATCTGGGCGGCGATGGAGCCCGCCTGCGACATGCCCAGGGCGAACGCGGCCGTGTTCAGGATATCGCCCTCCGCCGAGGTCGTCGCGCTGGAAAGCGGTCGCCCGGTCAGCAGGTAGGAGAGCGTTTCCGCATCACTCATCGCAGGCTCGCTGAAGACCGTGGAGCGCAGCTGCGCGGGACGACCGGTCACGTGGATACCGGCGACGACGCTGTCGACGCGCCGGGTCGCGCGGATATCGAGCGTCGGCGACGCCAGGGGCCCGTTGAAGATCAGGCGGCCCTGCTCGATCGTCAGGTCCTGGCCGTAGGCTTCGTAGCGGCCGCCCTCCAGGTCGACCTGGCCGAAACCGAGGTACGGCTGCTGCGAGCCGCCCTGGACGCGAACGGCGCCCGCGAGGTTGGTCGTGAGACCGAAGCCTTCGAAGCGCACGTCCTTGCCGAGCGTCGTGTCGACGTCGATTTCGATGTGGCGTCCGGTCTGCTGGCCCATTTCGCC
This sequence comes from Woeseiaceae bacterium, assembly GCA_033721115.1. Classification (GTDB taxonomy): domain Bacteria; phylum Pseudomonadota; class Gammaproteobacteria; order Steroidobacterales; family Woeseiaceae; genus UBA1847. The sequence goes on along the minus strand of JAWWBD010000001.1, from coordinate 26,346 downwards.
CGCCGTATGTACGACGGCGTCGGGTGTCGGCCGCACCGCGGTCTCCGGGATGGTCTGCACCCGGATGTCGGCCTGCGGGATCGCGAGGCTGCCCGTGACGATGGCCGTCCGCTCATCGAACAGTATGTCGATCCTCGGCGACGCCGACACGCGCCAGTCCGGCTGCCGCAAAAGCTCGAAGTTTTCGCCCTCGAGGCGTACCTCCGAACGCATTCCCGTGTCGGTCGCAAACATCGTGTTGGCCGTAACGGACACACGGCCCTCCCCGGAGCGCGCATCGCCCGTCACGCGGAGCCGGCCTGGCCCGAGCTGCTGCGCGCGCAGCGTGACCTCCGTGACCGTGATCCCGGCCGGCCGCACGGCAAACGAGCCGTCGCTCAGCCGGATGTCGCCGACGAACTCGGGCGCGGCGCGCGTGCCGGAAAACTCGATCGTGCCCCCGATGGTGCCGCGCGGATTCGCAATCGCCGGCAGGAACACATCGAATATGGCGGCGTCGCGGAGCGACACGCTGGCGCGCCCGTCGATCGGCGCGTCGGCGGCCGCCAGGTCCGCTACGTTCAGTTCACCGGTCAGGCCGCCCGCGTCTTCGCCGAGGCTGATCGAGAGCGACGACGCGAGCCGGTTGTCCGTCACCGTGGCCGTGGCCGCAACCTCGTCGAATGCGACCCGGGTCTCCTCGCCCTCGTAGCTCGCGCTGACAGAGGCACCCGCAGCCGTGAGTTCCGCCGCGGCATTGAGGAGGCCGTTTTCCAGCGTGCCGCGCGCCTGTGCGCCGATGGTGCCCGTGACCGTGACGCCGGCGGGTGCGACGAAGGGCAGCGCCGTCACCGGCAGCCCGGCGATCGAGGCCGTGAATTCCGAGCGGCCTTCGCGGCGGTAGTCGACGTCGGCACAGGACTCGGTTCCGTCGCTGTCCCGCAGGAAGCAGAGTTCGTCGACCCGGACCGCGTCAGGCCCGACGCTGACGGCGGCCGGCTGCTTCGTCGTCCAGCGGCCCAGGCCGTCTCGCGCCAGCGCCAGGCGCCGCGCCTCGCCCGCCCAGCCACCCGCCTCGAGGGAACCTGCTGCCTCGACCTCGATGTCGGTCTCGTAGGCGTAGAGCGTGCCCGTGATCGTGTGGCTCGCGAGGGAACCGCGGACCGTCACCGATGCCGTCTCGACGGCCGCGGTCCCGTAACCGAGTCCCGTCCCGGTAACGCTGATCACGCCGGCCGGGGCGTCCCGCGGCCCCGCCAGCTCGACGTCGACGACGGCGGAACCGGCCGCCGCCGGGAGCAACTCACCGATGGCGTCGAGCTCGAGCCGGGCGGTCAGGTTCACGCGCTCGTCGAGCCGGCCGCTCGCCGAGACCGCGTTCCCGCCGAGACGGAGCTCGGCCGCAGGGACCTCGATTCCCTCCGGCCGGATATCGACGCTGCCGTTGGCCGCGACTGCGTGGCCCTCGAACGTGCCGTCGAGCGCCGCGATGCGGAGATCGACCTCGAGCCCCGACGCCGGCAGGCGGATCGCTGCCGTGCCGTCGGCGGCGAGTTCGCCCTCGACCCCGGGCCGGAGGCGGGCCGGGTCGAGGCCGGTCAGGCGAAAGGCGATGTCGGCGTTCGGGTCGGGCACGAGTGATGCGCTGCCGTCGATGTCCGCGCGGGTCAGGTCGTTGTCGAGGAGCAGGCTGTCGATACGAATCGATTCGAGGTCCGTCACGCCCGCCAGCCGGATGTCTGTCGCGGGGTAGTCGCCGTACCGGGCGCGGGTCTCCAGTTCGACCGCGAGCGCGTCGAGCGTGCCCCGGGTGACGAGCGTGCCGCCGGGCGTGACCAGTTCCCGGCCGCCGATCTCGCGCCGGATCTCGTTCCAGGTATTGACGACATCGAAGACCAGTCCCTCGTCGGCAACCCGGAGTGATCCCTGTGAGGCCACGGCGACCGGCGCGGACAGATCGTGTTGAACCGTGAAGACGTTGTCCTGCCCTGCAAGTCGCGCCGAGCCGGCGAGACCCGGCTCGGCGCCGTCTGCCTGCCGCCATTGCCCGCTCAGGCGCACCGGCATTTCGCCGGCCAGGCGCACCCGGCCTTCAATGTCGAAAACCAGCCCGAAAGCTGCGGCCGTGAGCCGGGATGCGGTGAGTCGCGGACCTTCCAGCGTCGCGGCGAAAGCGGTATCCCTGATCGCATAGCTCGACTCGCCGCGCAGGATTGCGATGGCGGCGATTCTCGCATCGGCGATGCCGATGTCGATCGGCAGCCCGACGGCCAGCGGTTCCCCTTCCTCTGCGTCCGGGTCAGGTTCGGGGAGCCGCAATTCGAAGCGTTCCATTGCGAGCGCGTGTACGTCGAGCCGGCGCCTGAGAAGCGGCAAAAGGTCGATGTTCAGCAGGACCTGTTCGGCGCTGATGGCCGTGGTTTCGTTTTGCCAATCGAGCCGCTCGAGGGTCAGGCCCCCGAGCAGCGAGCCCGAGGGCCCGGCGAGCACCAGTTCGCCGGGCGCATACCCTGCGACGACGCCCAGTGCCCAGCGCGTACCTTTCTCCGTGCCGATGACGATACCGACGGCGGCAATGCCCAGCAGCGCGACCAGGATGATCGTCGCCGTGATTCGTATGAACCAGCGAACGGCTCTCACAGGTCCGGCCCCAGCCGGATGTGCAGCCGCGGACCCGATTCCTCGCCGGTCAGCGGGAAGCCGACGTAAACGCGGACCGGGCCGAGTGGCGAGCGCCACTTGATGCCGAAGCCGGCACCGGCCGCCGGGTCCACGTCGACGTCGTCGAAGGCGTTCCCTGCATCGGCGAAGACGGCCCCGAAATAGTTGCCGCGGATCCGGCGTTCGACTTCGATGCTGGCGACGAGCAGATTGCTGCCCCCGATGACGTTGCCCTCGTCGTCTTCGGGACCGAGACTTTCATACGCAAAGCCCCGGATCGACTCGTCGCCGCCCGCGAAAAAACGTACCGACGGTGGCAGCTCGTCGAATTCCGATTTGAGCGTCGTGCCCGCCGTGGCCCGCGCGATGAGCCGGCTGTTCTCGCCGAGCCCCCGTACCCAGCGGGTGAACGCCTTGACCTGCGCGAAAGACGTCCCCGAACCGAGCGCCCGGCTCGTGCCGATCAGCTCGATCCCCAAGCGGCGGCCGCGGTTGGGATAGAGGTCGCGGTTCGCGAACTTGTGGTCGAAAGCGATGCCGGGCAGGACGAGCAGGCTGTTGTCGCGCTCGGTGGCCACCGTGTAGCTTTCATAGGTCACGTCGAAGGACAGCGTCCTGATCCACGCCGGGTTGAGACGCTTCGAGCGCCTGAGACCGACGCGCGCCGTATCGTTGTCGAAGGTATCCACCGTCTCGCGGGTCAGCGCAGCCGTATAGCTCATCCAGTCGCTGCGCGGGTCCGTCAGTGGCATCCGGTACTCGCCGGACAGGCCCTTGAGCGCCGTCGAGACGTTCAGATCGGTGATGAGCCGGTGCCCGTCGGGGTTCAGCCGGTTGTTGCGGAACCCGGCGCGGAAGCGCGGCCCCGTATCCGTCGATGCGCCGACGCCGACCGTGTACTCGATGCGGGTTCCGGGCGTCAGCGTGACGCGCACGGGGATCCTGCCGTCGTCTGCCTGTTCGTGCAGCGGCACGATCTCGACACGCCCGAAGTAGCCGCTGTCCGACAGGTCCCGGTAGGCGCGCGCGAGTTCGCGGCCGTCGAACGGCGTGTCTTCCTCGAGATCGAGGTAGCCGGACACCACGGCCGGGTCGAGGAAGTCCTGTTCCTGGCGGATGTCGCCGAGCCGGTAGCGTGCACCGCTCTCGAAGTGGAGCGTTACGTCGGCAGCCAGCTCGTCCGGCCAGACGTCGAGCCGGCTCCGGACGAACTCGGCGTCGATATATCCGCGATCCGCGGCGAGGACCTGGATCGACTGCTTGTAGCGTTCGTAGTCCGCGTGCCTGAGGCGGGCGCCGGCCGTGAGGCCCGTCGGTTCGAGCTCTGCGAAGGCGGGATCCTCTGCCGCTTCGCCGCGGATGTCGATGTCGATGTCGCGCAGGCGGACCGGTTCGCCGGGCACGACGTCCAGGTCTACGTGCCAGCACTCGTCGCGCATTTCGAGCGTGGCCGAGACGGCGGGCGAGTAGTATCCGAAGGGCTGGAGCGCCTCCCGCGTTTCTTTTTCGACGTTGCGAAAACGGCGCCGGATGCGCCACGCTTCCGCGTCGCAGGGCTCGCTTGCGAGTGCCACGTAGGTGCGGATGTTGCGCTCGAGTTCGCGGTCGATGTCCGAAATGCGGAGCTCCGCGACCGCCGCGCCTGGTATCAAGAGCAGGCAGGCCAGCAGTCGCCCCGCGTGCGGGCGAATCAGGTCGTCGCGGCGCAAGGACCTACAGCCACTTCTTCCAGCGGAAGAAAACGAACAGCACCACGGCCGCGACGCCCATCACGAGCACCGAATTCAGGAATCCGCGTGCATTCTCGAGGCCGGGCAGTCCGCCCACGTTCATGCCGAGCAGTCCGGTGACGAAGGTCAGGGGCAGAAAGAGCGCAGCGACGATGGACAGCACGTACATGCGCGAGTTCTGCTCCTGGGCCACCTTGCTCAGCAGTTCCTCCTGCAGGACGATCGCGCGCTCACGGGCGAGATCCAGGTCTTCGAGGTAACGCGTAATGCGGTCGGCCTCTTCACGCAACGCCTGCGAATCCGTCACCGAGAGGCAGGCCGGGGGATGCCGGTTCAATCGATCGAGGGCGTCGCGCTGCGGCGCCAGGAAGCGCCGGACGGAGGCAATCTGTCGCCTGAGTGCGGCAAGCTGCGGCCGCGTGGTCGCAGCCGACTCGGTCTCGATGGCGTCTTCGGCGGCGTCGATGCGGTCCTCGATCGAGTCGACGAAGTCGCCGATCCGGTCGGCGAGACGCTCGATGACCGCGGCGAGGAACTCGCCCGGCGTTTCCGGCCCCTCGCCTGCGCGAATCGCGTCGTGGACGTCGATGACCGACAGCAGCCGGCGCCTGCGGGAACTGATGACGCGGTCCCCGTCGATCCAGACCCGCACCGAGACCATGTCCTCGGGATCCTGGCCCGGGTTCGTGTTGACGCCACGCAGCACGAGCAACGCACCGTCCCCGATAACGTGTGAGCGCGGCCGGGTTTCCTCGGCGAGCAGCGTGTCCACGGCCTCGTCCGGCAAGCCGCTCTCGTCGATGAGCCAGTCCCGCGAGGGCTGGTCGCGGACGTCGATGTGCAGCCACAGTTTGCCGTCGGCGGGCGTCCAGCCGCGGATGGCGGCCACGTCGAGGTCCTCGCCGCGGCGCGGACCGTCGAGCAGGCAGCTGAACAGGAAGTTTGGCATGGTCTGGGTCAATGGGATTCCCTGGCTGTATTGCGCACAGTGCTTAGAGGCCTTTCGGCAGCGTTTGTTATACCAAACCGGCCCCGGAAAGAGTGTAAGCTCGTGCCATGCTCGCCTTTGCCGGCATCGTACTCGGGCTCGTGCTGCTGATCGGGGGCGGCGCGTTGCTCGTACGCGGCGCCTCGGAGCTCGCAACAACTCTCGGCATTTCGCCGATGATCGTGGGACTGACAATCGTCGGTTTCGGGACGAGCGCCCCGGAGCTCGTGGTCAACATAATCGGTGCGCTCGAAGGCGAAACCGGCCTTGCTTTCGGTAACGTCGTCGGCTCGAACATCAGCAACCTCGGCCTCGTCCTGGGGGCGGCGGCACTGATGACCCCGATTGCGCTCCAGGGCGACGCGGTACGGCGGGAGCTGCCGCTGTTCCTGCTCGCGACGACGATGATGGCCGTCATGGCCCTCGACGGCCCGCTCGAGGGCGAGCCGGCCCGGATCGGCCGGTCCGATTCCATCCTGCTGATGCTGATGTTCTGCATCTTCCTCTATTTCGTTGCGCTCGACCTGAAGGGCATGCGCGAAGGTGACAAGCTCTTCGCCGACATCGGCGGGCATACGCAGGTGCTGGCGCCCGGCGCGAGCCGCTGGCAATGGCTGCTCATCATCGGCGGCTGCGGACTCCTGTTCCTCGGCGGGGAGATCACGATCAGGAACGGCATTGCGCTGTCGGAACGGCTGGGCGTGGCGCCGGCAATCGTCGGGCTTTTCGTCGTCGCCGTGGGGACGAGCATGCCGGAGCTCGTGACGTCGGTCATCGCTGCGATCAAGGACGAGTCGGACCTGGCGCTCGGCAACGTCATCGGCTCGAATATCTTCAATTCGCTCATCGTCCTTCCCGTCAGCGGCCTGATCGCGCCGATCCGGGTGCCGGCCGGCGGCGTCGGCGACCTCGTCGTGTCCTGGCTGCTGGCGGCAGCGATCCTGCCGGTTTTCCTGCTCGGCAGTGCGCGTCTCGGCCGGCCGGCGGGCGCCCTGTTCATCGTGGCCTACGCCTGCTACGCGATCGCCCGGATCTCGGGGGGCTGATCAGCCGCGGTCCTTGTCCGGCGCCGGGTCTGTGCGAATGACCTGCACCGGGAGCGGCGCCGCGGCGTCGAGGTGCACGTCCCGCTGCGGGAATGCGATCACGATGCCTTCGGCTTCGAACAGCTCGGAGATCCGGAACCGGATCGAGCTTCGAATCCTGCGCAGCATCCGCTCGGCACCGAGGTCGCTCCAGAAGTAGGCATCGAAGATCAGGGCGTTGTCGCCGAAGTCCTCGAATATCACGGTCGGTTCCGGGTCGCTCTTGACCTCCGGCTGCTCCCTGACGGCCTGGAGGATGAGTTCTGCAACGCGCTTGACCGGCGAGCCGTAGGCGACGCCCACGCGGATCTGGGTGCGCATCTGCAGGTCGACGAGCGTGCGGTTGATGACCGTGCGTTCGAGGAGGTGGCTGTTCGGGACCAGCAGGTGCACGCCGTCCATCCGGCGGATCCGCGTCGAGCGCGTGCCGATGTTCTCGACCGTTCCCAGGTTGCCGTCGAGCTCGATCGTGTCGTCGATGCGGATCGGGCGTTCCGCCATCAGGATCCAGCCGCTGATGAAGTTGTTGATGATGTTCTGGGCCCCGAAGCCGACGCCGATCGCGATCGCGCCCGTCGCGAACGCGAACGCGGTGAGCGGGATGCCGAGCAGGCTCAGCGCAGTCAGCACGACCAGCACGAGGATCGTGATGAAAGTAATGCGTTTGAGCGTGTGGATGAGGTCGGGGCGCAGTTTCGCCGAGTGCAGGCGCCGTTCGAGCAGGAAGCCGACGAGGCGGCTGAACAGGTAACCCAAAAACAGCAGCAGCAGGACGAGCAGGATCTGCCCGACCGTAATCGGCTGGCCGCTCGGCGCGGTCACGAGAGAGAACTCCAGGAAATTGCGGATGTCTGCGAGCATCGGTACGCGATCGGCATGCGGCGCGGGCCCGGCCCGCAGGAAGCGCGATTATACCGGGTCGGGCTGCCGGGTCCGCGATCCGGCGAGGTACAGGTAAATCGCTGCGGCGATACCCGCGGCGCCGAACAGCGTCGTCATGACCACGATCTGGTACTTGGCTGCAATCAGTGGCGACACGCCGGACAGGATCTGGCCGGTCATCATGCCGGGCAGCGAAACGAGGCCGACGGCGAACAGCGAATTGACGACCGGTATCAGCGCCGTGTCGAGCGCGGCGCGCCGTGCCTGGCCATAAGCGACGCCGCGCTCCGTCTCGGCCTCGAATCGCTCCGCGGCGAGGCTCACCGCGTTCATGCAGCTCGCAAAGATCATCCCGGCGAGCGGGATGACGAACCGCGGGCTGAACCAGGGCTCGACGCCGATCACGAACTGTGTGACGGGCCCCAGTGTCCCGAGCCCGGCGATGGTGATAGCCGCCAGCGCGAGCCAGTAGGCCCGGCGGCGGCCGGCCCGGACCGTGCGCACCGCGATCCAGCTCGATATCACCAGCATGATCGCGAGCACCAGGGCAATGACGCCGAGGTGATCGGCCTCGAAAATCGCGATGAGCACGTAGCCGATCAGCGTCAGCTGCACCAGCATCCGGATCGTTGCATACAGCGCGGTCTGTGCCCCCGCCCGCCAGCGATGCATGATCGCGAGCGCGAGAATCGCGGGCAGGAACGTCAGCGTCAGGCCGACGGCAGAGATCGTGGGCACGGTCGTGTTCATCGCTCGAGGGAGTATGCGACATCCGCGCCGGACAAAAAAATCCCCGCGCGAGGCGGGGATAATGGGGACGCATGAAACCAGTTGGTTTCGGGGGGATGCGTTCAGGATTCAGTCGTCGATCACGTCGGGGAGTACGATCAGGCCGAATTCCATCGACTCGGGCTCGGGGTCGCGTGCGATCGCCGTGTAGACGCCGCCGTTCGCGATCTCGATGGTCCCGGTGATCACCGCGTTCGTCGTGCCCGCGGGTGCCACGTTGACCTCGTAGGTGCCGGCCGGCAGGGCCAGGTAGCCCGTATTCGCCTTGAACGGTACCGCGGAGAGCGTCGGGACGACGTCGGTGATCGCCGCGCCCGGCTCCGTGACCCAGATGTCGACCGGATCGGCGGCATCGGCTGATGCGGCGTGGATGATCCGCACCTTGGCGCTGGTCGCCAGCGGACGCGGGTCATCGGTCGCGATCAGCGGCTCGATCGCTGCAAACTCGTCGACGGCAAGAATCGTGTACCAGGTCGCTGCTTCGAACGTGAGGTCGACCGGGCCGATCGCGACGATCGTCTGGTCGCCGTCGGTCACCGAAACGTTGTACGTGGCCGGCGGGAGCGGCGTGAAACCGGTGACGGCCGGGAAGGTCACGTCGTCGAGCAGGACGTCGCCGTCGACGATGACGTCGACCGCGCCGGTGTCCGGCGACAGGTGCCCGATCCGGACGGCAGTGGGCGTGCCGGCATCAAGGAGCTGCACGGGGCCGGCGTTGCTGACGCCGATGAGTGACAGCGCGCCCGGGCCGCCATAGACGTTCGGCACGGCGGCGAGGCGCAGGTCGGTACCGTCGCCCAGCGCGATCTCACCGGAGTCGAAAACAACCGCTTCGCTGTCGCCCGCCAGCGTGACGCGGATCCGGTAATTGTCGGCAGGAACTTCGACCGGACCGATGACGTCCTGATAGTTGAACGTCGCGGTCGGGGCTTCGTTGGCCAGCACGGCCGCGGGGTCGGTCACGTAAACGTCGACCGCGACGCCCGGTACGCCGTGCACGACGTAGAGGCGCGCGCTGCCGGCCGAGACCGGTACGTCCGCCACGCCCGACGACACGAAGGCCTCTATGCCAGAACAGGCAGCGTCGCCGCAGCTGTTCAGCGCGGCGATCGTGTAGACCTGCCCCGCTTCGAACGTGAGGTCCACCGGGCCGATGACGGTCGCCGTGCCGCCCGGCAGGATGCCGTCGACGGCGATCGAGTACGTGCCTGCTTCGACGTTGATCAGGCCCGAACTTTCACCGAAGTCGAAATCGGTCAGTACCGGGTTGCCGTTTGCCGTCACGTTGACCGCCGGCGCGTCGGGCGATCCGTGGATGACCTGGATGGCGGCGAGGCCGACCGGGTCGGGTGCGTTCCGGTTGTTGTTGTCGGAATCGCAGGCTGCGAGGGCGAAAGCGCCTGCAGCGATGAAAGCCAAGCGAAAGTTCATGTTCCGTGCTCCTTGCGGAAAGCGTGTTTTGAAGACGAACGAAATACTCCCAGACCCCCGGATACGATGGATTTCATCGCCGTATCAGGATGTTTCCAATTGTTTCGGGCGTTTGGAGCAGGCGAGCGCGCGGCGGCTCCCGGGAGTATCATGGCGCCATGACCAAGGTTCTCCTCATCGACGATGACAAGAAGCACTCCGACCTGCTGCAGGCCTATTTCAAGCGTTTCGGCATCAATCTCGTGTGCGCGCTCGATGCCAAGGAAGGCATGAAGAAGCTGCGCCGTGAAGATCCCGACCTCCTGCTGCTGGACGTGATGCTGCCGGGCAAGGACGGCTTCGAGATCTGCCGGGAGGTGCGCAAGACCAGCAACCTGCCGATCATCATGCTGACCGCCCGCGGGGACGTCATCGACCGCGTATCGGGTCTCGAGCTGGGCGCCGACGACTACGTCGGCAAGCCTTTCGAGCCGCGCGAACTGGTTGCCCGCGTGCAGGCGATCCTCCGCCGCGCCGAGACGGCCGGGGCCAGCGCCGGCAAGATGCTGTTCGAGGGACTCGAGATCGACACCGAGACGCGGTCGGTCAGCGTCGACGACCAGCCGGTCGACCTTACGTCGATGGAATACGAATTGCTCCTCATCCTCGCGCGGCGTCACGGGCGCAAGCTGTCACGGGACGACATCCTGAGCGAGCTGCGCGGCATCGATGCCGCAATCCTCACCCGGTCCGTGGACATCATGATCAGCCGGCTGCGGCAGAAACTCGGCGACTCGGTCAAGCCGCCCCGGTTCATCCAGACCATCTGGGGCCGCGGCTACTCGTTCATAGGCGTACCCGTGACTGATGATTAGCCGGCTGTCCCGGTCGCTCTCCTTCCGGCTGCTGGCGATCTTCCTCCTCCTCGGCGCGCTGTTCGTCTTCGGCACCTACAAGGCGGTCCAGCGGTTCTACAACAGCGACGAGATTCGCGGCCTGATAAGCGGCCACCTGTCGCTGCACGTGCATTACGTGCGTGAAGACATCGGCACGCCGCCGCGCATCGACCGGGCGCTGCGCATCACGCGCAACGTACCGGTCGACATCCGGATCCTCGGTCCCAGCATCGACTGGGCGTCCGACCCGTATTTCCCGCGCGTCGAGGAGCTCGAATTCGGTCCCAGCCCGCTGTTCAGCGATGACCCGGGCGCCTGGGTCGACGAACTCCGGGGCATCGACTTCGCGCGCAGCGCCACGCACGCGTTCCTGCGCATGCAGCAGGGCGATTACGACATCGTCGTTTCGACGCCCCGCATCGCAGACGTCGACGACAGCCCGGACCTCGTCAACCAGGTCATCATCATGGGCCTGACGTTCCTGCTGCTCGCCTACATGGCCGTGCGCTGGCTGTTCAAGCCCATCAAGGCGATCCGGGTCGGCGCCGCGCACATCGGCCGCGGCAATTTCGATCATCGCATCACCGCGATCCGCCACGACCAGCTCGGGGACCTCGCAACGGACATCAACGAGCTGGCCGGCGACGTCGAGCGGATGCTCGATGCCAAGCGCGCGCTCCTGCTCGGCATCAGTCACGAGCTCCGAACCCCGCTGTCCAGGATGCGGCTGCAGCTCGAATTCGTCGAGGACGACGAAAACCGCGAGGCGCTCAAGGCCGAAATCGTCGAAATGGAGAAGATCGTCGCCGCGCTGCTCGAAGCGGAGCGGCTCAATGTGCGTCATGCGCAGCTGGCTCGCACCCGGGTGACGGTGGGTGAACTCGTCGCCGAGCTGATCGACGACTTCTTCGATCGTGAACGCGACCGGATCCGGGTCAGCGGCCCGCCCGAGCCGCTGGTCGCGAGCCTCGACGAAGCACGTATCACGCTGCTCCTGAAAAACCTGCTGAGCAATGCGTTGCGCTATTCCACTGCCGGCGACGGACCGGTGGAGCTCGAGTACGCCTGCGATGGCGGCGATCTCGTGTTCCGCGTCCGCGACCGCGGCCCGGGCATTCCGCCCGAACAGGCGAGCCGGATCGGCGAACCCTTCTATCGCGGCGACCCCTCGCGCGCGCGGCAGTCCGGCGGTACCGGGCTCGGCCTGTACCTGGCGACCCTGGTTGCGCGGGCCCATGACGGCACGCTGACGCTCGTCGAGACCGACGAGCCGGGTGCGTGTTTCGAGGTCCGGATCCCCCTCGGCTGAACGGCGCCGTATGCGCTGCGCCGGCGCTCAGTCGGGGGAGCGACCGGCCCTGGCCGTCCCGCGCATGATCTCGTAGGCCTCGAGCGCGCGCCGGCGCGCCTGCGCGTGGTCCACGACCGGCGCCGGGTAGCGGGCCGTGCCTGCCTCGGGCACCCAGCGGCGCACGTAGCGGCCTTCCGGGTCGAACTTCTCCGCCTGGCGCGCCGGGTTGAAGATCCTGAAATAGGGCGCGGCGTCGGTGCCGCAGCCGGCGACCCACTGCCAGCTCGCCGAGTTGTTGGCGAGGTTCGCGTCGACGAGCGTATCGAGGAACCACTCGGCGCCTCGCTGCCACGGGATCATCAGGTCTTTCACGAGGAACGAGGCGACGATCATGCGCACGCGGTTGTGCATCCACCCCGTGTGCCACAGCTCGCGCATGCCCGCATCGACGATTGGGTAGCCGGTCCGCCCACGCTGCCAGGTTGCGAGCAGCTCGGGGTCGTCGATCCAGGGGAAATGCTCGAATTCGGGCCGGAGCGGTCGTTCGGGCAGCGCCGGGAAGTGATGGAGCAGGTAGTGGCTGAAGTCCCGCCAGTAGAGCTGCCGGAGCACGGCTTCGGCACTGGCGCCGGGCATGCCGTCGCGCCGTGCCGCCGCGACGGCGGCCCAGACCTGCCGCACGCTCACCTCGCCGAAAGCAAGATGCGGCGACAGCCGCGTCGTCGCGTCGCGGTCGGGCCGGTCACGATCTTCGCGATAGTGTTCCGCCACGGTGCCGAGCGCATCGAGGCGCGCCAGCGCGCTTGCTTCGCCCGGCGCCCAGGTTTTCCGCAGGCCGCCGGCCCAGTCCGGTGCTGCCGGTGTGAGCCCGAGCGCCGCGATCGGCACCGACTCGAGGCCGTGGGCGGCGAAATCGACCCGCGGCAGGCCGGTCGCCGGAGCCGCCGGGCCGCCGAGTGCGGTGGCACGACGCCAGTAGGGCGTGAAAACGCGGTAAGGTGCACCGCTCGCCGCCAGGACCGTGTCGGGATGATGAAGGAGCGCGTCGTCGAACGCCCGCAGGCTGACCTGCTCGTCCAGTGCTCGTTCGACCGCCGCCTCCTCGGCCCGGGCGGCGGGCTCGTAGCGCCTCACGTAGCAGAGTTCACGCGCCCCCGTGCCCGCGGCGATTCGTGCAAGTTCGACGGCGGGATCGCCCTCGATCACGAGCAGCCGGCCGCCGAGGGCCGACAGGGACTCGTCGAGCGCCACGAGGCTGTGATGCAGCCACCAGCGGCTCGCGCCGCCGGTATCCGGGTCGCCCGCCACGTAGACCGGGATCACCGGCCGGCCGCTCGCGGCAGCACGCTCGAAGGCCGGATTGTCGCGCAAGCGGAGATTCCGGCGCAGCCAGACGATGATTGGAGACATGGATTCGGACCCGAAATTGTTTCAGCGCCCGCATTCTAGGCACCCGAAATGCGACGAGTTGTAAGGGAATGTAACAAGGCCTGCCGCTTCATTGTTGGGCTCCCGGACGTTGTATAGAGTCGCCGCCAGATGATTTCGGAGGGGCTGATGAGCGCCGTAGCCGCAAAAGCAGTGAGCTGGACTGAAACCGGGCTGGTGCCGGACAAGGTGATCCGGGCCGGCATCCGCCGCCTGCTCGAATCGAAGCGCCGAGAGATCCGCGCCGGCGACATCGAGCAAGCCGCGCGCACCGAAAACGATTTCGTCGCAATGATGAACGAAGCGCCGGTCGCGCTGGTGCCCGAGCTGGCCAACGAACAGCATTACGAAGTTCCCGCGGCCTTCTTTCGGGAAGTCATGGGCGACCACCTGAAATACAGCTGCTGTTTCTGGCCCGCAGGCGTCGAGACGCTGAGCGAGGCCGAGCGTGCCGCGCTCGGCACGACTTGCGAGCGGGCCGGCATAGAGGACGGGATGCGCGTGCTCGACATGGGCTGCGGCTGGGGATCCCTGTCGCTGTGGATCGCCGAGCGCTATCCCGGCTCCGAAGTCGTGTCGGTTTCAAACTCGCGATCGCAGCGGGACTTCATCGAGGCCCGCGCCGAGGAGCGCGGCCTCGACAACATCGAGGTCCTGGTCTGCGACATGAACGACTTCGAGGCGCCCGGCCGATTCGACCGGATCGTGTCTGTCGAGATGTTCGAGCACATGCGCAACTACGGTGAGCTGTTCCGGCGCATCCGCACCTGGCTCGAGCCCGATGGCCGTTTTTTCATGCACGTCTTCTGTCACCGCAGCACGCCGTACGAGTTCATCGACCGCGGGCCGACCGACTGGATGAGCCGCTTTTTCTTCTCCGGCGGCATCATGCCGAGCGCCGGCCTGCCCTTGCGGTTTCCGGACGACCTCGCGATCGAGCGCCGCTGGCACTGGAACGGCCGCCATTACGCGCGAACCTGCAATGCCTGGCTGGACAGGATGGATGCAGGCCGCGACCGGATCATGCCGGTGCTGGCGGATTGCTACGGAGAAGACAATGCCGCCCTCTGGTGGCAGCGCTGGCGGATTTTCTTCATGGCCTGTGCCGAACTTTTCGACTTCCAGGGTGGCAGCGAGTGGTACGTCGGCCATTACCTGTTCGGACCCCGCGGTGATTGACATGCTTTTGATCCTGAATTTCGTCGTCTTCCAGCTGGGCTGGTTCTCCTCGGTGATCGGCGCAGCCCGCGAGATGCCGTGGCTCGGCCCCCTCGCGGCACTCGTAGCGCTCGCGATCCACTTCTACCATGCGCGGCGCCCGATGCAGGAACTGATGCTGATCGTGAGCTGCGCGATGATCGGCGCCATTTTCGACAGCCTGCTGGTCTCGTCCGGCTGGGTCGAGTATTCGTCGGGTCTCTTCAGCGAGTCGCTGGCGCCGTACTGGATCATCACGATGTGGATGCTTTTCGCAACGACGCTGAACGTGTCGCTGCGCTGGCTGCGGGGCAGGGACGCCCTGGCAGCCGCTTTCGGATTCTTCGGCGGCCCGCTGACCTATCTTGCCGGGCAGAAACTCGGCGGCATCTCGCTCGTCAACGAGACGGCCGCACTGCTCGCCCTGGCAATCGGCTGGGCCGTCATCATGCCCGTACTGCTCAGGCTTTCAGAGACCTTCGACGGGATGTCGCACACCCGAACCAATACTGTGGAGGCGAGATCGTGAACAGGAAATTTCTTCGCGGCCTGGCTGCCGCCGCCCTCGCGGCACTGCTTGCCACGACCGCTGGCGCAACCGGCGACAGCGCTGCCGTAGCGCGCTACGACTTCAACGTCTATCTCGGCGACAAGAAGCTCGGCCGTCACACTTTCGAGGTGACGGCACGTGGCGAGCAGAAAGTCGTGAGGAGCGAAGCGGAATTCGTATACAAGGTGCTGTTCATTCCGGCCTATCGCTACGAGCACGAGAATTCCGAGCGCTGGGCCGACAATTGCCTGCTCGAGTTCGACGCACAGACTTACGACAACGGTGAGCGCATTCGCGCGTCCGGCGAAAAGACCGGCGACGGTTTCGAGGTCGTGAAGCCGGGCGGCAGGGAGGAACTGCCTGCCTGCGTGATGTCTTTTGCCTACTGGAACCCCGACTTCCTGAAAGAGCAGCGGCTCCTGAACCCGCAGACGGGCGAATACCTGGAAGTGACGGTCGAGGCGCTGCCGGATCAGCCGTTCGAGATCCGGGGCAGGCAGATTCCCGCGCAGCCGTACCGGATCACCGCCGAGGGCGTGGAGCTGACCGTCTGGTACGCGGCAAAAGACCGCCGCTGGCTCGGTCTCGAGTCGGTCGCCGACGGCGACAAGGTCCTCAAGTATGTACCGGCCTGACCTGCGCCTGCCGCTGCTCTTCGTCGCCCTGTTCTCGCTCGCCGGCTGCGCAACCAGGCACCCGCCCATGGACACGGTCGACTACGTGGACCTCGAGCGCTTCATGGGCGACTGGTACGTCATCGCGAACATTCCGACCTTCGTCGAGAAAGGCGCCCACAACGCGGTCGAGACCTACGAGCTGAATCCCGACGGCACGGTTGCCACGACCTTCCGGTTCCGGGAGGACAGCTTCGACGGCGAGGTCAAGGAGTACAACCCGAAAGGCTTCATCCGCGACGAGGAGACGAACGCGCTCTGGGGCATGCAGTTCATCTGGCCGATCAAGGGCGACTACCGGATCGTCTACCTCGACGAGAGCTATACGCAGACGATCATCGGTCGCAAGAAACGCGACTTCATCTGGATCATGGCACGGACGCCCGAGATCCCGGAAGCGGATTTCCGACGCCTCGTCGAATTCGCGGGGTCACTGGGCTACGACACGTCGAAGATCGAGCCTGTCCCGCAGCGCTGGCCCGAAAACCGGGAGTCCGATTCGTGAAGGTCGCGATCGTCGGTACGGGCATCGCGGGCAACGTCGCCGCCTGGAAACTCAGGCACGAGCACGATATCACCGTGTTCGAGTCTGCGGCTTACGTCGGCGGTCACACGAATACGGTCGACGTCTACGAGGACGGGCGCCGCATCGGCGTCGATACCGGTTTCATCGTGTTCAACGACCGGACCTATCCGCAGTTCAATGCGCTGCTGGAGGAAATCGGCCAGGCCTGGCAGCCGAGCGAGATGAGCTTCAGCGTGCAGGCCGAGTCGTCCGGTCTCGAATACAACGGGGCGTCGCTCAATGCGTTGTTCGCTCAGCGGCGCAACATTCTGCGCCCGCCTTTCTACCGGATGATCCGCGACATCCTGCGCTTCAATCGCGAGGCCGAGCGAGCACTGGACGGCGGTGAGGAGAGCGTGACGGTCGGCGCCTACCTGCTCCGGCACGGCTACAGTCGCGAGTTCCTCGACCATTACCTCGTGCCAATGGTTGCAGCAATCTGGTCCGCCGAACCGGTGGCGGTGCTCGAGATGCCGGTCGGATTCCTGGTCCGGTTCTTCGCCAATCACGGGCTCCTGCAGATCAACGACCGGCCCGTGTGGCGCGTGATCAAGGGCGGTTCGCGGGAATACGTCGACAAGCTGGTCCGCGGGCACCGCGACCGGATCCGGCTCTCGAGCCCGGTGCAGTCGGTTCGGCGCATCGACGACAAGGTCGAGATCCGTTCGCGCTCGGGGGGCGCGGAGCTGTTCGACTACGTTTTCCTCGCCTGTCACAGCGACCAGGCACTCGCAATGCTCGCCGACCCGACGGCCGCGGAACGCGAGGTGCTGGGTGCCATCCCGTACCAGGAAAACGAGGCGATCCTGCACACGGATACGCGCCTGATGCCGGCCGAACGCCGCGCCTGGGCGGCATGGAATTACCACATTCCGGCGAACCCGCAGCGCCATGTCGCCGTGACTTACAACATGAATATCCTGCAGGGGCTCGATGCGCGCGAGCAGTACCTCGTGACGCTCAACAACGATCAGCGGATCCGCCCCGACCGGATCATCCGCCGCGTGCGCTACGAGCACCCCGTCTACTCCAGCGAGGCGGTTCGCGCGCAGGCCCGCCAGGCGGAACTGAACTGCGGCCGCACGTTCTATTGTGGAGCCTACTGGCGCAACGGCTTCCACGAAGACGGCGTCGTGAGCGCCCTGGAGGCGGTACGTCACTTCGAGGAACGAGTCGAGAATGAAAAGCTGCATCTACGAAGGGCGGGTTAGGCACACGCGAACGCGCCCGGCGCTGCACAGCTTCAGCTACCGGCTGTTCATGATGTACCTCGACCTCGATGAACTGCCCGGGCTGTTCGCGGGACGCTGGTTCTGGTCGGCGGAACGGCGCGCGCTCGCGCGGTTTCGGCGGGAGGATCACCTGGGGCCGCCCGACCGTCCGCTCGCCGACGCCGTGCGCGATCTCGTCGCGCTCGAGACGGGCCGCCGGCCCCGCGGTCCGATCCGGTTGCTGACCAACCTTTCCTACTTCGGCTACGGCTTCAACCCGGTCAGCTTCTACTACTGTTTCGCGGAAGACGGCGAAACCGTCGAGACCATCGTCGCCGAGGTCAACAACACGCCTTGGGGCGAGCAGGATACCTACGTGCTGCCCTGCAACGCCGCGCATGAGACCCGGCGCGCCTGGCACTTCCGGCCGGCGAAGAAAATGCACGTGTCGCCCTTCATGCCGATGGACGTGGAATACGACTGGGTGCTGGCCGACCCGGCCGAACGCCTGACCGTCTACATGGCGAATTCGCAGGGCGGCAGGCGATTCTTCGATGCCGCCATGACGCTGACGCGCACCGAGATTACCGGGCCGGCCCTCGCCGGCGTTTTGCTCCGGTTTCCTCTCATGACCATGAAGGTGATCACCGCGATATACTGGCAGGCGTTCAGGTTGTGGCTGAAGCGTGTGCCTTTCTACACCCATCCGAAGAAAAAACAGGAAATCGCGGCGAGCTTCGAATGAGCGCGGAACCGCTCGAATCGACGGACTTCCCGGCCGGGGCGTCTGCCCCCGGGGCTTTCGACCGGTTTGCCCGGCGCCTGGTCCATACGCGATTGCGCGGCATACGCGACGGGCAGCTTACGATCCGGGAGCAGGACGCGTCGGTGAGTTTCGGCACGCGAACCGAGCGCTTCCCCGAGCCCGTGGAAATCCGGGTTGCGGACCCGCGCTTCTTCGGCGACGTCGCTTTCGGCGGGTCCATCGGTGCCGGCGAGGCCTACATCCGCGGATACTGGAGCGCGAACGACCTCACGCGCCTCGTCCGCCTGCTGCTCGCCAACCGCGAGGCGCTCGATAACGTCGACTCGGGCCTCGCCAGGCTGGGCCTGCCGCTGCAGCGCGTCATGCACTGGCTCAACCGGAATACCCGCAAGGGCAGCCGGCGCAACATCGCGGCGCACTACGACCTTGGCAACGACTTCTACCGGCTTTGGCTCGACCAGCGGATGATGTATTCGAGCGCGATCTTCGAGACGCCGGACATGCCGCTCGACGAGGCGGCCACGCTCAAGCTCGATCGCATTTGCGAGAAACTCGAGCTCGGGCCCGGCGACTCGGTCCTTGAGATCGGCAGCGGCTGGGGCGGGTTTGCGATCCACGCCGCAGAGAACTACGGCTGTCGGGTCACGACGACGACGATCTCGGACCAGCAGTTCGAGTACGCCGGCGCGGCGATCGCGAAAGCGGGCCTCGGCGAGCGGATCACGCTGCTCAAGCAGGACTATCGCGATCTCGAGGGCCGCTTCGACAAGCTCGTCTCGATCGAGATGATCGAGGCCGTCGGCCACCAGTACCACGAGACATTCTTCGACAAGTGCGCCTCCTTGCTGAAGCCTGCCGGCCGAATGCTGCTGCAGGCCATCACGATCCGGGACCAGCGCTACGCAAGCTACCGGAACGAACCGGACTTCATCCGCAAGTACATCTTCCCCGGCGGCTGCCTCACCTCGGTGACGGATATGTGTCGTATCCTGACGGCGAAGACCGACATGCAGCTGGTGCACCTCGAGGACATCGGTCTGCACTATGCGCGGACCCTCCGCTGCTGGCGTGAACGATTTTTCGCGGCGGTCGATTCCGTGCGTACGCTCGGTTACTCGGAAGATTTCATCCGGATGTGGGACTACTACCTGAGCTTTTGCGAGGGCGGTTTCGCCGAGCGCGAGCTCGGCGATGTGCAGATGCTGATCCTGAAACCGGAAGCCCGTTAGGCGTTCACGAGCCGGTTCCGAGCTGGGCGAGCCGCGACTTTGCGAGCGCATGCCCGGGATCGAGCGCGAGCGCTTTTTCGTACTGTTCCGCCGCGGCGTCGGCCTGGCCCGCGTAGCGCAGCGCTTCGCCGAGCTGGTACTGGGCGATCGCGTTGTCCGGATAGGATTCGGCATTGAGCCGGAAAAAGACCAGCGCCTCGGGAATGCGCACATCGCGCAGCCAGCGGTAGCCGTACCGAACCATTTCGCCGCTCGTATTCTCTCGCCCGCGGACCGGGTCCGCCTTGAACCGCGCGTAAGCGCGTTGCGCCGCCTCGAGGCCGCCCGTCACCATGGCCTCGTCGAGCACGCCTGTCAGTGTGACGACGTCGATCGTGCGGATCGTGAGTTCGGCCGGCTGCGGCTCGCCGTAGGCGCCGACGATCGTGTTGAGATAAAGCCGGTCGCCGGTCGGCGAGACCGTGATGCCGTTGGGGTGGGCGAGCGTTGCGGCGGGTCCCGGCCCGTCGTCGTGGCCGACCTGGCCCGTTCCCGCGACCGGCAGCACCTCGCCGTCCATGCTGATCTTCACGACCGTGTTGGCGATGATCCGCGTGACGTAGAAAAAGCCCTTGCTGAAGACGAGATGGGCATTGCCCGCGCCGCCCGGCACGTCGACAAATACCGACACGTCGCCCTCGGGCGTCACGCGCAGGATCCTGGTGCTGTTGAAGTTGGTGACGTACAGGTTGCCGTCGCTTGCCAGCGCGATGCCGTTGGGGCATGCGAACAGTTCGCTTTCTGCAAACACGGAAGCCGTGCCGTCGGTGCCGGCACGCGCGAGCGTATTGCCGTTGCAGTTGCAGACGTAGAGCGTGTCGCCGGCGTCGAACGCGAGCCCGACGGGGCCCGCCAGTCCCTTGTCGATGATGATTGCCTCGTCGCCTGCGCGAGTAATGCGCGTGATCGTATTGCCGAAAAAGCTCGCCTGGTAGAGATCGCCGCGGCTGTCCACCGCGTTGCCCGACGAGCCGTACAGCGAGCGGCTGAGTTCCTTCACGTCGCCGTCCGGCCCGACGCGCCAGACGGCATCGCGGAAATTCGCGACGTAGACGAAGCCGAGGCGATCGACGGTCATCCCGCCGAGGTTGCCGCGCGAATCGAGCACGGCATCGAGCGGCAGGGTGCCGACCCGGTCGGTAAACTCCGGCACGCCGTCGTCGGCAGCTGCAAATGCCGATGCCAGCAACAGGTTCAGGAGAATCGGACGGATCCCCATCGCGTCGCGCCCCCGGTTGGTTTTTCGATTTATGATGATCCAACAGACCGCTCGCGCCGGGCCGAGTTCCGGCGCGGGCCCGAACGGGGAGAACCGACCATAGACAAGCACCACGCCCTGGCGATTCACGGCGGTGCCGGCGCCATAGCGGGCAGGGATTACGCGGCAACCGAACAGCACCTGGCCGGGCTGGCGGAGGCGGCGCGGCAGCGTCTCGCCGGGGGTGCGCATGCACTCGACGTCGTGGAGGACGTCGTTGCCGAAATGGAAACGAGCGGGCTGTACGTCGCCGGGCGCGGTTCGGCACCGAACGTGGCGGGCTACGTGGAACTCGATGCTTCGATCATGGCGGGCGCGACGCGGGCAGCGGGCGCGGTGGCCGCCGTCAGCGGCATCGCATGCCCGGTCCGCGTCGCGCGCGGGGTCATGGAGCGCACGCCGCACGTGCTGCTGGCCGGTGCCGGCGCACTCGCGTTCGCGCGGGCGGAAGGGTTCGAACTCGTCGAAGATGCCCGCGCATGGTACCGCTTGCCGGTCGGTGTCCGGGCCGACGAGGCCCGCGGTCGGCACGGTACCGTCGGCGCCGTCGCACGCGACCGGCGGGGTGCGCTGGCGGCAGCGACCTCGACCGGCGGCACCTTCGGCAAGCTCGAGGGCCGGGTCGGGGACACGCCACTGGTCGGTGCCGGCACCTGGGCTGATGACGACGTCGCGGTGTCCTGTACCGGCGTCGGCGAACAGATCATCCGCGCCGGCGGAGCGCTCGCCGTCGCATACCGGCTCCGCGCAGGTGCGTCGCTCGCGATGGCCGTGGACGAAATGCTCGCGGAGGTGCGCCGGCTCGGCGGCGACGGCGGCGTCATCGCCGTGCGCCGCGACGGCGAAGTCGTGATGCGCTACAACTCCGGCGGCATGAAACGCGCCGCGGTCAGCGACCGGGAGCCGCTGGTCTCGAAGACGTTCGGCTGAGGCGGCGGTCGCGGCCACGGGCCGCTCCTACAGGCGGGTTGGGTCGCGGCCGTGGGTCGCCTGTACCGAAGATCGTAGGAGCGGCCCATGGCCGCGATCAGCGATCTTCACCGGAACTCGCCACACCCCAGAAGCGCCGCGCCGGCAGCGATACCTTGCCACGCTCGTAGCGGAAGCCGCCGGGGCGGTCGTTCTTCAGAAGGAGCGGCCCGTCGATGTCGACGAAGTCGGCAAGCTGTGCCAGCACGTGCATCGGCGCCATGCACAGCGAAGTGCCGCCCATGCAACCGACCATCAGCCCGAGGCCGCGTTCGCGCGCGGCAGCGGCAAGTTCGAGGCCGTGCGTCAGGCCGCCGCACTTGTCGAGCTTGATGTTGATCATCTGGTAGCGCCCCGCGATTTCGTCGAGCTCGCCAAGGTGCTGGCAGGACTCGTCCGCACAGAGCGGCAGCGGATACTCGAAGCCGTCGAGCGCCGCATCGTTGCCACGCTTGAGCGGCTGTTCGATCATGCTCACGCCGTACCCGGCGAGCGCGGGCGCGACCTCGGCCAGTTGTTCGAACTCCCAGCCTTCGTTCACGTCGACGACGAGCCGCGCGTCGGGGCGCGCTTCGCGTATCGCCGCGATGCGTTCGACGGGGCGATCGTCGTTGAGCTTGATCTTGAACAGGTCGAGATCGGTCGCCGCCGCGGCACGCGCGCCCATTGCCGCGGGCTCCGCCTCCAGGCCGATCGTGAACACGGTCTCGACCGGGTCGGGGCGCACGCCCGCCGACTCCCAGGCCGATACGCCCGACAGCTGGGCCTCGAGATCCCAGAGCGCGGCGTCGGCGGCCGCGCGTGCGCCGCCCGGGGGCAGCAGGTCCATCAGTTCGCGGCGACCGGCGCCCTTTGCCAACTCCGGCGCAATCGCGTCCAGCTGGGCGAGCAGCTTGCGGTCATCCTCGTCGAGGTAGTAGACGCCGAGGGCCTCACCGCGGCCGATGCAGCCATCCTGTTCGATCTCGCAGACGACGCAGGGGAAGTCATCCCAGGTGTGCCGCGAAATGCGGAACGGGATCAGCGCGAGCCAGTTCTCGATGTGATTGGCGACCCGGCGTTTCATCGGCATTGTTCCAGCAGGCGATCAACGATGTTCGCGATGTTGCCGGCAACGGGATCACCGGCCGGCACGCCGTAGCGATCCTCCAGCCCGGCAAGGTAATCCGCACGCCTCGCATCGTCGAAGTCCGAGGTGTCGACGCTGATCCCCGCCCAGAAGCAGTCCGGATTCACGGGGCGGGCGAGCGCGAGCAGCAGGTTCGCGAGCTCGTCGAGCGGCGGGATCGGGAAGTCGGCTTCCATGCCTTTCAGCTTGTCGCGCGTCGCGTCGTGACACAGGACGAGTGCGTCCGGCTGCGAGCCGTGCAGGAGCCCGAGGGTCACGCCGGCGTAGCTCGGGTGCAGGATGGCGCCCTGGCCCTCGATCACGTCCCAGTGATCGTCCGCCGCCGCGGGCGAAAGAACCTCGGCGGCGCCGGAGACGAAGTCGGCGACGACCGCGTCGATCGGGATGCCGCGGCCGGCGATCATGATGCCGGTCTGCCCCGTGGCCCGGAAGTCCGCGTCGACGCCGCGCCCCTCGAGCTCCCGGTGCAGCGCGAGCGCCGTGTACTTCTTGCCGACGGCGCAGTCAGTGCCGACCGCGAGCACGCGCCGGCCGCTGCGCCGGACCCCGCTGCCGACGGGCAGGTTGCGCGGCGGGTTGCGGACGTCGACGAGCCGCGCGCCGCCCGCTTTCGCGGCTTCGACGAGCTCGGGGGAATCGGAGAGTCGTTTGTGCGTGCCCGCGGCGATGTCGATACCGGCGCGGGCGAGGCCGGTCAGCGCCGGCATCCACTCATCGAGGAGCACGCCCCCGGTCGACGCAATGCCGATGATGGCGGTACGGACGCCCGCCGCGGCGGCGCCCTCGACGTCGAGTTCCGGCAGGCCGAGGTCCACCTCGCAGCCCGGCAGGCGCATCTGGCCGGCGCAGAGTTCGGGTCGCCAGTAGGCTATGCCCTGCCCGGTCTTGCCGTGCCCGTCGTCGGCGACCGCACCCATGAACAGCAGGTAGGGCGCTTCGAGCCGAACCGTATTGCCCGTCATCGTCGCTATGCTCCCGTCAACGCCTTGGAGCGGGGATTATGCGACATAAAGGGCCGGCTGGCAGCGGCTCTGCGGTTTCGCCACCGTCCGCGCCGGCAGCCGGTGGTATATTGGGGCCGGCCCGGCTCCTGCCGCCTGCGAGCCGCGCCGCGTGGGAACTATCGGGGGAGAACGCGATGCGAATCACCAAAATCCTTGCGGCCGGCCTCGCTTTTGCAGCGCCCGTCGCGCAAGCGGACGCGCTGTTCGGCAACGACTTGGCCGGCGACCGGGTGCTGCCCGCGACCTGGGGCATCGGGCTCGACTATTTCGAGATGTCCCAGCCCTACCAGCTCGACTTCCTGAGCTTCGCGCCGCCGGTCCTGCCGATTACCGACCCCGGCATCCTGCCGATCGAGAACGACGTTCGCCATACGGACCTCAAATTCGACGTCTGGGTGTTCCCGTTTTTGAACGTGTTCGCGATCTACGGTCGCATCGACGGTGAGACGCACATCGACCTCAGCGTCCTCGGGCTGCCGCTGCCGCCGGAGGCCAATTCGCTGACCGTCGACTACGACGGCGACGTGTACGGCGGCGGGATCACGGTCGCCATCGGCGGCGAGCGCTGGTTCGCCTCGGTTACGGGCACGGTGACCGACACCGATCTCGGCGGCCAGTTCGACTCCAGCGTCGACGCCACGACGCTGCAGCCGCGCATCGGGGCGCGCTTCGGCGACAACACGGAATTCTGGATCGGCGGTTACATCATCGACGCGGAAGAAACCCACAGCGGCACGATCGCGCTCGATCTGGGGCCCTTCGTGCCGTTGCCGCCGCCGCTGACCAACCCCGTGCCGCTCGACTTCGCGGTCGACCTGTCGCAGGCGAAAGATTTCAATCTCAGTTTCGGCATGCACGCAACTTTCGCGGGCAATTGGGAGACCACGGTAGAGGTCGGCGGCGGCGATCGCCGGACCGTGCTCGCCAACATCACGCGGCGTTTTGATTGAGCGGACTGCCAGGCTGATGCGCAGGGCCGCCGTCGCGGCGGCCGCAGCGTGCGTCGCGATTCCCGGGGCGGCGTACGAGACCGACCAGGTGACCAACCGCGGCGTGCCCATCGCGGATTCGACGGCCGTGCTGAACGCGCGGGTCAACGAGACGATCGCGGGCATTGCCGCCGACTGGGAGGGCGGCCGTGACGAATGGGCGTTCGTCAGCGCGATCTATCACGAAATCGGCGGCCACCACTGGGTCGACAGGCTCGAGCGCTGGGCCATGCGTTCGGACGAGGTGGAAAAGCTTCCCGTGCCGCGCTACGGCAGCATTCTCTCCGGTCACCCGCCCTGGGCGACGCGCGTGACCAAGCTCTTCGGCGTCGGCGATACGATCCTGCTCAACGGGCAATTCGTCGGCTCGGACAAGATCGGGCATTTCCTGTCGCAGGGGCGCAAGTTCTACAAGCGCTGGCGGCGCTACGGTTCGGAGGCGAAGGCGGCCGAGCGTTCCGCCTACACGGAGCGGGCGATCTTCGGTCGCATGACGACGGGGGCCTACTCGAACGCGGACCTCGTCGCGAATTACGAGGGCCACCGCTTCTACCGCAGCCTGTTCGAGGACGATATCGTCCCGGGCAAGCCGGCAATACTCCGCTGGGAGGGCGGTGGCTGGGTCGTCCAGCGCGCGTTCGACTGGGCTGACCACGTCAACGAGTACTGGGACGAGGCGCTGAACGTCAATCACTACGACGCGCTCCTGTACCCGCACATGCGGCGGCGATTGCTGGAGTTCTGCCCGCAGTACTGGGAACGGCCCGAGCTCTACTCGATCGCGAACGAGGAGCGGCTAATTGAAAAGTACGCGCAACTCGGATTGCGCAACACGCGCGAGCTCAGGCTCGATTCGCTGTGCCCGGTACAGGTGTTCCTCGAGACCGGCGAGGTCGGCGCAGTCAGGGCAGGAATATTGTCGCGGGGTGTTCCAGCATTTCCCTGATGCGCTGGATCATCGCGGCGGCGTCGTAGCCGTCGACGAAGCGATGGTCGAATGACGACGACAGGTTCATCATCCGGCGCACCGTGACCTGGCCGTCGATGACGGCCGGCCGCTCCACGGCCCGGTTCACGCCGATGATGCCGACCTCGGGCAGGTTGATCACGGGCGTCGAGACGATGCCGCCCAGCCTGCCGAGGCTGGTGATCGTGATCGTCGAGCCCGTCAGTTCGTTCTTCCGGATGCTGTTGTCGCGCGCGGCGGCCGACACGCGCCGGATCTCCGCCGCGAGTTCGTCGAGGGTCAACTGGTCCGCATCTTTCACGACGGGCACTTTCAGGCCGTCGCCGGTCTGGGTCGCGATGCCGAGGTGCACGGGCCCGTGCCGGATGATCACGTTCCGGTCCTTGTCGTAGGTTGCATTGCACTGCGGGAACTCCCGCAAGGCCCGGACCAGGGCGAGGCCGAGAAACGGCAGCAGCGTGAGGCGCCGGTCGGCGTCGTCCTGTTTCGCGTTCAGGTGGCGGCGCAGGGCCTCGAGCTCGGTGACGTCGATTTCCTCGACGTAGGTGAAGTGCGGGATCTCGCGCGTCGCCTGGGCCATGCGCTCGGCGATGATGCGGCGCAGCCCGATGACCTTGACCTCTTCGGTGGCGGGGCGGGCCTGCGGAGTGCCTGCCCGCG